>CAIVLG010000114.1 GCA_903906695.1 uncultured beta proteobacterium | reverse complement strand
GTGAGCACCGTGCTGAGCTGGTTATTGTCGGTGGCGGTTTTGGCGGACTGAGCGCCGCCTTGCACGCAGCTGAAAAGGGGGTGAACGTCATGCTCCTGGAAGCGGCGGAGATTGGCTGGGGTGCATCCGGGCGCAATAACGGACAGGTGATTCCTTGTCTGACCCGCGCTGACCCCGACATCCTGGTACAGGAATTTGGGTCTGCGAAGGGGGAAGCCCTGGTCGCCGTACTACGGGATTCTGCCAATACCGTCTTTGACCTGATACGAAAGCACAAGATTGAATGTGAGGCTGTGCAAAACGGCTGGCTGCAGCCAGCGCACCGCAGCAGCCGGTTGGCGGTTTCACGATCGCGCCATGAACAGTGGCAGCGCCGGGGCGCACCGGTTGAGTTGCTCGACCAGGATCAGGTTGCAGCCATCACCGGCTCACGCTACTGGTTTGGAGGCTGGCAGAACCCCACTGGCGGGCACATCAATCCGCTTGGGTTTGCCCGTGGCCTGGCCCGCGCAGCAATCGCTGCCGGTGCCCGCATCCACACCCGATCTGCCGTCACGGATCTGCAGCGCCATGGCGACGGCTGGAAGGTCAGCACCGCCCATGGCGTTGTGAGCAGCCCGAGAGTCATTCTGGCCACGCAGGGCTACACCGACTTTTTTACCCCCACGCTTTGGCCTGGACTGGCGCAGTCGGTAGTGCCGGCACGGTCTTACCAAATGGCGACACAGGTTTTGCCAGCAGAGATCCGCGCGACGATCCTGCCGCAAGATCACGCCATGTCGGACACCCAAGGCGATTTGCACTTTGCCCGATTTGACGCCAGCGGCCGACTGGTGACGGGGGGGTCCTTGATCATCCCGCTCGGTTTTGATGCCAGACTACGCCAGCGCATTGGGGCGCGACTGCACAAACTCTTTCCGCAGCTCGATGCCTTGGGGAAGGTTCGTTTCGACTATGTCTGGCACGGTGTGTTCGCCGCCACCCCAGACAAACTGCCGCGTTTTCACCGACTCGACGAAGGCCTGTACAGCTGGATGGGTTGCAACGGGCGCGGTGTGGCGCTGGCCACAGCGCTGGGGCCGATTCTGGTTGATGCCGCGCTCGGTGGTGAGGCGCTGTTGCCGCTGGAGCAACCGCGGCCCATTGCAGCCCACGCGCTGGTCAAGCGCTTGGCGATAACGGCCATGCTCTATTACCGCTGGCGCGACCGCCGGGACTGAGAACTTTTCTGGTGCTCCAACGTTGGAGGCCAACCATTCCCCAAAAAGCAGGCTCACAATTCAGAGAAATTGGATACCAGTCGGATCAGTAGTGCAATTTGCACTGAACCACGTAAATCGTGCTGTCCTCAGGGAGGTACACCAGACGATGCTCTTTTGTGATACGTCGCGACCAAAAACCGCTCAGATCACCCTTTAAAGGCTCCGGCTTCCCAGTACCTTTAAATGGATCTCTCCTGCATTCCTCAATCAGGCCGTTGATCTCTTCAACAATCTTTGGGTCGTTTTTATGCCACCAGAGATACTCTTCCCATGCGTGGTCCGTCCAGGACACAGCGACCGCTTTAGCCTGCTGTTTGTTCTTCGTTTTCTGGTTGGCCATCTTTAATCAAAGCTCGTGGTTTGGCTTTACCAGCTCGAAGTTGAGCAATGGACTCCATCAGTCTGGTGGCATTCTTCGCTGAGCTGAGCAGGTGCATTGTTTCCTGCATGCTATTGAAGTCTTCAAGAGACAACATAACGATGTGATCGCCGCTAACGCGCGTGATCACTGTCGGCTCGTGATCTTTGCAAACAGTGTCCATCACCGCCTTAAAGCCGGATCTGGCCTCGGTAAAGGAAAGGACGTTCATGACTTTTACTCTATTGACTAACTAACTGGGACGTCGATTCTGTCGACACCTAAAATGTACCATATTCTGTACTTTTTGTCGACCAGAATGGGCGAGCACAGTCCCATTTGAGCAGTGGGTGACCCAGCAGCCGCGGCCCATTGCAGCCAACGCGCTGGTCAAGCGCTTGGCGATAACCGCCATGCTCTATTACCGCTGGCGCGACCGCCGGGACTGAGAACTTTTCTGGTGCTCTATCTACGCCGCCTCAAGCATGAACTCAACCTTTACCGCCTCAAAGGGGAATACAACGCCCCCCTCTGCCGCACGACTGAGAACGCCTGCATCCAACAAGGCCACCACGTCCCCGTGCACCGCCTTCACGTCACGCCCGACGCGTCTGGCCGCCTCGCGGATCGAGATGGCACCTGCCCCGCACATTGCTTTGAGCAACGCCCATCGTTTGACCGTGAGCACCTGCCACAGCAACTCGGGCGTGGCAAAGCCAATGCGAGCCTCGCCCTCGGCGCGACCCGATTTCATGGCGCTGGCTGCATCTGCAAGCGTGTCCGCCAGGGAGCGAACCTCAAGAATGACTGTGTTCATGATTCCACCTCGGCGAATGCGTCGAGAGCAAGGACAACGCGGGGGCCGCAGGCATCCGTCTTGGGCGACCAGTTAAAGCCGGCCCAACCAGTAGCCTGGCCGCCGACGATGCGCGGCAACCACCAGAACTTCAATTTCCGAATCCACGATTCGATAGAGGATGTTGTAAGGAAAACCTGGTAAACGGTACTTGCGAATGGAAGGTGGAAACTCGACGCGATAGCGCTCTGGAGTTTGGCAGACCGCCCCATTGCCGCATCGAAAGCCAACAGGTATCGTGCGCCGAGTCCAACCTGACAAGACTCGTAGTAGGCCACATGCTCAAGGTGCTCAACGCGCGGCTTCGTTAAAAAAGTAGCTCACTTGAGCAAAGCATTTGCTTGCCTTCGCACTTCCTCAGCTGGAGTGCGCTTGGACAAGCCTTGATCCATTTCCGAGGCCCGGTGCGCCGCTTCCTGAAACCAAAGCGGTTCAATTTCGGACTCGGACAGTGCATCAAGGCTGGACAAAAGCTGCGCTGCCAATTCCGCCCGTTGTTGCACGGGAAGGGACAGCGCTTCGCTGGTAATGGTTGCAGTATTCATCGGCAAATCCTAGCACTAATCTGCAAAGGCTCTAACGCAGAGGCATCAGAGCGAAATGAAAGTGATGGCGTCGCGCTCAGGCCTGACTCAAGTGAAATCGCCCACAGTGGCAAAGCGGTAGGCAAACTACACCTATCGCGTCACTTGGTCGCCCGAAGATGGCGAACACGTCGGCCTGTGCGCCGAATTTGCTTCGCTGAGTTGGTTGGCCAAAACGCCTGAGGCGGCGCTCAAGGGTATCCAGAAAGTGGTGGCCGACGTGGTGACCGACATGCAAGCGAGCGGCGAGTTTCGTGTGCGCATCCCGCCGCTGGTCCACCGCAATCTGGCACTAATGGCTGCCGAGCAAGGCGTCAGCCTGAATCGACTGGCCAGTGCGAAGTTGGCGGCTTGAGCGTCGATCAATGGCGACAGTGGGGGCCCGGGTTGCAGCGGAAGCGGGTCTACCGAAATTCAAATTGCCCGCCCGATACCCGACATTGACAGATCCGTTTACTGCACAATCTGGCGATTCCCACGCCGTTTGAATTACATTGGGGTTTATCAATGCACATTGGCCTGATCGTTGGCATTGGCCCAGCCGCCACCGACTACTACTATAGATACCTGATTTCCGCAATGGCGAAGGAGGGGCTCAACCTCCAACTCACAATGGCTCACGCCGATACTCCGACGCTGCTGCGCCACCAGGCCGAGAACAATCAAGGGGCACAGGTCGCAATCTACTTACATCTTGCCGAGCGATTGAAGCGTTGCGGCATAGAACGCATCGCAGTTACATCCATCGCCGGGCACTTCTGTATCGAGGCGTTCAAAGAAGTATCTCCGGTTCCCGTCATTGATTTGCTTGAGACGGTCAGAGCAGAGGTTCAGTTTCGCGCGTTTAAGAAAGTTGGATTGCTGGGGACGCGCGTCGTGATGGCCAGTTCAGGGATCGCCACCGAACAACACCGCGAAGTCTTTTTGCGTGCCGGAAAATCTCTGGTCAATGAGTACGGATGCGAATCAATTTTGTTGGCTGGAACGGACTTGGCGCTGGTGTTCAACAAGAAGTTTGATCCGGGTTTCCCAATACTTGATTGCGCTGAAGTCCATGCCGCAGCCATTGCACAGTGCGCAAGCTTTCCAGAAACTCTGAGTGACCCTGAACAAGTCCACCGAGCCGGTAACTGACCATCGATTCGTTGGATTGAATGATGGATGAGGCAGACCTTCCCATAGCGACTTTGAGGCTTTTGCAGCAAGTGCGGTCCTGCGACATTTGCTCACCGTTTTTGCCCCTGGGTGCGCGTCCGGTACTACAGGTTCATCCGGCCGCACGCATTCTCGTCGTAGGGCAGGCGCCTGGAATCAAAGTCCACAACAGCGGAATTCCGTTCGATGATGCCAGTGGCGAACGCTTGCGTGAGTGGATGGGTATCACAAGAGCAGTGTTTTATGACCCGAGGCAAGTTGCGATTGTGCCCATGGGGTTTTGTTATCCCGGCACTGGAAAGTCGGGAGACCTTCCACCCCGCACGGAGTGCGCGCCACACTGGCGCAGGCAGGTGTTGGCTCACATGCCAAAGATCGCACTCACCCTGGTAATTGGTCAGTATGCACAAGCCTGGCATTTGCCGAAATCAAACGACAGTAGCGTTACTCGGACTGTTGAACGTTGGGAGGAATTTTCACCTTATGTGGTTCCCCTTCCGCATCCCAGTCCCCGCAACAACATTTGGCTAAAACGCAATCCCTGGTTTGCCGAAACCTTGTTACCGGAACTCAAGCAATCAGTTGCACGCGTCCTGGCTACATTTGGAAGATAAAGAGATTTGCTGGTATTGCACCGACACATTAAATAACTGCATACATGAATAACTACACCTACCTCCTCTCGGAAATCGAGGTTGCAGACCGTTCTGCGTCGCTCGTGCTCACTGCCGATTGGTTGCAAGGCCGATCAGCCTACGGTGGATGGCAAGCTGCGCTGGCTGTTCAGGCAATGCGCGCCGTCGTTGGCAATGACATCCCTTTGCGCTCCCTGCAATCGAACTTTATTGCGCCTGTTCCAGCCGGTGCCGCTTCGGCTACAGCTGAGGTTCTCAGACAGGGTAAGTCAGTTGCCCAGCTCGAGGCAAGAATTCTTGTTGACGGCAAGGTCGCCTTCATAGCCGTAGGTATTTTCGGTGTCTATCGGCAGTCCCTTATCACAGAGCAAACTGTCGCCCCGCCAGCTTCAGGAAGACCGGAAGACGGTCAGGATTGGCCGGATGAAGAAGGGCAGCGGCCAGCGTTTTCGAGAAATTTTGACTACCGTTGGGGTCGCGGGACAGGACCCTATTCTGGTAGCAAGCACCGAGAAGGGCAGATATATGTTCGCTTCAAGAATGATGCGCTGAGGTCAGAGGCGCACTTGATCTGCGTTGCGGATGCAATACCTCCGTCCGGGCTATCCAGACTGACTTCACCGTCCCCGCTCAGCACTATCAACTGGACGCTTGAAGTGATCAATGCGATCAATGATCAAGAGCGAGAAGACTGGTTGCGTTTCGATACGTCTCTCACGGCCGCGTTTGACGGATACTCCTGGGAAAATACTGCGATCTGGTCTGGCAAGGGGCGCCTCTTGGCCTTGAGTCGCCAGTGTGTTGCAGTATTCTCTTGATGTTGACAATCGGGGGAAGATTGGACTGCTGCTTTCCAGCGCCTGTTCGCAGCGGGCACTTCAGATCCGCAAGCGTTAAGACGCAACAAAATGGCGACGCTTGAATCCAGTTTCATGCCCTTGCGGTCAGAGCCTTTTCATGCGCCTGCGCTGCAGGCGACGCCGCTGGCGCTGCTGGACTAACGCTGGCGCGATCAACGTGGCTGAGCACTGGCTGCCCCAGGGTCTGCATCAGGCGGTTCGCCCAGGCAAAGATGGCGGCGGCGTGGATCGCATCTAGCACCTGCAACTCGTCAAGTCCGAGCGAGCGCAGCGTTTGCACCTGTGCCACGGGTGCCACGGGGGGCTTGGCGCTGAGCACAACGGCCAGATCCAGGATGGCGCGTCGTCTGGGTGTCAGTGCCGCATTGACCCCCTGTTCAAACAGGTCATCAATCACCTGCGGCTCTTTGCTCAGTTGCACAAAGAGACGGGCATGCACCGAGGCGCAGTAGGGGCAACCATTGGTCAGCGAGACGCCCAGCGTTGCCAGTTCGCGTTCGGCACGCGGCAAACCACCTGTGCCGTACATGATGGCGTTGAAGAGCCGGGAGCGCTGGCGCAGAACCGTCGGGTTGTGAACCAGTGTCAGGTAGTAGGGCGAACTGGCAGCGCTCGCATGACTTTCAGCCAGCACCACCAACTGTTCAGCGCTGGCCTGCTCCAG
>CAIVLG010000113.1 GCA_903906695.1 uncultured beta proteobacterium | reverse complement strand
TGGGTCCATTTGTCTTGCTGAAAGGGTTCATTTCCAGGACCTGACTATCGGATGTGGTCGTATGAAGCGACAAGGGGTAAAAGCGCGCCCGCGCTTGGGGTGGCAAAAGGCGGTTTTCTGACGCTTGCTACACGATGAGACGGCACTTTGCTGTCTCATCTGGAGGTCATGAATGTGAAAAGGAAATCAATCAATGTCGACAAAAGTGGTAAGGAACCAACCAGGGAGCGCGACGGACCACCCCTGCTAAGGGCTCTCCTCGCTGAGGCGCAACGGCGGGGGCACAACCTAACAGAGCTCGCAAGCGAACTGGGAGTGACTTATGAGAGGCTTGCACAGTGGCGGCGAAACGATGGAGCGATTGGCAAAGCCCAGGCATCGGTGCACGCGGCGGCCGGGGAGTACCTCGGCATTCCAACGGTGCTGGTATTGGTGCTGGCCAATGAAATCGGACTGATGCAGTTCGTCTGGCCAGCCAAGGCGCCACTGAAAGAACGCATTGGCATGGAGCTGGAGAAATTGCGTCAAGACCCATTTCTGGGTGGCTTCGTCCCATCGGAGTTGGCGACTGCCGCGCCGGCAATTCAGCTTTTTGTCGCTTTCCTGGTCCACGAGTTGCGCGGGCAGGGCGCTCAAGGCGAGCACGCCTGCCGATGGCTTACGGCTCTGCATCGTGCTGCTGTGGGTGACGCCCAAGCTCAGCTGGAGCTCGATGCCGTGCGTCGTCAGGAAGCTGGGCGAAAAGGGATTTTTTGAGCCGCTGAACTTTTGATTTGCGTTGCGCCTTCCTTCGGGGAGGCGCATTTCTTGGGCGCTGTGGGCTCGGGACTTTCGCAGCAGCTCAGCAACCGTTAGAACAGGTCGCTGTGAGTCCCAGTTCTGATGAGCTTGAGTGTTCCGGTTTGACCTGAACCTTCCAGGTCATAGATGAGCAGCCAGTCCGGCTCGATGTGACAGTCCCGCGCCCCTTCGTACTCACCGGATAGCTCATGGTCATGGTGCCTTTTGTCAAGCGGGCGGTCATTCATCAGTTCCTTGACGACTGAACGCATCTTCTCCCAGTCATACCGACCTGAGCCCTTGATGCGCTTCTTGTCGGTCTTGAATTGGCTGGTTTCTTTGAGAGTCCGGGGCATACGCTAGGCTCAAAGGTCTTCCAGGGACACATCCGTGACTTTGCCGGACTTTGCGGCCTTAATGGCTGCCAGCGTGGTCGGGTTGGGACGTGGCAGGTCCATGGGCAGGCCACCCTTTTCGACAACGCCACGCAGAAACAGACGGATGGCGGTGCTCACGTCAAGACCGGTGGCCTTGAGAATGGCGGCAGCCTCACGCTTGAGCTCCGGTTCAACGCGGGAACGAACATCAACGGTAAGCATGGTGCACTCCTAGATACGGCGTCTGAACGCCACAATGTAGCTACATTGTAGGTTAGATTAAAAAATGAAAAAGGAAGGCAGAAGGGGCTGGCAATGGACCTGAAGCGGTCCTTGCGAAGGACTCGAATCCACTTCGTGTTTGGGATAAATTATTTTCGCTATTTTGGATTAGGACCACAGATTCGGGCCCCATTCGCTTGTTGTGCTACCCGGTTTACGGTACGCTAGTGATACACCAGCGCCCATGTATGGTCAAACGTCGGCTTGCGATTTGGCCCAAACTAGGATTCACATAGGTTGCGCAAGAATGCTCCGTGCGATGGTGAAGTTAAGGGTGTCTGCCTCGGTCACACGAATGTAGTTATGGGGTAAACTAAAACACTGGCGTGTCAAATATGGGAGTATGTTTCCCATAGCGGGAAAGTAGCAGGATAGTAGCAAAAATAGTTTTACTCCTAACCTGTTGTTTCTAAAGAGGAATTTCTGGCTTACTTGGATTGCAAATCCGTCTAGCCCAGTTCGACTCTGGGTCGCGCCTCCAGTCAATCTGTCCAGTGCCCGGGTGGTGAAATTGGTAGACACATCGGACATAGGTAGACTCACCGGAAACGAATTTGTATCCATAGTTGGGCTGTGCCACACTGCAGAGTTTGCCCTGGTGACGAAATTGGTAGACGTAGGGGGCTTAAAACCCCCAGCCGAAAGGCGTACCGGTTCGATTCCGGTCCGGGGCACCACCTTACGGCCCAGCGTGACATGGTGCTGGGTGTCCAATTTTCCGGGTGGTTAGACAGGGGGATGAACCGACTGCATCCCCACTAAGAACTCGCTTATCCGGGGCGCGAAGCGTTTGTTTCCAAGCGCACGCCGGGCGCCACGCAAAACTGGTCGTGTCATAGATACCCGGGTGCCGGCGGTGTTGCTGGAGAAGATGCAGGCAGCCTGGGAAACAGGCCGGAAGTACGTCCTGTGACCGAGGACGCCGCTGCGCCTGGGTTGAAACCGCCATGTAGTAATTTGTAGTAAATCTATTTCTTCTCTGTGTCTAACCGACGGCATCAACAAACCGGGGGTTATCCCAGTTGCATCGCATCATCATGGACTGGAATCAGCGCTATGGCTGAGATTTGCCAGACCATCGCATAGCACTGAGAGCACCACGGCTAAAGCCTTCTTGTCGGTATCAAGACCGGCAAGAAGTTTGTCAAGTGACCCGGTTGGTCATTTGCCTGGCATCTGTACGTTTCTTAGAGCTCCAGCGACAAATTCGTCACTCGTATCAAACCACTGGCCGTTGCCGACAAGGGCTGAGCCTGTGTTTACTGTGGCGCGTCAGTTCAGATCTGGAATGCGAGCCAGCGCACTATGCCTTCACGAAACTCTCTCAAGATACCGGCTGGCCGGGCTGTGTAGATTCGGGCATCGTCGCGCTGTCTCTCGATCCATTGCGCAAATTGCTTGATCGCTGACGGCTGATAGAAGGCAACCATCAGCTCATAGTTGAGGAAGAGGCTTCGTTCATCGAGATTCGCCGAACCGGCCAACGCCACTTCATCATCGATGACAATTGCCTTGGCGTGGTTCATCCCGGGAGCAAGCCATACGCGCGCCCCGGATGAGGACAATTCTCTGAGCGCCGCGTGGCGCGCCAAGTCGGCCAGTCTGTGGTTTGACTTGCCCGGAATAACGAGATCAACCGCTACGCCTCGGCGTGCAGCCAGCGTGAGTGCCATTTGCAGCGTCGCGTCCGGAACGAAATAGGGCGAGACTGCCAGAATTCTGGATTGCGCTGCAAAGCAGCACGAAATCAACAAGGTGTAGAGCGTATCTTCGGTCTGGTCTGGACCACTGGGCACAAGCTGAGCCGCCGATGAAGAACGCTTCCAAGTAACTGGGGACGAATGCAAGGCCTTGTTTGGCCCGTCTTCCTGCTGAGTCGCAAAGGCCCAGTCTTGGTTGAACTGCTCCCGTGCTTGGTTGGCGATGGCTCCCTCCAACTCAAAACTCAAATCGATCCAGCGTGGTTTCTTGAGCTCGTCGGCGTGGCTGTCCTCGAAGTATTCGGCTGCAAGGTTGCGTCCCCCCATCCATAACCTTTGCCCGTCGGCGATTGCCATCTTTCTGTGATTTCGTAGGTTGGTCCTTCCTGGGAATCCCGATCTGAAGGGCGATACAAACAAGCAAACGTGGACCCCGGCAGCTTTCAGCGCCCGAAAATCGGGGAAGCCACCTAGATAGCGCCCGATGCCGTCAATCATCAAGCGCACACGGACACCCTTCGTCGCACTGAGCATGAGATGCTGTCCGACTTCCTGGCCCAGAGAATCACGGCCGAAGACGAAGGTGCAGAGGTCCAGGCTGTCGCTTGCGCTGTCTATGATTGAGATCAGCGATTGCAGTGCATGGCGGCCGTCTTGATGCAGCGTGAAACAATCGTAGCTCGATGGCTCGGGCAGGCCCAGCGTACCGGCCAGAATCTGGATCCGTGTCATGGCTTGGCTGTCTTCTCGATTCGCAGACAAGGTTGGGATCACGCGCGACGTGGCGTTGGGACGAGCCACCTTTCGATTGCCAAACAGCAGGTAAAGCGGTAGGGCCACATACGGCATCAATGCCAGGGAGAGGAACCATGCGATGGCAGCCGATGGGTGCCTGCGCTGGCGCAGGAAATGCGATGCAGTCAGGTAGACAGCCAATGCCAGCAGGGTGACCAGCCCGTGAAACGAGATCCAATGTTGCAGAAATAGATCGATCAGCATGGTGTGGCATCCTCACTCGATCAATTGTCGGCGATTTTGTTGCTGCACAGCATTGCGTTGCCTGCGCGTATTGGGCTATTATTTCCTCCATTGCGCTGGTACAAACTCAAGGGGCAAACATGAAGAAAGTAGCATTGGTGATTCTTCTTATTCTGAGTGGCGGATCTTTTGCCCAAAGTTCGTCCTTGAAACAGGGGCTTTGGGAAATCAAGCCGATCAAGCAGGTGAGGGACGGACAGGACATGAGCGCCCACATGGCGGCGGCGCAAGAAAAAATGCAGCAGTCCCTGGCCAGTCTGCCTCCCGAGCAGCGCAAGCAGATGCAAGCTATGATGGGGAAGAACTCAGCATCCGCCGCTGGAATAACGCGCATCTGCGTCAGCGCCGCCATGGCCGCGAGGGACAAACCGATGGTGGACTCTGAAGGGCATTGCGAACCGTCCAAGGTGAGCCGCAGTGGCAACACCAGCAGCTTTGAGTTCAATTGCACCACCGAGGGACGCACCATGGTTGGCAAGGGCGAGAGTACAGTCAGCGGCGACACGGTGAGCTCCCGCATGGAGATGACCACGACCGACGCTCGCGGTCGCCACACCATGCAGAGCGAGGTTCAAATGAGGTATCTCGGCACCGACTGCCAGGGCATCAAACCGGTCGACCAACTGGCCAAGGAGGCGCAAGGCCTGGTTCGCTCGAAATAGGTAAGGTGGTTTTCAGTTCGTCATCTTGCAGTGGCTCTAATGTGTTCATTTGCTGTGCCAGCACTTCCAATGTCGCCTCGGAGGCGTCGTGCCCCTTGGCGTCGCGCGCCAGGATGCGGTCACGCAATTGTGCCGGCGTAGCGGCCGGCGCGAGGATGCTGAAGTTGACGCCGGCCTTGTTGGCGAGCGCTCGAAAGGCGTCGCGGTCGGCACGTTTCAAAAAGGCGGCGTCCACAATCACGGACCAGCCGGCGTCCAGCAACATTGTGGCCAGTCGGCGCAGGTGGGCGTAGGTTTGCAGATGGGCGTCAGCTGCGTAGATGCCGGCATCCAAGGCCGAATGGCTGCGTCCAGTGCCGGCCAAGCCGAACAGACGCTTTCGCTCGACGTCCGAACGCAAGCGTAAGGTAGACGCATCCGGGTCGCTTTGCAACAGCTGATCGGAGGCCAATGTCTTGCCACAGCCCGACAGGCCATGGGTGATGACCAGCCGCCTCGGTCTTGGCGCAACCAGCCGTTCGGCCAGCGCGACATAGGCCATGATTTCGCACTCGCCGCCGGGGGTCTGCGCCAATCGAATCCCCGCCACCTTGGCTCTCACCATGGCCCGATAGACGGCATAGAAGCGCAACAGCAGCGCGGCCTCGTAGTCGCCGCTACGGCTCAGCAATTCATCAAGCAACCAGTTGGCCAGGCCCGGTCTGTCGTGCTCCAGAAGATCGACGTAGGTAAACGCGATGTCGCTGGCCACGTCGATCCAGCGAAGGTCCTCATTGAACTCGATGCAGTCGAACATTCGTACCTGATCGCCGATCAACACCAGATTGGCCAGGTGCAGGTCGCCGTGGCATTCACGCACGCGCCCGCGCTGTCTGCGCCTTTCCATCAGCGCGGCAAGTTGCTGGTGCTGCACCTCAGTCCAGAGTTGCAAAGCTGCAAGCCGCGCCGACACCCCGGGCGCCAGAGATACTTGCTTGAGTTCATCGAAGTTTTCCAGCGCCGTCAGCAAAGCGGCGCCGGCCGTTCCGAAGCGGGAAGCCGGCGGCGGTGTTGCAGCGGCTTCATAAAAGGCGACCAGCGTATCGGCCAGGTCGGACAGGTGGCGTGGCTGAAGATCACCGCGCGCGCAGACCCGGTCGAGTCGGCCGGCCTCATCAAAGCGCCGCATTTTGACGGCGTATTCGATGGCTGTCCCCGAGCCACCAAAGTGCGGCGCTTGCGGCGTGTTGCAGATGCTGACCACCTCCTGATAGATGTCGGGGGCAAAGCGGCGGTTCAAGCGCAGTTCGTCAAGGCAACTGCTCCGGCGTCGGTCCAGCGTGCTGAAGTCGAGAAAAGGTAACTTCAAGGGTTTCTTGATCTTGTAGGCAAAATCACCCGCCAGCAAGACCCAGGAAATGTGCGTCTCGACCAGTTCCACCCGCTGCGCCGGATGGGCATAGCAGTGTGGGTCCAGAAGCGCCTGGATCAGAGGTGGCAAGTTGGCATCCATGAAGTTGATGATAGCTGCCAGTGGTCATGCTCTTGCGCCCCATTCAGGTTTTTCTCGATCGGGTGAACTTGAACAAAAAGTCCGGTCACAAGCCGCGTCTGGCTACGACTTTTTTGCCGCAATAATTCGCCATGGATCAAATTGAATGCGTTGTGGCTGGTGCGGGGGTTGTCGGACTGGCGGTGGCACGTGCTCTGGCGCTGGCGGGGCGCGAGGTCATAGTGCTGGAGGCGGCGCCGACGATCGGTACCGGTATCAGTTCGCGCAACAGCGAAGTCATTCATGCCGGTATTTATTACGCCCGGGACTCGCTCAAAGCGCGTCTGTGCGTGCAGGGAAAGCGCATGCTCTACGACTACTGCGCGGCGCGTGGCATCAATCACCGGCGCTGTGGCAAGCTGCTGGTGGCGACTACGCCGGAGCAGGTACCGCAGTTGCAAGGAATCATGGAGCGCGCAGCGCTCAACGGTGTTGAAGATCTGCGCTGCCTGACGGCTGCGCAAGCGCATGCCATGGAGAGCGAACTGGTCTGCGAGGCGGCGCTCTATTCACCGAGCACGGGCATCGTCGACAGCCATGCCCTGATGCTGGGTTTGCAGGGTGATATCGAGAAATCCGGCGGCATGGTGGTTTTCAATTCGGCTGTGCAATATGTGGAGTGCAGTTCATCGGCCCTGTTCGTGGTAACCGCGGACGGCACTCGCCTGCAGGCCGGTATGGTGGTCAATGCGGCTGGTTTGCAGGCACCCATGTTGGCCGGGCGCTTCCAGGGGCTGGACTCGAAGCACGTGCCGTGCGCCTGGTTTGCCAAGGGCAGCTATTTCACGCTGACCGGACGGGCACCGTTTTCTCACCTGATCTATCCGGTGCCGCAGATGGCCGGCCTGGGTGTGCACTTGACACTCGATCTGGGCGGCCAGGCCAAGTTTGGTCCGGATGTGCAATGGGTTGACTCGGCCGACGATCTGACGGTCGATCCGGCGCGGGCACAAGCGTTCTATGCTGAAGTTCGAAAGTACTGGCCGGCATTGGAAGACGACGCGTTGCTTCCCGGCTATGCCGGTGTCCGCCCGAAGATTCATGGGCCGAACCAGGTCGCCTGCGACTTCCTGATTCAGGGTCCAGCCGTGCATGGCGTGTGCGGTCTGGTCAACCTTTTTGGGATCGAGTCGCCGGGTCTGACCAGCGCATTGGCGATCGGCGACTACGTTAGAAGACTTCTTTTATGAGGGCTGCGGATGCTCTTACCAACGCGGGTCCCTGGTATATCAGGCCGGTATAGATCTGCACCAGATCGGCGCCAGCCCTGATCTTGCTCACCGCATCGGCGGCGCTCATGATGCCGCCGACGCCGATGATCGGAAAGCCGGCACCGAGCGCCGCACGCAACTGCGTGATGACACGGTTGCTGGGCAGCAGCAGCGGCGCGCCAGACAGGCCGCCGACTTCATCGCTGTGCGCAAGTCCTTGGACCGCGTCGCGCGCCAGCGTCGTGTTGGTCGCGATCACGCCATCCATGCCGTGTCGCTTGAGCGCGGCTGCAATCAGGTCAATCTGGGCCGGTTCAAGGTCCGGCGCAATCTTCACGAACAAGGGCACTTGCCTGCCATGCTGTCGGGCCAGCAGCGCTCGACGTTTCTGCAGCGCTTGCAGCAGCAGGTCCAGCGCCTGGTCGTCCTGCAACGAACGCAGATTCTTGGTGTTCGGACTCGAGATGTTGACGGCGACGTAGTCGGCGTAAGGATAGACGCCATCCAGCGCCGCAAGGTAGTCGTCGGTGGCGCGCGCCATCGGTGTGCTGGCATTTTTGCCGATGTTGAGTCCCAGCAGCATCGGAGCGCTTGAGTTGCGGCGTTGCCGATAGAAGTTCGAGCGCTTGATGTTGGCAACAAAGACTTCCAGCCCTTCGTTATTGAACCCCATGCGATTGATCAGGGCGTGTGCCTTTGGCAGGCGAAACAGGCGCGGCTTGGGGTTGCCGTCCTGAGGCAGCGGCGTTACGGTGCCCACCTCGACAAAACCGAAGCCCATCGCGCCCAGACCATCGATGCAGCGCGCATTTTTGTCCAGTCCGGCGGCCAGGCCGACCCGATTGGCAAAGGTCAGGCCCGCCAGTCGGATCGGGTCACTGACCCGGATCTCGCGGTAGGCCAACTGCAGCGGCGTGCTTTGCGTGCCAGCCAGCGCCAGTAGCGTCATCTCATGGGCGGTTTCCGGATCCAGGCCAAATAAAAAGCGGCGCGTCAGCGTGTAGGGGACCAGAGACATTGGATAATTCCTGCAAAGTGCATCTTCTTAATTCGTCCGATTTTCCCAGATGAGCGAACCCAAACCTGCGGCTGTCACGCCGGTGTCGCAAGACGAGCTGAAAGCCCTCGTCGGGCGCGCGGCCCTGCAATATGTCGTAGCGGGTGAGATCGTCGGTGTGGGGTCCGGATCCACGGTCAACAAATTCATTGAGGCACTGGCTTCCATGCGAGACCAGATCCTGGGCGCCGTGTCGAGCTCGGTGGCCAGCACACAGCGTTTGCAGGCCCTGGGTATCCACGTATTTGACTGCAACGAGGTGGAGCGACTGGCGGTCTACATCGATGGGGCCGATGAGATCGACCCGCAGGGTCACATGATCAAGGGCGGCGGCGCGGCGCTGACGCGTGAAAAAATTGTGGCGGCCCAATCGGCCAAGTTTGTTTGCATTGCGGATGAATCGAAACTGGTGCCGACGCTGGGCAAATTTCCGGTGCCGGTAGAGGTGATACCAATGGCGGTGCAGCGGCTTGTTCGTCAGTTCGCTGTGATCGGCGGATCGGCGCGGCTGCGCATGAGGGAGGGGACGCCGCTGGTCACCGACAACGGCCAGAACATTCTGGATGTGGCAGGCTTACAGATCAAGGATCCGCGGTCCTTCGAATCCGAGGTCAGTCAGTGGCCAGGCGTTGTGACGGTAGGTGTATTTGCTTTTCAGAAAGCTCAGGTCTGCCTGCTGGCCACGCCGGCCGGTGTCAGGACGATGATATTCTGATGCTTTGCGGGACAGATCTTCAGATCTGTCCCCAACTGGTCAGAACCGGATGCCGCCAGGGTTGCTCGGTGCCTGAGTTGGTTCGCTCGGTACCTGCAGCGGTTGGGATTCGTCCGGTTTGGCGGCCGGCTCCGCTTTTTGTACCACGTTCAGTGGCGTCGGCGGCGGCGCGCGGTAGCTCGCGGGCAGCACCGATGTTTTCGGGTAACCGGCGGCGTCCAGAAACTGAGTCCATTCCGGTTCCGAAAAACCTTTGATTTGCTGCTTGCCAATGGTCAGGAACGGCAGCGACGTGCCGCCACTGATGCGCTGTAGGGCTTCTCCATCTTCAGCGCTGCTCACGGTCTTTTCCGAGAATGGAATACCGCGATTGCCAAGCAGTTCGCGACCGGAATTACACGGCGCGCAGCCGCTTGATGTGTAGAGCATCACCGGGTATTTGCCGACTATCTGGCGCAATTCGGACGGAAGCAAGGCAGCCTCCGCGCTCAGGTTTTTGCCACTGCCCACATGGACTGTGGCACTGTCGGCCGTGATCGGCGGCTTGTCAGAAAAGGTCACCTTTCCGTCGCTGCCGACGATGCGGTAGATTGTTTGTCCGTCTGCCAAGCCAGCCAGAATCCATAAAGCCGCGCAGGCTGCGACCTGAATCGCGCTGGGGGCGTGGCGCGGTACGGGCTTGTCTTGATGGTCCATGGTTTCCAAGATCGACTGCTTCAGTTTGCTGTGGTCATGCCCTGATGTCGCAGCAAGGCATCAAGCCGCGGTTCACGTCCGCGAAAGGCCCTGAACGACTCCATGGCGGGCCGGCTACCGCCGGTTTCCAAAATGGATTGCCGGTATTTTCTACCGGTTTCGACATTTTGCATACCGTGATGATCCATGGTTTCTTCGAAGGCGGCATAGGCGTCGGCGCTCAACACCTCAGCCCACTTGTAGCTGTAATAACCCGCCGCGTAACCGCCCGCAAAGATATGACTGAATGTGTGAGCGTTACGGCTCCACGGCGGCGCCTTGAGAACCGCGACTTCGGCGCGAACCTGCGTCAGCAGCGCGGTGATATCTGGGCTTGGTTCGGGGCTTGTGTGCAGCAGCATGTCGAACAAGCCCAGCTCGATCTGGCGCAGCGTTTGCAGTCCGCTCTGGAAATTCCTTGCCGCCAGCATTTTTTCGAACAAGGCGCGCGGTAAGGGCACGTCAGTATCGACATGTGCGCTCATGTGGCGCAGGACGCTCCATTCCCAGCAAAAGTTCTCCATCAACTGGCTGGGCAGTTCTACGGCATCCCATTCGACGCCATGGATGCCCGATACGTCAAGTTCATTGACCTGCGTCAGCAGATGCTGCAGGCCGTGGCCAAATTCGTGAAACAGCGTGATGACGTCATCGTGCGTCAACAGGGCTGGCTTCGTCCCCACGCCCTCGGCAAAGTTGCACACCAGATGTGTCACCGGCGTTTGCAACTGCTGCGTATCAGGGCGCAGCCAGCGGCTTCTGACTTCGTCCATCCAGGCACCGCCGCGCTTGCCAGTGCGGGCCGCCGGATCGAGGTAGAACTGGCCGACCAGAGTGCCGGCACGCTTAATGCAATAAAACTTGACATCGGGGTGCCAGACAGGAGCCTCGCCCTGGCGAATCTGGACGTCAAACAGGGTTTCAACAATCTTGAACAGGCCTGCCAATACCTTGGGCGCCGGGAAGAATTGCTTGACTTCAAGCTCGCTGAAGGCGTAACGCGCCTCCTTCAATTTTTCGCCGATATAGGGCCAATCCCAGGCTTGCGGGTCGTGCAACTGCAGAGTCTCGGCGGCATAGGCTCGCATGTCAGCCAGATCACGCTCGGCGAATGGGCGAGCGCGCCGGGCGAGGTCGCGCAAAAAGCTGATCACTTGCTCGCAGGAGTTGGCCATCTTAGGCACCAGCGAAAGCTCACCAAAATTGCGGTAACCCAGCAGGTCAGCTTCTTCGCGCCGCAAGTTCAGTATCTCCGTGATCAGCGCCGAATTGTCAAATTGTTTGAACTCCTCGGCGGCTTCGCCGGAGGCACGGGTGACGTAGGCGCGATACAGGCGCTGGCGCAGAGCGCTGTTGTCTGCGAACTGCATCACCGGCAGGTAGCACGGCATTTTGAGTGTCAGCTTGAAACCTTCCCGGTTTTCTGCTTCGGCCAGCGTCCGGGCGGCTTGCCTGACGTCATCTGGCACCCCGTCCAGTTCGGCCGCGTCGGCGTAGTAGGCAAAGGCGTCGGTGGCATCAAGCGCGTTCTCGCTGAACTTCTGACTCAACTCGGCCATGCGCTCCTGAAGGGCGGCATAGCGTTCGCGCTTTTCGCCGCCGAGTTCGGCACCGCCCAGCACGAAATCGCGGATCGTATTCTTGTGCGCTTGACGCTGCTCGGGGTTCAATAGCGACGCGTCAATTGCCCTGTATTTCGCGTAGAGATGCTGGTCTGCTCCGAGGCGCGTGAAAAGTTCGGTCACTTTGGGTAGGGCGTCGTTGTAGGCGGCGCGCAGCACGGGGGTGTCGGCGACAGCTTCCAAATGGCTCACCGCACTCCAGGCGCGTCCCAGTCTTTCGGTGACGATGCCGAGTACGCCGGCGATGCTGCTCCAGTTTGACGGGAAGTCGGTTGCGGTCACGGTCTCCAGTGCTGTGTTGGCGTTCAGCAAGAGTTCGTCAATGGCGCTTGCCACGTGATCGGGCCTGATCTGGTCAAACAGTGGCAGGTCGTCGAAACAGAGCAGGGGATTGTTCATAAAAATGAAAAGCGCTCAGCTGCTTCGAGGGTGTTAACCAGCAGCATGGTAATGGTCATGGGACCGACACCTCCTGGCACTGGAGTGATGAAGCTCGCGACTTGCTTGACACTGGCAAAGTCCACATCGCCGCAGAGTTTGCCTTGCGGGTCGCGGTTCATGCCGACGTCGATCACAATGGCGCCGGGTTTGACCATGTCGGCAGTCAGAACATTGCGTTTGCCGACGGCGGCCACGACGACGTCGGCTTGCCGCGTGTGATGGCCGATGTCCCTGGTGGCGCTGTGGCAAATGGTAACCGTGGCGTTGGCTTGCAGCAGCAGAAGTGCCATCGGTTTGCCGACCGTGTTGCTGCGGCCAATCACGACCGCATGCTTGCCGCGCAAATCGACGCCGGTGCTCTCTATCAGTTTCATGCAGCCATAGGGCGTGCAGGGGCGAAAACCGGGTGCGCCAGTCATCAATTCGCCGGCGCTCAGGGTGGCATATCCGTCCACGTCCTTGCTGACCGAAATGGCTTCGATCACCTTGTGCGGGGCGATGTGCCTGGGCAAGGGCATCTGGACCAGGATGCCATGAACGGAAGAATCTACGTTGAGCGCTTCGATGCGCGCCAGCAAATCCGCTTCGGACAGTGTGGCCTCGTACTTCTCGAAGACCGATCGCACACCGGTATCGGAACAGGCCTTCACTTTGTTGCGCACATAGACGGCGCTGGCCGGGTCGTCACCGACCAGAATGACGGCCAGTCCAGGGGTCACGCCGCGGGCCTTGAGCGTCAACACGCGTGAGGCCACCGAGCTGCGCAGTTGTGCCGAGAGGGCAATACCGTCGATGAGCCGGCCGTTGTGTTGTTGAATTGTCATATTTTGAGTGAGATGAACACGCCCATGGAACCGGCGGCGCTACTCGCCTGCATGGCCGGATGTTGCTCAAACTTTGCCGGCGCTTTGGCCCAAGGCGATTTTGAGCAAGTCAGCGACTGTGTTGGCGTTGAGCTTTTCCATAATGTTGGCGCGGTGCGCCTCGACTGTCTTGATGCTGATGCCAAGATCGTCTGCAATCTGCTTGTTCAGGCGCCCGGCAACGATGCGTTCGAGCACCTGCGCTTCGCGCAAGGTCAGGCGTGCCATCAAGGCGCCGCGGCTGGCTGCCATCTGGTGTTCGGCAAAGGCGTCCTTGGCCTGCTCCAGCATGCGCTCCACCAATATCAGCAGTTCATCTTCCTTGAAAGGTTTCTGGATGAAATCCATAGCGCCTTTCTTCATGGTGTCGACGGCCATCGGAACATCCCCGTGACCGGTGATGAAGACAATAGGCAGCGGTGAACGGGCCTCGATCAGGCGGTTCTGCAATTCCAGACCGGTCATGCCACCCATGCGGATGTCGACAATCAGGCAGGCCACTTCGCGCGCGTCGTATCGACTCAAAAAGGATTCTGCAGAGTCGAAGCATCGAACCCGGTATTCCTTGCCCTCGAGCAACCACTGCAGCGAATCACGTACTGCTTCGTCGTCGTCAACGACATAAATCGTGCCCTTTTTCGGTATCAAACTCATGCTTTGTCCCGGATTGAACCTGGCGTCCTTGGTTGTCTGAGCGTTGGCGGTGTCGATGACTCTGGCGCATCCGCGACCGGAATCCAAAACGAAAAACAGCAGCCCGTAACTTCGGCGCCATTGTAGATGTTCTCGGCTTTCATTCGGCCGAGGTGCGATTCCACGATGGAGCGGCACAGACTCAGACCAATACCCATGCCGTTGGCCTTGGTCGAGTAGAAGGACTCGTAAAGCCTTTGCATCACTTCGGGCGACAGTCCATGGCCGGAGTCGATGACGGTAAATTCAATCACCGGCTTGGTGTCCACCTGATTTGTTGTCACACGCAGCTTGACACTGCGTTGGGCAGTGGGGCGTTGTGCCAGGTCAATGGAATCTGCCGCATTCTTGAGCAAATTGACCAATACCTGTTCAATCAGGATCGGGTCGACCAGCAAGGCGGGTAGTCGCGGCGCCACGTAGTGGGTCAGACGGACATTGCGTCGGCGCATTTCGATGTCGGCGAGTTCCAGCGCGGCCTCCACCATGCCGGAAACTTCCGAGCGCGTGCGATTGGGCTCACTGCGTTTGACGAACGAGCGTATGCGCTGAATGATCTGCCCGGCGCGCTGCGCCTGGCGGGCCGTTTTCTCCAACGCGCCCAGCATTTCTTCCTTGCTGATCTGTTCACTCTTGATGCGCGACACCATGCCATTGCAGTAGTTGTTGATAGCGGTCAGCGGCTGATTCAGTTCATGGGCCACACTCGATGCCATCTCTCCCATCGTGATCAGGCGGCTGGCAGTCTGCGCACGTTCTGTTTGTGCCGCAGACTGTGCTTCGGCTATGCGTCGCGTTGTGATGTCGGTCGCAATCACCATCTGCGCCAGGCGGCCATCGACCCAACTCAGATAACGGGTGCGGACCTCCAGCCATTTGCCCAGGGCGTTGACATAGATTTCCGAACTCTCGGCTTCGGTGTCGGGCAGCGAGTTGGTTGGCAGACCGGCGAAGGCGTCGACGTCGTCCATTGACTCGTCGCTCGGAGGTGTGGTCGGCACTCCAGCCTCGGCTACCAATTGCAGATGCCCGCCGGCTTGCGTGCCGAACCATAAACGGTAAAGCTTGTTGGCAAAAAGCAATTCGTCGCTGCCTAGCGGTGCGACCGAAATCGATGCGTCCAGCGCTTCAAGCACGGTGGTAAATCGTTCATGCGACGCCGACAACTGGTCCCGAATCCGGTTCGGTTCGGTAATGTCGGTCATCGATGTCATCCATCCGGTTTGCACGCCGTGGGCGTCAATCAGGGGCGAGACGTAGAGGCGCGCGTCAAACAGCGTCCCGTCCTTGCGCTTGACCCGAAACTGGACTCCACTGGGCAGAATTTTTCCGGCCAGTTCTTCTTCCAGCCGCAAGTTCAGAGAGTCGCGATCTGCCTCGGGCCAGTACGGGAACGGCGCTGTGCGTCCCACCAGATCTGATTCGTTCCAGCCCGTCATCTTGCAAAAAGCAGCATTGACGTAAGTGATACGACCTTCCAGGTCGAGCGCCCGCATGCCGGTCAACATGGAATTTTCCATGGCCCGGCGGAACACGGTTTCCGATACCAGCGCTTGCTGGGCCTGCACGCGACGTCGGGTATGGCGCCAATTGGCGATCAACATCCAGGCAGTCATGGCGCTTAGCGCCGTCACCAGCCAGAACAGTCCGCTGCCGATCATGCCAAGCGAAGTTCGATAGACCTCGCCTCGTATCATCAGGCCGTTGCCTACCGGAGACACCGGAACCTCGTAGGCGTTGACCAGGCTGTCCCAAGGCAGCAGGCGTCGGGCCGGCTTGGGTGCGGGAACGGTGCTGCCGGCGAGCAGGCCGCCTTTGGCATCGTGCAGCGAAATTGCGTAACGCGCCGATACCTCGGCCGGCACGCCGTACCGGTACAAACCGTCAACCGAGTATTCAGCCAGCACCACACCCGAAAAGCGTGCACCTTCGCTCAAGGGGATGTGCAGTTGCAGCGTGTCCGAGCCGTCTGGCGCTGCCGCTCGCTGCGCGTAGATCGGCTGCTGCAGGTCGCGTGCCAGACTGAAGGCGCTTTCGGTTTCGCCCATCCTGAAAGTGCTGCCGACGGTTCGAAGCTGGCTGCTCGCCAGGTTGCTGGTATCGAGAATGGCCCGGATGCGACGACGCTCATCGATCCAGCTCAGGCTTTGCAACTCGGGGTAGCGATTGATCAGCGTCTCCGCCCGCGCTTGGAAGTCATCTGCGTCAAGCTCCCGATTGGACAGTTCGCGCGCCACTCGCATCAGTTGTTCCTGGCGTTCCAGCAAACGCAGCCGAAGGCGCTGTTGCGTGTACTCGACATCGCGTTTGACAGCCTCCTGTTCGCGGTCCATCTCTTCCAGCCGCAAATAGCCAAAGGCAGTGATGATCGCAGCCAGAAACAGCAGCACTGCGGCCAGCGGGGCCAGCATGGCAAAACGGTCCTGCCGCTGCGGCGTCAGACGACGCCACCAGCTTTGCAGGCGCAGCGCCGGGCGCAAATTCAGCGGACCTGGCAATGCGATGGGACGGGGCAATGGCATGGCATGAAGTGTAGGCGAGGCATTGGGTGAGAGATCAATCAGCCTGAAGACCTGTTTTCAATAATATCGTATTGCAAAAACACATAGCACTATTTGAAATATTTTGAAAGCTGTGAGAGAATCGCCGAATTGCACTAAATTACAGTCAAACCAGGAGACAAGTATGGCAGCAGTTCCCGAGACAACAGGTGGAGACGTTACGCACGACGCGGACCATCAGGAAACCCGCGAATGGATGGACGCGCTGTCCGCCGTCATTCAGAGCGAGGGCCCAGAGCGAGCCCATTTCCTGCTCGAACAATTGCTGGAGCATGCGCGCCAGAGCAGCATCGACATGCCGTTTTCGGCCAACACCGCTTATGTCAACACAATAGAAACAGACCAAGAGGAGCGCTGTCCCGGCAATATTGAAATCGAAGAGCGTCTGCGCGCCTACATGCGCTGGAACGCGATGGCGATGGTGGTCAAAGCCAATCGCCATCATCCGGTCGACGGTGGCGATCTCGGGGGCCACATTGGTTCCTTCGCGTCGCTGGCCCACATGTTTGGCGCCGGCTTCAATCATTTTTGGCATGCCGAGAGTGAGAACCATGGCGGCGACTGCCTTTACGTCCAGGGCCATGTGGCACCCGGCGTCTATGCACGCGCCTACATGGAAGGCCGCTTGAGTGAAGAGCAGTTACTCAACTTCCGCCAGGAAGTCGGCGGTAAGGGCCTGTCGAGCTATCCACATCCAAAACTGATGCCAGAGTTCTGGCAGTTCCCGACGGTTTCCATGGGCTTGGGGCCCTTGATGGCGATCTACCAGGCGCGCTTCCTGAAGTACCTGCAGGCCCGCGGCATCGCTGACACCGCCAGCCGAAAAGTCTGGGTCTTTTGCGGCGACGGCGAGATGGACGAGGTCGAGAGCCGCGGTGCGATCGGCCTGGCAGCGCGCGAGAAACTCGACAACCTGATCTTTGTCATCAACTGTAATTTGCAGCGGCTCGACGGGCCAGTGCGCGGAAACGGCAAGATCGTCCAGGAACTCGAAGGCGAGTTTCGGGGCGCCGGCTGGAACGTCATCAAGCTCTTGTGGGGCAGCGAATGGGATCCCCTGCTGGCGCGCGACAAGGAAGGCGCTCTGCGCAAATTGATGATGGACACGCTCGACGGCGACTATCAGTCGTTCAAGGCCAACGACGGTGCCTATGTACGCAAGCATTTCTTTGGCCGCGACCCGCGCACGGCAGAGATGGTGGCAAAGATGAGCGACGAGGACATCTGGGCACTGCGCCGTGGTGGCCACGACCCGCAAAAGGTTTACGCCGCCTACCACGCTGCCGTCAAGCATGTGGGGCAGCCCACCGTGCTGCTGATCAAGACCGTCAAGGGTTTTGGCATGGGCAAGAGCGGCGAGGGCAAGAACAATGTGCACCAGACCAAGAAGCTGACCGATGAGGACATCAAGATATTCAGGGACCGCTTCAACATCCCGGTGCCTGACAGCCAGATCGCCGACATTCCGTTTTACAAACCGGCTGACGACACGCCCGAGATGCGTTACCTGCATGAGCGCCGGCAGGCGCTCGGTGGCTACCTGCCGCACCGCCGCACCAGGGCCGACGAGCAATTTACCGTGCCGGCATTGGAGATTTTCAAGTCGGTGATCGAGCCCACCGCCGAGGGCCGCGAGATCTCGACGACGCAGGCCTATGTGCGCTTTCTGACCACCCTGTTGCGTGACCAGGCTTTGGGTCCGCGGGTGGTGCCGATTCTGGTGGACGAGGCGCGCACTTTCGGCATGGAGGGGCTGTTCCGCCAGATCGGTATTTACAACCCTGAAGGTCAGAAATACACGCCAGTGGACAAGGACCAGGTGATGTACTACCGCGAAGACAAGGCCGGGCAGATCCTGCAGGAAGGCATCAACGAGGCCGGCGGCATGGCCAGCTGGATTGCAGCGGCCACCAGCTACAGCACCAACAACCGCATCATGCTGCCGTTCTATGTGTATTACTCGATGTTCGGCTTTCAGCGCATCGGCGACCTGGCCTGGGCGGCCGGTGACATGCAGGCGCGCGGTTTTCTGCTGGGCGGCACCTCCGGGCGCACCACGCTCAACGGCGAGGGTTTGCAGCACGAAGATGGCCATAGCCACATCCTGGCCGGCACCATTCCGAACTGCATCAGCTTTGATCCGACTTTTGCGCACGAGGTCGGCGTCATCCTGCATCATGGCTTGAAGCGCATGGTGGAGAAGCAGGACAACGTCTTTTACTATCTCACACTGCTCAATGAGAACTACGCCATGCCGGGCCTGATTGCCGGCACCGAAGCGCAGATCATCAAGGGCATGTACCTTTGCAAGGAGGGCGCCAATGTTCTGCTCAAGGGCGCGGCCGCGCCCCGCGTACAACTGCTGGGCTCCGGCACCATCCTGCGTGAATCGATTGCGGCGCAGAAGTTGCTGGCAGAGGACTGGGGCGTCGTTGCCGATGTTTGGAGCTGCCCGAGCTTCAACGAACTGGCGCGCGACGGCCAGGACTGTGAGCGCCACAATCTGCTGCACCCGCAAGCTAATCAGCGCGTGCCCTTTGTCAGCCAGCAGCTTGAAAAACACAGCGGCCCGGTAGTGGCCTCAACTGATTACATCAAGGCCTACGCCGAGCAGATTCGCTCCTTCATCCCAAAGGGGCGCGGCTACAAGGTTCTCGGTACCGACGGCTTTGGCCGCAGTGATTTCAGATCGAAGCTACGCGAACATTTCGAGATCAACCGGCACTACATCGTGGTCGCCGCTTTGAAAGCACTGAGCGAAGACGGCAAGCTGCCGATTGCCAAAGTCGCCGAGGCGATCAAAAAATACGACATCAACGCGGACAAAGTCAACCCGCTAAACGCATAACAACATCCGGAGACAGATATGGCAATCGTTGAAGTAAAGGTCCCGGACATTGGGGACTTTGATGAGGTCGCGGTGATCGAAGTGATGGTCAAGGTAGGTGACGCCGTCAGGCTGGAACAAAGCCTGGTTACCGTGGAATCCGACAAGGCATCGATGGAGATTCCGTCCAGCGCCGCAGGTGTCGTCAAGGACATCAGAGTTGCGCTGGGCAGCAAGGTCAAGGAAGGCTCGGTGCTCTTGTTGCTGGAGACTTCCGGCGAAGCTGTCGCGGCGATCCCCGCCCAGGTCGGGCTGGCGACGGTTGCACCCGCACCGGAAATAGCGCCGGCCGTTGTAGCGGCTGCACCTGCGGTGCTCGCTGGTCCCGTGGAGTTGCGCGTCCCTGACATTGGCGACTTCAAGGACGTGACCGTGATCGAGGTGTTCGTCAAACCCGGCGACAGCGTCAAGGTTGAACAGTCGATCATCACGGTCGAGTCTGACAAGGCTTCGATGGAAATACCCGCCAGCGCTGCGGGGGTAGTTAAGGAACTCAAGGTCAAGCTCGGGGACAAGGTCAACATGGGTGATCTGCTGGCCGTGCTTGAAACGATGGGCGGCGCGCCAGCCGCCGTTCCGTCCGCGGCACCGACTGCTGCATCTGTTGCTGTGCCGTCGCCCCAGGTCGGTACGCCTGTCGCAACGCTGGCCATTGTTGCCTCTGTCCCCGCGCACCTGCCCGGTGGTGCACCCGTCGGGCTGCCGCACGCATCGCCCTCGGTGCGCAAGTTCGCCCGCGAGCTTGGCGTGCCACTTCAGGAAGTCAAGGGCAGCGGCATGAAAGGCCGTATCACCGAAGCCGATGTGCAAGCCTTCACCCGCTCCGTGATGAGCGGTGCCGTGCAGACTCAGGCGGTAGCGGTGCAGAGCAAGAGTGCTGCTGGCACGGATGGAGCGGGCCTGGGTTTGCTGCCTTGGCCGGTTGTTGACTTTGCAAAGTTCGGCCCAATCGAGCGCAAGGACCGCTCGCGTATCAAGAAAATCAGCGCCGCCAACCTGCACCGCAACTGGGTCATGATCCCGCACGTTACCAATCATGACGACGCCGACATCACCGACCTGGAAGCCTTCCGCGTTGCCACCAACAAGGAACACGAGAAATCCGGCATCAAGGTGACCATGCTGGCTTTCCTGATCAAGGCCTGCGTCGCGGCACTGAAAAAATTCCCCGATTTCAACGCCAGTATCGACGGCGAGCAGCTCGTTCTCAAGCAGTACTTTCACATCGGCTTTGCCGCCGATACACCCAACGGCCTGATGGTTCCGGTGATCAGGGACGCCGACAAGAAGGGCATTTTCCAGATATCACAGGAGATGAGCGAACTGGCGAAGAAGGCGCGCGACGGCAAACTGAGCCCGGCCGAAATGAGCGGTGCCGGTTTCACGATCTCCAGCCTGGGTGGCATTGGTGGGCGCTATTTCACGCCTATCATCAATGCGCCCGAGGTGGCGATTCTGGGCGTCTGCAAATCCACCATGGAACCGGTCTGGGACGGCAAGGCCTTCCAGCCGCGACTGATGTTGCCGCTGAGCTTGAGCTGGGATCACCGTGTGATCGATGGCGCCAGCGCGGCGCGCTTCAACGTCTATTTGAGCCAAATTCTGGGCGATTTCCGAAGGATACTGCTTTGATGGGCTTGGCCGTGCGGTGGCAGCATGTGGGGCACTGGGCCCCGCCTCATGCTGTCAAAGGCCCAGAAAACGAAGTTTCAGTGGAGACTAACTTGCTTGCAAGTTATGTCGTAACTAAATCGACGGGCCCCAATGCCCCACACGCTGCTGCGAGCGTTCAGGCACACGAGCGTTTTAGCAAATTCATTCAGACTGATTGGGAACAGAAATGACAACCGTAGAAATCAAAGTCCCCGACATCGGCGATTTCGCCGAAGTGACAGTGATCGAATTGATGGTCAAAGTAGGTGACCGAATCCAGTCGGATCAAAGCCTGATCACCGTCGAGAGCGACAAGGCGTCGATGGAAATACCCTCGAGTCACGGCGGTATCGTCAAAGAAATCAAGGTCAAGCTTGGCGACAAGGTGTCCGAAGGATCGGTTTTGCTGCTGCTGGAGGCGACGGGAGCCGCTGCAGCGCCTGCGGCAAACGAGCAAACAAAGGCTGTCGCGCCGGTTCAGCAAGCGCAACCTGCTTCTGAAGCGCTATCGGTTGCCGCGCCAGCGGCGTCCAGTTACGCCGGCAAGGTGGACATGGAATGCGATGTCGTGGTACTCGGCGCTGGCCCCGGCGGCTACTCTGCTGCCTTTCGCGCCGCCGACCTCGGGCTCAAGGTCGTTGTCGTGGAGCGTTACGCGCAACTCGGCGGCGTCTGCCTGAACGTGGGTTGCATCCCGAGCAAGGCCTTGTTGCATGTGGCGGCGGTGATGGACGAGGTGTCGCACATGGCGGCACTTGGCGTTGACTTCGGCAAGCCTGCAGTGAACGTGGACAAGCTGCGCGCTCACAAGGAAAAGGTGGTGGCCAAACTCACCGGCGGGTTGGCTGCCATGGCCAAGATGCGCAAGGTGACGGTGGTGCGCGGCTATGGCGCTTTTGTTGGCGCCAACCATGTGCAGGTGGAAGAAACCACGGGGCCGGCGCAAGAGAAGACTGGCAAGACGCAGACCATTGCGTTCAGGAACTGCATCATTGCCGCTGGTTCGCAAGCAGTGCGCCTGCCCTTCATGCCGGAGGATCCGCGTGTCGTCGATTCCACCGGCGCGCTGGCCCTGAAAGAAGTCCCGAAGCGCATGCTGATTCTGGGCGGCGGCATCATCGGCCTGGAGATGGGCACGGTGTACAGCACACTCGGTGCGCGGCTCGATGTGGTGGAAATGCTCGACGGCCTGATGCAGGGTGCGGATCGCGATCTGGTCAAGGTCTGGCAGAAGATGAACGCGCCGCGCTTTGACAACATCATGTTGAAGACAAAGACCGTCGGTGCCAAGGCCACACCTGAAGGCATCGAGGTCACGTTTGCTGCAGCCGAGGAGGGCGGCACCGCGCCCGCACCGCAGACCTACGATCTGGTGCTGCAGGCGGTCGGGCGCACACCCAACGGCAAGAAGATTGCTGCGGAAAAAGCCGGTGTTGCAGTCACAGACCGCGGCTTCATCAATGTCGACATCCAGATGCGCACCAATGTGCCGCACATCTTTGCCATCGGCGACATCGTTGGACAACCGATGCTGGCGCACAAGGCAGTGCACGAGGCCCATGTGGCGGCCGAAGTCATAGCAGGCGAGCTGCAGGGCAACAAGGAATTGGCCAGCGCCGCCTTCAACGCCCGCGTGATTCCGAGCGTGGCCTACACCGACCCCGAAGTGGCATGGGTTGGCCTCACCGAAGACCAGGCCAAGGCCAAAGGCATCAAGGTCAAGAAGGGCCTGTTCCCCTGGGTTGCTTCAGGCCGAGCCATTGCCAACGGGCGTGATGAGGGTTTTACCAAGCTGCTGTTTGACGACAGCGAGGAAGCCCATGGCCATGGCAAGATTCTGGGTGGCGGTATCGTCGGCACTCACGCTGGCGACATGATCGGCGAGATTGCGCTGGCCATCGAGATGGGTGCTGACGCTGTCGATATTGGCAAGACCATTCACCCGCACCCGACGCTTGGCGAGAGCATCGGCATGGCGGCGGAAGTGGCGCACGGCAGCTGCACTGACCTTCCGCCAGCGCGAAAGTAGCTCGTTCTTCATGCCTTGGGAAACGGTATGTTTGAACAGTTCAGGTTGCCGGGGTTTGATGGCGTCCCGCCAGGACCACCACCTTCGGCAAAAGTGTCGGCAAAATTTCGGGGCAAGCGGCTGCCCTATTCCTTGTTCTTCGCCATTTTTCCGCAAGCTCATGCAGCCAGTGCCATGGCGATTCAAGCTGCGCATTGAGGGCGCGAACATGGACTGATCGTCAAGCCTGACCGTGCGGCTTATCGTTTCTACTGGAAAACCCCCACTGACATGACCGCCACAGCTGTGATAGTTTGACCGACGCGATTGAAATTCCCATCCTTCAAACTGTCAGGAGAATGTTTCATGCGCAGATTGATGTTCGGCCTGGCCACCCTGGTGCTGGTGTTTGCAGTCGCGTTGCCCGGTGTTGCCGGCGCGGCGGACTTGCCCTCAAGCCTGGCTCTGCCGGCAGGCGCTTCGGTGAAGGGACGCGTGGACTACGCGGAGTTCGCTCGCGAGGACTTTTCGCACGCCACGGCGGCCGGTGCCTGGGAGCATCCGATCATTGCCGGGCACACTTGGCGGGTCTTCCTGGCCGGCGAACGCACGGCACTGTCGGTGGCGGCATGGAAGGCGGCCCTGACCGGTGCCGGCTGGCAAGTGCTGCGCGAGACCGAGGGCAACCTGGTCGCGCGGCGCGCCGACTGGTGGGTCAAGGTGGGCACCGACCGGCTGGTACTGGTGCAGCAGGTCGAGGCGGCGGCGTTCACGTTGACGCCACCGGGCGACCAACCCGAGGCGCTTGAGGCAAACCGCGACATTGCCTACGCGGTGGCCCTGCCAGGCACGAAGCGGTCGTGGTGGAAGGCGATAGAACACTTCGAGCTCACGCCCAAACAGGATCCGGAACTGCGCCTGCTGGGTCCGGCGGTGCAACTGCGTTACGAGGGCGCGGCGAGCCTGTCGGCGCTGGAGATCCAGTCGCGTTACGACGCGGCGCTGCAGAAGGCCGGCTGGAGCGTGGTGCGCAGTGACGTGGCGGGCATCGTCGGCGCGCACTACACGGCGCACGGACGTGACGTCTGGTTCAAGCTCACGCCGTCGGCCGGTTCCTACCTGGTTGAGGTGGCCGACATGGGCTTGCAGGCGGCGCCGGACAAGCTTGCCCGCGCGATCGCCGAGCAGGGACATGTGGCGCTATACGGCATCTACTTCGACACCGACAAGTCAACGCTCAAGCCGGAGTCGCAGGCGACGCTGCAGCAGTTACTGGCGCTGCTGCTTGCGCATCCGGACATGAAGTTGGAGGTGCAGGGCCACACCGACAGCACGAGTACGCCGGCGCACAACCAGAAGCTGTCGGAAGAGCGCGCGGCGAGTGTCAAGGCGTGGCTGCTGGCGCACCAGATTGACGCCGTGCGCTTGACGACGCGCGGTTACGCGGCGACCCAACCGGTGGCGGACAATGCCACGGCACAGGGCCGTGCGCTGAACCGCCGGGTCGAACTCGCGAAGCCGTAGCTGCGATGGCTACTGCTTTGGCAGCTTGGCCGGATCGCCAGCAATGGCGATGCTCAGCTTTTCCGGGTTGATGTACTTTCGTGCAGCGGCCAGTGCCGACTCCGGTGTGACGGCGCCCAGGGCCTGGTCGCTGGCGCTTACCCAGTTGCCGTAGCTGCGGTCCAAGAACATCAGGTCGGCCCAACTGCGCGTCAGCCCGTTGTCCTGGGCGCGGTTCTGCAGGCGCAGTTTGAGCATGCCTTCAACGGCGTCGGCCATTTCCTTGGCCGTGAAGCCGTCCTTCAGGGCGCGCGCCACTTCCTCGCGCATGCCAGCTTCGACCTTGGCAAGGTTCTGCGGTGCGGCAATCGCGTAGACGCCCCAGTCGCCGGCGTTGTCGAGCGCATGGGCGGTCAGCCAGGAGCCGACACCGTAGGACAAGCCGTCTTTCTGTCGCAGCCGGTCGCCCAGACGCGAGCTGATCTGGCCGCCACCGATGATGTGATTGGCGACCTGCAGGGCCGGGAAGTCAGGCGTGTCGTCCTTGATGTCGATGTTGAGGCGTGCCAGGAGGACCGCGTTCTCCTTATCCGGCGTGGGCGCCATCAGTTTGCCCGGCGCAACGTCGGCATAGGACCGCAGGATAGGGCTGTAGGGTTGCTGGCTTTTCCAGGGCCCGAATTCAGCCTGCAACACCTTGAGCGCGGCGTCGGCATCGAAGTCGCCGACGATGGCCACCTGCCCTTGGGAAGCGCCGTAGAACGCCTTGTGCAGGGCGCGCACCTGTTCGAGTTTGACGGCCTGGATATCGGCGATGGCTTCATCGATGCTGGCGCTGTAGCGCCAGTCGCCCTTGGGATAGCGATTGAAGTGCTGGCCCAGCAATACGCCGGCGCGTGCGTTGGGCTCGTTCTTCTGGGACTCGGCAGCGGTGAGCATTTGCTTGCGCAATTGCTCGAACTCGGACTCGGGGAAGCTGGCATCGCGCATGGCGTGGGCAGCCAGGCGCAGGGCGCCTTCCAGATTGGCGCGAGTGGTCTGGAAGTCGAAGAGGCCGCCAGTCATCTTCAGCTTGTCGCGGGCATCTGAAAGCTGCTCGCGGCTCAACTTGTCGGTGCCCTTGTCGATCAAGCCCGACATCATGTCGCCAATGGCCTTTTTGCCAAACAGTGATTTCTCGTCGCCCCAGTTGAGGCGGATGGACACGCTGACAGTCTCACCGCGGTTTTTCTTGGGCAGCAATGCCACCTTCAGGCCACCGGCCTGAGCGAAGCGGGTGCGGGCCTGGATGTTGGCCGGCGTCGGTTCGAACACTTCGCCTGCGGCTGCTGCTTGCTTGGGCTTGAATTCCTTCAGCACCTCGGACAGGGCTGGTGCGGCTGGGATTTCGGCGCGCTGGGGTGCGTCTTCGGGCTGGAAGATGCCGACCGTGCGATTGTCACGACGGAAGTACGTTTTGGCTGCCGCGCTGATCGCCTCGCTGCTCATGTCAGCCACGCGCTCACGGCCGACAAAGAACAAGCGCCAGTCGCCCAGGGCAATGTATTCGGACAGCATGATGCCGATTTGCTCGTGGTTGTTGAAGGCGTGCTCCAGCTGCTTTTGCACCTGCAGTTTCACGCGCTCCAACTCCTGCGCCGTCGGTGCGGCGCCGCCCAGACCTTCCACCTCGCGGATGATGGCATCGCGTACCGGCTCCACCGGCTCGCCCTTCTTCACCACGGCGCCGAACAGCGCCAGGGAAGGGGCGTGGAGATTGAACTGGAAGCCGAAAACCTGGGCTGCCTTGCCGGTCTCCACCAAGGACTTGTGCAGCCGCCCGGTTGGCGTCGCGGCCAGCATCGGGTTGGCCACGGCCAGGGCCGTGGCATCGGGGTGCAGGGCTGCGGGTACCTTGTAGGCCACCATGACCAGTTGCTCGTCGGCCTTGCGTCGCACCACGAAATTGCGTTCGCCGTCCTGGGTCGGCTCCACCGTCCAGAATGGCGGCAGCAGGCGGCTCGGTTTCGGGATTTTTCCGAAAGACTCGGCAACATAGGCCAGTGCCTTGTCGCTATCGAATTTTCCGGCCAGCAGCAACACCGCGTTGTCCGGCTGGTAGTAAGTGCGGTAGAAGGCTTGCAGGTTCTCGATCTTTACGTTCTCGATGTCGCTGCGGTTGCCTATGGTGTCGCGGCCGTAAGCGTGCCAGTCGTAGGCAATGCTCTGCAGGCGTTTGAGCATCACCCTGAACGGGCTGTTCTCGCCCATTTCGAACTCGTTGCGCACGACCGTCATTTCGCTGTCCAGATCCTTGCGCGCGATGAAGGAGTTGACCATGCTGTCCGCCTCCAGCGCGATCGCCCAGCGCAGGTTGTCGTCGCTGGCCGGCACCATCTCGAAGTAGTTGGTGCGGTCCAGCCAGGTGCTGCCATTCCAGCGGGCGCCGCGCTGCTTGAATTCCTCGGGGATGTTCGGGTGGCTGGGCGTGCCCTTGAACACCAGGTGTTCGAGCAGATGCGCCATGCCGGTCTCGCCATAGTTCTCGTGGCGCGAGCCGACCAGGTAGGTGATGTTCACTGTCAGGGTCGGCTTGGCGGCGTCCGGGAAAAGAAGCACTCTCAGGCCATTGTCGAGGCGGTACTCGGAGATGCCTTCAACGGCGGTGACGTACTGCACGCCGGACGGCAGCGGGGCCATGTCGGCGGCCAGTGCCGGCAGCGCGAGCAACAGCGTGACAAAGATCAGAAAGCCGCCTACCAGGCGACGCAAGGTTTGATGCCGCATAAAAAACGACTCCCATTTTTGTTGGATGGCGCGCGGGCGTGATGCTAGCACGGGGTGTTGTGAGTGCGTAACCAGTCGCTGCCCGATGTCAGCGATGAAGCACAAGGCAACGTCGGCGGTTTTATGCTATACAATATGGATAGATTTCTTGGAAGATTGACCAACATGGCTATTGATTTTGAAGATGACAACGAACACGTGCGTCGCATCGTCCTGTCTGGACGCCTGGACCTTCCTGGCACCGAAGCGATCGAAGCGAAATTTGCAGCGCTGGCGACCTCGGGGCAGCGGCACGTGCTGGTCGACCTGACTTCGGTCAGCTTTATTGCTTCGATCGGAATTCGCGCCCTCATTACCACGGCGAAGGCGGTGCAAAAGAATGGCGGCAAGATGGTGCTGCTGGTGGGCGGCAATAAGGCGGTGGTGAAGCCGCTTGAAACCACCGGCATCGACGATCTGATCCCGATGTTTGCGGATTCATCCCAGGCGATCAGGGCGGCTCTGGATTGACCTACCAGCTGACCGCAGCGATCTTCAATTCGCTGGCCGAATTGAAGATCAGTGCGCACAAGGGTGAGTTTCGCCGAGCCTGCGTTTGGCTTGAGAAGGCCTGCATTGAGCGCGGGGTGCCAGCGCACGAGATCTGGCGGCTGGACGTCTGCCTCAATGAAGTGCTGGCGAACATTCTGAATCACGGCGGCGAAGGTGTTGCCGCGGACGAGATTGGTTTGTGTCTGGAGGTTCACCGCGATCACAGCGACAACCGCGCGATACTTCACGTTTCCGATGCAGGACTTGCCTTCGACCCGCTTTCTGTGGCTGCGCCTCCGAGACCTCCGACGCTGGCTGAGGCTCAACCGGGAGGGCTCGGCCTGGTGATGGTCCGTGATCTGGCCGACAACTTGAACTATAGTCGCAGCGACGGACGCAACAGCCTCAGCATATCGGTCTCCTGGGTCGAAGCGGGGGTGAGGGCTTTCGAAGGTCGGCGTTATCGACGCAAACATGGCAGGCCGAGCATTCAATGGGTTCCGCTCTTTCGCGGTACGGATGAGAAGGAACTCGATCGGGTGCTGACCCACTGTCAGGTGTTGAGACTTCCTGCTGGCACTATATTGCTCAGGTCGGGCGAGACCAACCACAACGTGTACATCCCTCTGGCCGGCGAGATGGTGGCCTACCTGGATGATGACCTGAATCCCGACGCCGCCATTTCCATTCCACCGGGCGAATGCATCGGCGAGCTGTCGGCGATTGACGGAAAGCAACTTTCGGCGATGGTGATGGCCCGCAGCGACGCCAGAGTGCTCAAACTGTCGCGCGACGAGTTCTGGCAACTGCTGACCGAGGTGCCCGGCGCAGCCCGAAACCTGATTGTGACCTTGACCGAGCGCATGCGTCAGACCAACGAACTCGCGCTTCGGGCGCAACGCGAGCACCTCGAGCTGGCTCACCTCAAGAAGGAACTTGACATTGCGCGTCAGCTGCAGGCCAGCATGCTGCCCCTGCACCAACCCCTGTTTCCGGAACGCACGGAGATCGAGATCTGCGGCTTCATGGAACCCACGTCACAGGTTGGCGGCGATTTGTTCGACGCCTTCTTTGTCGATGACGAGCACCTGTTTTTTTGCATTGGCGACGTCTCGGGTCACGGTATCGCAGCGGCATTGTTCATGGCGCGCACGATCGGTCTGCTGCGCATACTGGCTGTGAATACCTGGCAGCCCGGCAAGCTGCTTGAAGATCTCAATAACCGTCTGGTGCTCGGCAACGACGCCAACATTTTTGTCACCTTGTACTGCGGCTTTCTCAATGTTGCCACCGGTGCGCTGACCTACGCGAGCGGCGGCCACTGCGCTCCGATCGTGTCCTCGGGCACGCAAACCGATTTCCTGCCGATTCCACGCGGCTCCCTGATAGGTGCCAAGGCAGGATTGAGATACCGGTCCATGAAGCACAGGCTCGCGCCGGGGGAAATTCTGTTTTGCTACACGGATGGTGTGACGGAAGCTCAAAACAGCGCCGGCGAAGGATTTTCTGATGAGCTTTGCCTGCAGGTACTGCGGCAAGCAGGTGCGCCGCCGTTGCCGAAGCTGCTGGAGACCATGCGGCGGGAAATCGCCAGTTTTACCGGGTCGGTTCAATTGGAGGATGATTGCACCATGCTGGCCCTGCGGATTGGTGCTTCAGGCCCTGCTTCTGGCCTTGAGCACAGGAGATTGTGAAATGCCTTTGCAATGGAATGATTCGCTCAGCGTTGGCTACGCCGCGATGGACAGGCAGCACCAGCGATTGTTCGCCATCAATAGCAAATTGGCCGAAGCCCTTGGCAAGCCCGGCGGCGCCGGCGAAGAGGAACTGCTCAAGATCATCGGGGATCTGCTGTCCTACACGCGGACGCATTTTGCTGAAGAAGAGCGAATGATGGAGCAGGTGGCTTTTCCAAACTTTGCCTGGCACAAGAAGTCGCATGAGGTGCTCAGTGGCATCGTTTCCGACATGGAAGCAAAGCTGCGCAAAGGCGAGTTGCATGCCGTGGCGACTTTTCTTCCAGGGTTTGTTGCCGAATGGCTGACGCGTCACATCGCGGTCGAAGATCAGCAGTACGCCAGTTACTTGAAAACCCGCGACGCGGTTCAATCGGCCCGCAACTGGCTCTGATCTTGTCTGGAGCCTGCATTGGGGATGCGATACTTGATGGGCAAGGCGGTTCAGTTTTCGGGCCGCCCTTAGAGTTCTGGGGTGACCATGTCCAAAGTTATTCTTCTCGGCGATGAAGCCGTGGCGCGTGGCGCAATCGATGCCGGCATCAGTGCGGCCTATGCCTATCCCGGTACGCCGTCGACCGAGATCTACCAAGCCATTCAGGACCATGTGAAGGAGCACTGCCTGCCGGTGCGCGGTCTGTGGTCGACCAATGAAAAAGTGGCGCTGGAAGAAGGCGTTGGCGTTTCCTACGCCGGTCGGCGCTGCATCGTGTCCATGAAGCACGTCGGTCTCAATGTGGCAGCCGATCCATTTATGAATGTGGCGGTGTCCGGTGCGCACGGCGGCCTGGTGCTGGCGGTGGCCGACGATCCTTCGATGCACAGCTCGCAGAACGAGCAGGACTCGCGCTACTTTGCCGACTTTGCGATGGTGCCCTGCCTGGAGCCTGGTGACCAGCAGCAGTGTTACGACTTCACGCGCGAGGCCTTCGATCTGTCCGAGCGGTTGCAGGTGCCGGTGCTGCTGCGTCTGGTGACCCGCCTGGCGCACAGCCGCGCTGCTGTGACGCTTGGCTCCCCGCGCGAGCAGAACAAGGCCAATTACGTGGACGATCCAAGCCGCTTCACGTTGATCCCCTCCAATGCCCGGCGCGCCTACGCCAAGCTGCTGGACAAGCAGCCAGCGCTGCAGGCGTATTCGGAAAACCATGCCGCCAACGCGCTGACGCTGAGCGGTGAAGGTAAGCCCGGCATTCTGGTCAGCGGTCTGGGTTGGAATTACCTGAAGGAGGCGATGGGCGAAAAGCTGGACGGCTACAACCTGCTGCGCATCGGCGTCTATCCGCTGCCGGTGAAGAAGATCCGTCAACTGCTGGACGCTTCCTGCGAGGTCTGGGTCGTGGAAGAAGGCTACCCCTTCATCGAGCGCTATGTCAGTGCGCTCGGTTTGATGCGAGAGCGTCCAATCCGCGGCAAGCTTACGGGTGACCTGCCGCGCATGGGCGAGCTTGACAGCGACGCCATCAAGCGCTGCTTCGGCTTGCCGGTCAGTGTCTCGCTGAAAATCGATGGACTGTCCGAGGTGCTTGTCGGGCGCCCACCGCGCCTGTGCGACAAGTGTCCGCACAGCGACGCCTATATCGCCATCAACGAGGTCCTGACGCAGTACGGTCCGGCCGTGCGTGTGATGGGTGACATCGGCTGCTACGCGCTGGGCTACCTGGCGCCCTATCAGGCGATCCACTCCTGCCTGTGCATGGGTTCTTCGATCGGCATGGCGATCGGCGCTGCGCACGCCGGCATGACACCGTCGCTGTGCGTGATCGGCGACGGCACTTTTACCCATTCGGGCATGACGCCGCTGCTCGATGCGGCGCGCGACAACACCAACATCAAGGTTTTCATCCTGGACAACAGCATTGTTGCCATGACCGGTGGTCAGCCGACCATGGTGACGGACGAGGAGGTGGTTGATCTTGTGGCGGGTCTTGGCGTGCCGCGCGAACACATCCGTGTCGTCACGCCTGCGTGGCAGAAAAAAGATCAGACGCTGGCGATCATCCGCGAGGAAATGGCTTACACGGGTTTGTCGGTGATCATTGCGCGGCGCGCCTGCGTGACCTACGCCAAGCAGATCAAACTCTACAAGCGCGCTTGTGAAGAGGAAACGCAATGAACTACGACCTGGTGCTGTGCGGTGTCGGTGGCCAGGGCGTGCTATCGATTGCCTGGGTGATTGATCATGCTGCTCACGAAGCCGGTCTGCATTTCAAGCAGTCCGAGGTGCATGGTATGGCACAGCGCGGTGGCGCCGTGTCGGCGTTTGTGCGGATATCCGACAAGCCGGTTGCCAGTGACCTGATTGCCACCGGGGTGGCCAGCATGGTGCTGTCGATGGAGCCGATGGAGGCGCTGCGCTACACCCAGTTGCTGCGCCCCGATGGCTGGATCGTGACTGACGTCACACCGCTGGAGAACGATGCCTACCCGCAGCATGAAGCCTTGTACAAAGTGCTGTTTTCGGTGCCGCGCCTGGTGGCGCTGGATGCGACACGGCTGGCGACCAAAGCCGGCACTGTGAAGGCACAGAACATGGTAGTGCTGGGTGCGGCGGCGTCACAGTTGCCGTTGTCGCTGGAACTGCTTGAGGATCAGATCCAGGCGCTGTTTGCGGACAAGGGCGAGCGCATCGTCAAGGCCAACATCAACGCTTTTCGTACCGGCGCAGCAGCCAGTCAATTTGCAGCGTCGCTGGGCGACGCTGGTGTACCGTCGGACGTGCTGGCGCGCGTGCTGCCGCGTCTAACGTTTGAGCCGCAACCGGTGTCGCAGAAGAGTATCGATGCCTGGTGCCAGCGACTGCTGGCGCCAGACGCTGCAGAGTCCGCGATGCGAATGTTCGAGGCTGCAGCCGTCGTGCCGGTCGACAGCTGTCCCTGATTCAAGGCCAGCCAGCGCCCGGCATCTCAACCCTCACGGTGTGGATGGCGCCGGGCGGGGTTTGCAGTGATTGTTCGGCTGGCAGCATGACCTTGGTCGTCGCCACAAACAGTGTGCAACCATCCGGCTCATCGGTGACGCTAACCAGATGGCCCCCTCGGCATCGAGGCTGATGCCGTCGGGTGCCGCGTTGCCCAGGGTAGGCCAGACGCGCCGACCGCTCAGCGAACCGTCGTCGGCAATATCGAAGGCGCTCAGGCGAGAGGCGTAGCTCTCGCCGATGATCAGTGTTCGTCCGTCCGGTGTGATCACCGTGCCGTTGGGGAACAGCAGTTCGTCCGCCACCACGCGGGCCAGGCCATCGGGCTGCACCATGATGAGGTTGGTCGTGCATGGTGCCTGCTTCGCCGCAAAATCGAAGCCGAAATTGCCAATGTAGGCGCGACCCTTTGCGTCCACAACCATGTCATTGCAGTGAAAAGGCGCCAGTGCCGATAGATCGGAGACTTCTGTCAACTGCGTGCCATCGAGTCGCAGCAAGCGTCGGTCGGTCATCGACACCACCAGCAATCGGCCATCGGACAACCGGCCCAGACCCGAGGGTTGACCCGGCACAGTCACCATCGTTTCACAATGCCCCGCCATGTCAATACGTCAATAAGGATTCACCCAACTTTCACGGGACCAAGAAATCAAGGCTTGAACCACATGAAGAAGCACATTGAGGCGCCGACTGATGCTCAGAAATCAGGGCTTGGCCAACAGATCCGCCAGCGCAGGCGAATAAAAGACTTCACGTTGACGGGACTGTCCGAGAGGCCTGGCTTATCGGTTGGATTGCTCAGTCAGATCGAGCGCGGCATCTCTTCGCCTTCGCTGAAGTCGATGAGGCAGATCTGCTCGGCGTTGGGTATCCCGGTAAGTTGGCTCTTTGACAGTGGTTCGACGGAGAACCCGTCCGAGAAGGGACT
>CAIVLG010000112.1 GCA_903906695.1 uncultured beta proteobacterium | reverse complement strand
CGTTGGCAATGAGGCGGGTCTTCGCACGTCCGCCTTGTTGACAGACATGAATGAACCCTTGTGTCCAAGTGCGGGCAACGCGCTCGAGGTGCGACTTGCGCTTGACTATTTGACTGGCAAGAGTCGGCCCGCCCGGCTGCACGAAGTGACCCTGTCACTGTGCACAGAAATGCTGCTGCTGGCGGGCCTCTTCGACAATCCGGAAACTACCCGGGCGCGTTTGCAGCGTGAGCTGGACAGCGGCGAAGCGGCTGACCGCTTTGCCCGTATGGTCAAGGCCTTGGGTGGACCCGGCGACCTGTTGGAGCGGCCTGATGCCTACCTTGAATCCGCGTCGGTGGTGCTTGCCGTTGCAGCACCGCAGGCCGGTTTTGCGACACGCTGCGATTGCCGCGCCCTTGGCATGGCGGTGGTGGGTCTGGGTGGCGGACGGACACGACCCGGTGACGGAATCGATTTCGCGGTTGGATTGACTGAACTCGTGGCACTGGGTGAACTGGTCGCAGTTGGACAGCCGCTGGCTGTGGTGCATGCACGCACTGAGCCTGCTGCGCAGGCCGCGGCGCACTCTGTGAGGGCCGCCTACGTTATATCGGAGCAGCCTGAGGCACCGACGCCTTTGGTCTACCAGACCCTTCGGCCGTAGCTGAGCCGCGCCCTGAATTACGTTGCCGGAATTTGAATCCTGCCAATGATGTCGGCCAGCAGGCCACTGGCAACGTCGGTACTGGCTTGAGCCTGCGCCAGCGTGTGGGCGTGGCTCAATTGCTCGTTGGACAGGCCGGCGCCCATGTTGGTGATCAGCGAGAGGGCCAGTACCCGCATCCCTGCGTGGCGCGCCAGAATCGTCTCAGGGACGGTGCTCATGCCAACCGCGTCTGCGCCCAGCTGGCACAACATGCGGATCTCGGCCGGGGTTTCAAACTGTGGACCGAAAGCCCAAACGTAGATGCCTTCGTGCAAGTCAAGGCCGCGCTCTTTGGCGCTGGCTCTGGCCAGTGCACGCAGGGCCGGGTCGTAGGCATCCCGCATATTGACAAAACGCTCGGACCCGGACTCTCCGACCAGAGGCGAGCGTTGCGGCAGGTTGATGTGATCGCTGATCAACATCAGACTCTGGGATGGCATGTCGGGGCGCAGGCTGCCGGCGGCATTGGTCTGCACCAGCACGTCGCAACCCAGCGCGTTGAGCACGCTCAGCGGAACTTTCATGACGTCGACGTCGCCATTTTCATACCCGTGCTTTCGACCACTCATCACGGCGACCTGAGTCGTACCCATATGACCCAGCCACAACATGCCGCTGTGACCGGACACCGTGACCTTCGGAAAACCGTCGAGCTCGGAGTAGGGAATGCATACCGCGTCCTGCACATGGTCAGTCAGGCGGTCCCAGCCCGAGCCCAGCACGACCGCGACACGCGGCTGGTGCAAGGCGCGCCTGCGAATGGAGTGCAAGGCGGCTAGTTCGCGCATGATGGGTTCAGATGCTTGGGGCCAAAGCTCTCGGGAAGCAGTTGTTCCATGGAGTAGCTGGGCCCAGCCTGCTCGTCATTGGCGGTCCCTATGGGGGTGTCGGGTGCGCAAAATTCCCGTAGTTTCTGACGGCATCCGCCACAGGGTGTTGTCCAGCTCGCGCCTGTG
>CAIVLG010000111.1 GCA_903906695.1 uncultured beta proteobacterium | reverse complement strand
TCACCGGGAATTTTCAGTTCCAGTGTGGGCAATGTCACCAGTCTATGGGCCTGGGACAACAGCAGCAGTGCCTGGTACTTCTACACACCGTCGCTAACAACGACCGAACTCTCTAACTACATCCAGAGCAAAGGTTACAAAAATTTTGGAGCCGGGACCCTCGGCAGCGGCAGAGGCTTTTGGGTTAATTCCACCAACGGTCTGGGCTCGTTTGACGGAAACATCGTTCTGGGCTCGCCGGACAAGGCGTCAATCAAGGCCAAAGTACTTTCGGCTCACCAAAGCGGTAGCGTATACGCCATGTATGGCACAACATCGGGTCGGTACGACAAGCAAACATCCACGGTCGCGTTTGCAGCGGGAATACCGATAGAACTGACCATGGATGGGCTAGGCGCCGATACGCTCTACTACTACCGGCTTTACTACCGAGGCGCTAATGGGACCGGCTCAGTCCCTACGGCCGAGTACTCGTTCCATACTGCCAGACCCGCCGGAAGCACTTTTACATTTACCCTACAAGCAGATTCTCATCTGGATGAGAATTCGGACCTTGACCAGTACCGGCGCACTCTGGCCAACGTGCTGGCCGATGCGCCGGATTTTCATATCGACCTGGGCGACACCTTCATGACCGAGAAGCACTCGACGCCGCTGACAGCCACGGTGCAGATGGCACCCGATGCGGCTACGGTCAACGCACGTTACGCCTATGAGCAGACCAATTTCGGTCTCATCAGTCACTCGGTGCCGCTGTTTCTGGTGAACGGCAATCACGACGCCGAACTCGGCTGGCTGAACGACGGCACCGCGCAGAACAACGCGGTCTGGGCGACCCAGGCGCGCCAGCAGTATTTTCTGAATCCGGTGCCCGATGTGTTTTACGGCGGCGACAGCTTCGTTGAACTCTTTGTCGGACAGCGCGCGTCCTGGTACTCCTGGCAATGGGGCGACGCGCTGTTTGTGGTACTGGACCCGTACTGGAAATCCCTCACCCAAGCCAGCAAAGACGGCTGGAACCTCACACTCGGCGACCGGCAGTACCGGTGGCTCGCCTCCACCCTGGCGGCCAGCACTGCGAGCTACAAGTTCGTCTTCGTGCACAACTTGGTTGGCGGGCTGGACGGGCAGATGCGCGGCGGCATCGAGGCCGCACCGTATTTCGAGTGGGGCGGCAAGAACCCAGATGGAACCAACGGATTTGCGCAGAAGCGTCCAGGCTGGGCGCTGCCGATTCACCAGTTGCTGGTTCAGAACCATGTCACAGCGGTGTTTCACGGACACGACCACCTGTACGCCAAACAGGATCTGGACGGCATCGTGTACCAGGAGGTGCCGCAACCCAGCGCCGTGAATACCAACAGCGGCGCCAACCTGGCCAGCAGCTACCACTACGCGACCGGCACCATCCTGAGCAGTTCCGGCCACCTGCGGGTGACCGTCACGCCGAGCGGCATCACCACCCAGTACGTCCGAGCCTGGCTGCCAAAAGACGAAACTGCCACGCGCAAGAACGGCCAGATCGATCACAGCTGGTCGGTCGCGGCAACAACGAAATGAACACTACTTAAGCCCTTGGCAGCCAGAGCCGCATGCTGACCACATCGAGCGCGCTCGGCTCCAGCCTCAGATCACCGCCATGCGCCCTCGCGATCTCGCGTGCCAGACTCAGGCCCAGGCCATTGCCCTCGATGGCCCGGTTGTGCGACGCTTCACCGCGGAAAAAGCGGTCAAAGAAACGTGCTCGACTTTCTTGCAGAACCGTCTCGCAGGTATTGCTGAACACGATCTCAGCGCCCCCGGGCAGGGCACGTCCGGTAACCGAAATTGCCCCATCGGGGCGACCGTAGCGCACGGCATTGCTGATCAGGTTGTTGAACAGCTGGCGCAGCAGCGTAGCGTCGCCCTGCGTCAACAGATTGGGCTCGATTGCACTGGATAGCGTCTGATCGGTCAGCAACATCTCTGCGTCGCTCAACAACTCCGCGAGCATCGCGCTCAGATCTACTGTCGTGGCATGCAGCGTCAGACGCCCGGCGTCTGCATGCGACAGAAACAGTAGCTTGCGCGTTATCCCAGCCAGCCGACCGACCTCATCCTGCAAGCCGGTGAGTTCGGCCTGCACGGCATGGTTGTCGGATTTGTTGACCGCCTGTTCCAAGCGTCCCCGCAATATGGTCAATGGCGTCCTGAGCTCGTGGGCGGCATCAGCCGAAAAGCGTGTGGCCTGCTGAAAGCTTGATTGCAGTCGCTCCAGCATGGTGTTGTAGGCGTCTAGAAGTTCCCTGAATTCAAGGTCCTCACCAGCTGTTGGCAGGCGTTGATCGAGCGCCTTTTGCGTCACGTTGCGCATCGAGTCGCGCAGCCGATTCACCGGCCGCATGGTCAGTGCAGCCAGCAGCCAGGCACCCAGTGCGCTCAAGGCAAGCGCCAGCGGGACGACCAGCATCAGCGCACTCTGCAAGGCGTTTTGAAGATCGGCTTTGGTTGCCGCCAGGTCGGCCGCAACGGTGCTGCGTCCGTCCGGTGAGAGATAGATTGCAGCGCGCCAGAGCGTTCCGCCGGATTGAATCGAAGCAAAGGAGCAGGCGCCTGGCGCAGCGGACTCGGGAGGACGCTCTGGTGATAATTCAGATCGCCAGTGGCTTGATTGAAAGCCGGGCCGCCCACCGACCGGCTCGAAGCGAAGCATCAACTGGGACGGCGTGTCGAGCCGCAACTTGCTCATCACGTCGAACTCCAGACGCGCCAGCTCATCCGGGCGAAATTTCTCTTGATCGAGCCGCCTGGCCTCGCTGCACAGGCGTTCGTCAAGTCGTTCGACTTCAAACGACAAAACGCGCGACCATCCCAGTCCGATCACCAGCACCAGCACGGTGCCGACGATCAGCGCTGCCACCACAAACAAGCGGAACCGAAACGAGATCACCATGAACTTCGGGGCAGGCGCCTGAACCGATAGCCAGCAGCGCGCACCGATTCAATCAGCGTGGCGCTCTCGCCGCTGCTGTCCAGATCGGTCAACTTGCTTCGGATGCGCTTGATGCAGACGTCGACCACGTTGGTGCTCGGATCGAAGTCGTAGCCCCAGACCTGTTCCAGGATCTGGTTGCGCGTGAAAACCTGGCCGGCCGAGCGCATCAGGTATTCCAGCAGGCTGAATTCTCGCGTCGTCAGATCGATCGATCGGTCCGCCAGACAGGCGTGCCGGGTGATGCGGTCCAGCTTCAGGCGGCCGACCTGCACGATGTTGGTTCGATCTCCGGCCAGCCGACGCAACAAAGCCTGGATGCGGGCATGCAACTCCTCCACAAAAAACGGTTTGGCCAGGTAGTCGTCTGCGCCCAGGTTCAAACCCTCAACGCGATCAGCGAGTTCGTTGCGCGCCGTCAGCAGGATCACCGGCGCCTCAATGCCCGCCGCCCGCAACGCCTTCAACACCGACAGGCCGTCGCGGCCCGGCAGCATGATGTCGAGCACGATCAGATCAAAGTTGCCGTTGAGCGCCTGTTCCAGACCGGCGTTGCCGTCGTCGCAATGCCTGACCTCCAGCCCGCGCGCGGCTAGGCCCGAGCAGACAAAATCGGCGATGCCCTGTTCGTCTTCAACCAGCAGGATTTTCATCAGATGGCGATTAGACACCGCCAAGGTAGCTTCGAGAATGACATTGCTGTCATCATCCCCGAGACTCGGCACACCAACTGTCCCGGGGTCTTACGGCGCCTCGCGCGACGGACGGCTCGACAGGTTACGCGCCTCAATCGCCCTGGCCTCGGGATAAATCAATCTCTCTTCGAGTTCGATATGACTGCGGCACAAGGCCAGGAAGACCTCGGCGTTGTGCAGGAATTCGGCGCTGTCGATCCAGTTGTTGCCCGATGCGATGGCGCGCAACTGGGGCGCCAGTTCGATCCAGTTTTCTTCAATCCAGCCGTGGTCCTGCCGCAGCGTACGCACCAGCTCCGCCAGCTCTGCGTCGCTGCCAGCCAGCAGCGGCGGAAATACATTCTTCTCTTCTTCCAGATGGTGCTGGCGCGAAGTTCCAGAGAAGAAGGCCTCAACCGCACCGGCCTGCTGTTGCGCCCAGTTGTCGACGCCGAACGCCTCGATGTGTTGCGCCAGCGAAGTCAGCGTTGTCAGGTGCTCCATGATCTGTCGATGACAGGCATCCAAAGCTTCAAAGCTGGTGGCAGAGGCAGGTACGGCAGCGCTCATGATTTCTCCGGGTCAAAGGACTGAAAACTATTAATGCGGCAAGGCTGTGAATACCGCATGGTAGCGGAGCGCGCTGCGCCCTTCAAATCAAATTATCGGGCAAACCCTAGTTACACCGTGGCACATCAATTGCTAGTATTCCATGCGATAAGTTGACTAAACGGTCAGTTTTAAAATCACAGGAGTTGCCAGCGTGTCCACCTCTGTTCAACCAGACGTTCGTCCCGGCCGTCTCGGTGCCGACCAATATGCCCACCACTTTGCCGATGCCAGTCCGCGCCTGAGTCAGGCACAGGCGCTGCTGGAGGCGGAACGTTGCCTCTACTGCTTCGACGCACCCTGTGCCACAGCCTGCCCGACGCGCATTGACGTACCGTCTTTCATACGACGCATTGCCGAGGACAACCTGCGCGGCGCAGCCTCGGCGATTCTGCAAGCCAATCCGCTGGGTGGCATGTGTGCCCGCGTCTGCCCGACCGAGAACCTGTGCGAGCAGATCTGTGTGCGCAACACCCAAAGCGCGCAGCCGGTTGCCATTGGCCGTCTGCAGCGCTACGCCACTGACGCATTGATGGAAAGCGCGCAGCCGCAACTCTTCACGCGAGCTGCCCGCACCGGCAAGAAGATTGCAGTGCTGGGCGCCGGGCCAGCCGGCCTGGCCTGCGCGCACACGCTGGCACGCCTGGGGCATGAGGTGCTGCTGCTCGACGCGCACGACAAAGCCGGCGGCCTCAACGAATATGGGCTGGCGAGCTACAAGACGACGGACAACTTTGCGCAGACCGAACTGCAATGGCTGCTGGGCATTGGCGGCATCGAGTTGCGTACTGGCTGGAAACTGGAGACCGCAGCGCAGCTCGATGCACTGCGAGCCGATTTTGACGCCCTGTTTCTGGGCATGGGACTGGCCGCCACGCATCAACTTGGGGTGCCAGGTGAGGAACTCGCTGGCGTGCAGGACGCAGTCGATTTCATTGCAACGCTGCGTCAGAGCGCTGAGCTTGCGAGTTTGCCGGTCGGCCGGCGCGTAGTTGTGATTGGTGGCGGCATGACGGCAGTGGATGCGGCGGTGCAGGCCAAACTGCTGGGCGCAGAGGAGGTGCACATGGTGTACCGGCGCGGACCCGAGCAGATGTCGGCCTCCAAGGCGGAGCAGGAGTGGGCGCAGACGCATGGCGTGACGATTCACCACTGGCTGGCGCCGCTTGAGGTCGTCGGCAGCAACGGGCATGCCAGTGCCGTGCGGTTCGGTCGCCAGGCACTCGTCGACGGCAAGCTTTGCGCCACGGGTGAGGTGCAGACGCTAACCGCTGACATGGTGCTCAAAGCGATAGGCCAGCGCTTGGGCAATACTGTGCTGGCCCAGTCGGGTCTGCAAATGCGGGGCGACCGCATCGCGACCGATGACGTCGGCAAGACCAACCTGCAAGGTGTCTGGGCCGGAGGCGACTGCCGTGCGGGCGGCCTCGAACTGACGGTTGAGGCCGTTGCGCATGGCAAGCAATCGGCGCTGGCGATTCACGAACACCTTATGAACCCAACCGTGTCATCCCGAACGCCTCAAATGTCATCCCGGACTTGATCCGGGATCCATGGATTGCGGGTCAAGCCCGCAATGACAAACCAGAAGCCCGCAATGACAAATCCAAAAACATCCGACGCCTGAGATAAGAGAGAGCAACATGGCCAATCTGCAAATCAATTTTGCCGGCATCAAGAGCCCGAATCCTTTCTGGCTGGCGTCCGCGCCGCCGACCGACAAGGCTTACAACGTGAACCGCGCCTTCGAGGCCGGCTGGGGCGGCGTGGTCTGGAAGACGCTGGGGGAAGACGGCCCACCCGTGGTCAATGTGAGCGGGCCACGCTACGGCGCATTGCTGAGCCCGGATCGGCGCCTGCTGGGTTTCAACAACATCGAACTCATCACGGACCGCCCGCTGCAAGTCAACCTGACTGAGATCGCGCAGGTCAAGCGCGACTGGCCCGATCGCGCGCTGCTGGTCTCCCTCATGGTGCCCTGCGAGGAGCAGGCCTGGAAGACCATTCTGGCGCGCGTGGAAGACACCGGCGCTGACGGTGTGGAGCTCAATTTTGGTTGTCCGCACGGCATGAGCGAGCGCGGCATGGGCGCCGCCGTAGGCCAGGTGCCCGAGTACATCGAGATGGTCACCGCCTGGTGCAAGCACTACAGCAAACTGCCAGTGGTAGTGAAGCTCACGCCTAACGTCACCGACATCCGCTATCCGGCGCGCGCAGCCAAAAAGGGTGGGGCCGATGCGGTCTCGCTCATCAACACCATCAACTCCATCATGGGCGTGGATCCGCTCACGCTGACCATGTCACCTTCTACCGGTGGCATGGGCTCGCACGGCGGCTACTGCGGCCCGGCCGTGAAACCGATTGCGCTGAACATGGTGGCCGAGATTGCACGCGACCCACAAACCATCGGCCTGCCAGTCTCGGGCATCGGCGGTGTCAGCAACTGGCGCGACGCGCTGGACTTCATCGCGCTGGGCGCGGAGAACGTGCAGGTCTGCACTGCCGCCATGGTCTATGGCTTCAAGATCGTGCAGGAGATGATTGACGGCCTATCCAACTACATGGACCAGATGGGTTTTGCCAGCGTCAGCCAGATTGTCGGCAAGGCCGTGCCCACGGTGTCGGAGTGGCGCTTTCTCAATCTGAACCACATCAGCAAAGCCGTCATCAAACAGGAGACCTGCATCCAGTGCGGGCGCTGCCACATCGCCTGCGAAGACACATCGCACCAAGCCATCAGCTCCAGCAAGAACGGGCAGCGCCACTTCGAGGTGCTGGAGTCCGAATGCGTTGGCTGCAATCTGTGTGTGTCGGTGTGTCCGGTACCGGACTGCCTGACGTTGCGCGACCTCAGTCCGGGTGAGTTAGACCAGCGCACCGGCAAGACCGTGAGCGCCAGTCACATGGACTGGACGACGCATCCCAATAACCCGATGCGCACTGCTTCGGTAGCCTGAGCCATCGGCGTAATATCCTGCCTTGCAATCCCCATTTAGAAGGAACAAATCATGACGAGCCTGCTGATTCGTGGTGGAACCGTAGTCAATGCCGACCGCGCTTTTCGTGCCGATGTCTTGTGTCAGGATGGCCACATTGCGGCGGTCGGTGAGGGCCTGCAGGCCGCTGGCGCCACCGTAGTGGATGCCGGTGGCCAGTACGTGCTGCCGGGCGGCATTGATCCGCACACGCACATGCAGCTGCCCTTCATGGGCACGACCACGATGGACGATTTCTTCACCGGTACCGCAGCCGGTCTGGCCGGGGGCAACACCACCATCATCGATTTCGCCATTCCGTCGCCGCAGCAGAACCTGATGGAGGCGTACCAGACCTGGCGCGGCTGGGCCGAAAAATCGGCCAGCGATTATTCGTTTCACATGGCCATCACCTGGTGGGACGAGACGGTCAAGCGCGACATGGGTACCCTGGTGCAGGCCGAGGGCATCAACAGCTTCAAGCACTTCATGGCCTACAAGGGCGCCATGATGTGCAGTGACGAGACATTGATCCAGAGCTTCAAGCGCGCGCTCGAACTCGGCGCCATGCCGACCGTGCACGCCGAAAACGGCGAGCTGGTTTTCCAGCTGCAACAGGAAGTGGCGGCGCAGGGCATCAAAGGCCCTGAGGGGCACCCGCTGTCCCGGCCGCCGATTGTGGAAGGCGAAGCAGTGAACCGGGCCATTGCGATTGCCGACGTGCTGGGCGTGCCGATTTATGTGGTGCACGTTTCCTGTATCGAGGCAGCAGAAGCGATTGCCCGGGCCCGCGCTCGTGGCCAGCGCGTTTACGGCGAGGTACTGGCCGGCCATTTGATCGTGGACGACAGCGTGTACCGGCACCCTGACTTTGCCACGGCCGCTGCGCACGTGATGAGCCCGCCGTTTCGGCCCAAGGTTCATCAGGACTTCCTCTGGCGCGGTCTGCAGGCCGGCAGTCTGCACACCACGGCCACCGACCACTGCACCTTCTGCGCCGCCCAGAAAGCGGTCGGCAAGGACGACTTCGCCAAGATTCCGAACGGTTGCGGCGGCGTCGAGGAGCGCATGACCGTGATCTGGGACGCTGGCGTCAACACCGGGCGCCTGACACCCAGCGAGTTTGTGGCCATCACCTCGGCCAACACCGCCAAGCTGTTCAACATCTATCCGCAAAAAGGCAGCATCTCGGTAGGCGCCGACGCCGACCTGGTGCTGTGGGACCCGCAAGCCACCAAAACGCTGTCGGCCAAGACGCAACACAGCAAGGGTGACTTCAACGTCTTCGAAGGTCGCAATGTGCGCGGCTTGCCGAGCCACACGGTGAGTCAGGGCAAGCTGGTTTATGTACAAGGCGATTTGCGCGCCGAGCGGGGTGTGGGGCGTTACATCAAGCGGCCGGCTTTTGGCTCCAACTTTGCGGCGGCGAAATTGCGGACCGAAACGCTGGCGTCAACTCCTGTGGTGCGTTAAATGTCTACTGCGGCCTGCCGGCTGAATGTATGCCGCGCGCCTCATGCTGTGGGTACACAGAAATCGGCTCGCGGCACACACCCAGCCGGCGACAAGTTGGATCGTGGTTCGCGCACCGCAGACTGCCAGAGAGGGTCATACCGGGGGACCGATTTCTGGGCATTTGACAGTATGAGGGCCCCCGGTGTGATCCTCTCTGGCGAACTTTGAGACTGACTCCCGTCACTTTTCAGGAAGACATCATGAGTACTGCAAGCACAATCGACATCAGCACCCTGCGCATCAACGGCCAGCGTCTTTGGGACTCCTTGATGGAACTGGCCAAGATCGGCGCCACGCCCAAAGGTGGCGTCTGTCGTCTTACCCTGACCGAGCTGGACCGCCAGGGACGCGACCTCGTCACGCGCTGGGGGCGTGAAGCCGGCCTTGAGGTGACGATCGACAAGATCGGCAACGGCTTCATGCGCCGCCCCGGGCGCAACAATGCACTACCGCCCATTGTGGCGGGCAGCCACATCGACACGCAGCCGACAGGCGGCAAGTTCGACGGCAACTACGGTGTGCTCTCCGCACTCGAAGTCGTGCGCACACTCAACGACCTCAAGATAGAGACCGAGGCGCCGATTGAAGTCGCGTTCTGGACCAACGAGGAAGGTTCGCGCTTTGTACCGGTGATGATGGGCTCCGGCGTGTTTGCCAAGGTCTTCACCCTGGAGCACGCGTATGCTGCCACTGACACCGAGGGCAAGTCGGTCAAGGATGAGCTCACGCGCATTGGCTACGTCGGACCGCAGGAGCCAGGAGACCATCCGATCGGAACCTATTTCGAAGCCCATATTGAACAGGGCCCGGTGCTCGAAGATGCCGATGTGACCATCGGCGTGGTGCAGGGCGTCTTGGGCATCCGCTGGTTCGACTGCACCGTGACCGGTATGGAAGCGCACGCCGGACCTACGCCCATGGCGCTGCGCAAGGACGCGATGCAGGTGGCGGCGCGCATCATGCAGGAAGTGGTGGCCTGCGCGCTGCGGCATCAGCCGCACGGGCGTGGCACGGTAGGCATGGTGCAGGTGCATCCGAACAGCCGCAACGTGATTCCGGGTCGCGTCAAGTTCAGCATTGACCTGCGCAACAGCACCGATGCGCTGGTGGACACCATGGCCGATGAGGTGAAGGCTTTTGCGGCCAGGGCGGCAGTGGAGAGCGGTCTGGATGTCAAGATCGAGATGGTGTCAAGCTACCCAGCGCAGGCATTTCACGATGAATGCAAAGGCGCTGTGGCGCGGGCGGCGCAAAAGCTCGGTTACTCCAACATGCCGGCCGTATCCGGCGCCGGCCACGACGCCGTCTACATGGCGCGCCTGGCCCCCAGCGGCATGATCTTCATCCCGTGCAAGGACGGCATCAGCCACAATGAGATCGAGAGCGCCACGCCCGAACACATCACGGCTGGTTGCAATGTGCTGCTGCATGCGGTGCTGGAGCGAGCTGGCACGTGAGTGCAGCATCATCTGGAGAATTGACCATGGCTACAGGTACCGTGCGACTGCATCGCGTGCTGCGCGCACCGCCGGAGCGCATTTATTGCGCGTTTCTGACTGCCGACGCCATGGCCAAGTGGATACCGCCTTACGGTTTCACGTGCAAAGTTCACCACATGGACGCCAGGGTCGGCGGCAGTTTCAGGATGTCGTTCACCAATTTCGGTACCGGCGGCGAGCACGCCTTTGGTGGCGAGTATCTCGAACTGATTCCCTTTGAGCGAATCCGCTACACCGACAAATTTGATGATCCGAACTTGCCCGGTGAAATACAGGTGACTGTGGTTTTGACAAAGGTTTCCTGTGGCACGGAAATCAGCATCGTGCAAGAAGGGCTGCCCGAAGTCATTCCGGTAGAGATGTGCTACCTCGGCTGGCAGGAGTCTCTGGCACAGCTCGCCACGCTCGTCGAACCCGAGATTCCGGGCTGACAGGGCGAAACGCGCTGCGTTCAGAGACAGTGATCTGAACGCCAGTGGTAACGTATGTGTTACCATAAGCCATGGCGATCAAAATCGAAGAGTACCTCCGAGAGGACTCATCAAGCCCATACAAGCAGTGGTTTGACGGCCTCTCGTCACAGGCTGCCGCGAAGGTAACTGTTGCCAAACTTCGAATGGAGCTTGGCAACACTTCCAACATCAAGTGGTTCGATGGAATGGGCGAATACGTCATTGATTGGGGTCCAGGCTACCGGATTTACCTTGCCAAAGACGGCGACACCCTCATCGTTTTGTTCGGAGGCGGTACCAAGCGCGGCCAGCAACGTGATATCGACAAAGCCAAGATATTGCTAGCCGAATACAAGGCTCGCAAAAAAGTAATGAGCACAAAACCAACCGGCAAGCACAAAGGGTAATAGCATGGCACTGACCAGAAATTTCAAAGAAACTGTGATCCAGCGTGTGCAGGGCGATCCCACCTTTGCGCAGGCGCTGCTGGACGAGGCAGCCACTCTGTTTCTCAACGGCGAGCCGGAGACCGCCCGTCTGATTCTGCGTGACCTGGTCAACGCCACCATCGGCTTTGAACAATTGGCGACCCTGACGGAAAGGCCGAGCAAGAGTTTGCACCGGATGTTGTCGCCTACGGGCAACCCCAGTATGGACAACCTGGCCGCGATTTTTATGGCGGTGCGCGAAAGGCTTCAGGTCAGCCTTCAGGCGCACTCCGTGGCAGTCTGAGACAGGTTCTCCACCGTCGCACAATAGCCCCCTGAATGTCCGATAAAGAAGCCACCGCCCGCATCAAGATCAACAAGCTGCTCGAAGCGGCTGGGTGGCGCTTTTTTCAGGAAGGCGACGCGCCCGCGAACATTCGCCTTGAACCTGGCGTCACGATCAAGTCAATCGACCTGGACGCGCTTGGTGCCAACTTCGAGAAGAGCAGCAAGGGCTTCGTTGATTTTCTGTTGCTCGATGCCAAAGGCTTTCCGCTTCTGGTTCTGGAGGCCAAGGCCGAAGACAAGAATCCACTCATCGGCAAAGAGCAGGCGCGCAAATACGCCAAGTCGCAGAACTGCCGCTTCGTCATTCTCTCCAACGGCAACTTGCACTACTTCTGGGACCTCCAACGCGGCAGCCCCTACGTCATCACCTCGTTTCCGACGCCAGACTCGGTCACCGGCTATCAGAAGGTCAAGCCCAATCCGCAGCGACTGATCGTAGAGCAGGTCGGCGCGGACTACATCGTCCGCACCCAGCGCCCGAACTACGCAAGCGAAGCCGCCTGGCAAAACGAAGCGGAGCGAGCCGGCTACATCCAGACCAACAAACTGCGCTTTCTGCGGCCCTATCAGCTCAAGGCCATCCACAGCCTTCAAGCCGCAGTGGGCGATGGCAAGGACCGGTTCCTGTTCGAGATGGCCACTGGCACTGGCAAGACCCTGACCGCCGCCGCCGTGATCAAGTTGTTTCTTCGCTCGGGCAACGTGAGCCGCGTCCTGTTCCTGGTGGATCGTCTTGAGCTGGAGGACCAGGCCAAGAAGTCCTTCGCTGC
>CAIVLG010000110.1 GCA_903906695.1 uncultured beta proteobacterium | reverse complement strand
TACTGTCCCAACAACCTCACCGAGTTGCACACGACCGCGCGCAACAAGCTCAAAAGCGCCCAGAAGCGTCCCTCGATCATTGCCGCTTGCTGGATGCAGGCTACCCTGTGGTGATGTCATGAATTATGGAACTCTCAATAGTCATGATTTTGAAGTGGTTGCTAAGCAAATCAATTTACGCATGAACGCGATTTTCCGGTTCGACCGACAGCCGCATTTCCACGGATTTCAGCACCGCCAGCAGCGTCTTCAAGGTTGGGTTGCCTTTCGGGGAAAGAGAGCGGTAGAGCGCCTCCCGGCTGATCCCTGCCTGCTCCGCGACCATGCCCAAACCTCCGTAAGCCTCAGCTACATCGCGCAGGGCCAAAAGGCCTGTCGCACGGTTGTCGGGATCATCGAGCTCTTCCAGCGCCGCCTTCAGGTACTCAACGGCAAATTGTCGGTCAGCACGCAATTCTCTAATTGTTTCGTCGGTGTGGGACACCGAACCAGTCAACGCATTCTTAATGAATTTCTCCGTTTCCATTCCGCCCAATAGGCCTTGTCACGTGTGATGTCGGCCTGTTGCGATCCTTTGTCGCCGCCGCACAGCAAAATAACCAGCGTCTGTCCGTGCTTTCCGTAATAAACGCGTTAGCCCGTTGTTCTCAAGCTGGTATCGGCGCAATTCGATCATGGTCTATTGTAGCTTTTAAACTACTTTTTTGGCATTGGAAGGAAGTCTTCGCGATCAAAAGTACCTTTGACAGTACTTCTAACAGTATTCATAATCAGCCCATCAATCCACGCGACTATGCCCTGCACAGGAATGCCATGTCTCAACTTACCGCCAATGATCTGAAGACCCGCGGTGTCGCGGCCATCGAGTCGCTGCTGGCCAAGCAGCCGGAGGCCATGATTTCGGTTCGTGGCCGGGAGCGCTTTGTGGTGATGGACGTGGCGCACTACCACTACCTGCGTGAGTGCGAGCTGGACGCTGCGCTGGCGCAAAGCCAGGCCGATGTCGCAGCCGGGCGTTTTGTTGTTGAGTCCGCCGCGGCGCATATGGCCCGGCTGGAGGCGATGCTGGCCGCCGATAGCGCCGCCGCGCTTGCAAAAAAAGCGGCACCGGCAAAGCGAATTGCAAAAACCAAGGCAGTCAAAGTGATTGCGGCCAAGGCGACGAGGCGCAAATCCGTCGCTTGAGCGCTGCACCTGCTTGTCGCCCCCCATGGCCTACCAGCTGATACTGACCGAGAGTTACACCCGGCTGGCGTTGCGCTTTCTGCAGCGACACCCCGAGCTCAAACGCCAGTACGCCAAGACGCTGGCCCTGCTTGAGGCCAATCCGCATCATCCATCGCTACGCCTGCATGCTTTGGCTGGCAAACACCAGGATTTGCATTCGGTGTCCATCAATCTGTCTTATCGCATCACGCTGGAGCTGTTGATTCAGGGTCAGAGAATCACCCCTGTCAATGTGGGTGATCACGATGCTGTGTATTGATGCGCGGTTTGAGGTTTCAAACACCGATGGGGGTCCACCGGTGCTGTCGCCTTTGGCATAGACTGCCATCCGTTCAATCTTCATCCATAAGGCTCCCATGCAATACCGATCCCTTGGCAACAGCCAGCTCAAAGTCTCCGCCCTGTGTCTGGGCACCATGATGTTTGGTGATCAGACTGGTCGCGACGAGGCCGCCGCGATCGTGACCGATGCCCACGCGCACGGCGTGAACTTCATCGATACGGCTGACGTGTATTCATGCGGCGCCTCGGAAACCATGGTTGGCGAGTTGCTCAAAGGACAACGCCACGATTGGATATTGGCAAGCAAGTTGGGCAATAGGATGTCAGAGCGTGTCAACGAAGGCCGTTATTCCCGCAGCTGGATGCTGCGCGAAATTGAAGCTTCCCTGGCGCGCTTGCAAACCGACCACCTGGACATCCTGTACCTGCACCGCGATTTCAACGGCATGAACCTCGAAGAGCCCTTGCGCGCCCTCGATGTGATGCTGCGCGCCGGCCAGATCCGCTACTGGGGTGTCTCCAACTTCCGCGGCTGGCGCATCGCCGAACTGGTGCATGGGGCGGCGCAGCTTGGCATGCCCCGACCGGTGGTGTGCCAGCCCTACTACAACCTGCTGAATCGCATGCCGGAGGTGGAAGTGCTGCCGGCTTGTGCGCATTACGGCATCGGTGTTGCGCCCTACAGCCCGATCGCGCGCGGTGTGCTCACCG
>CAIVLG010000109.1 GCA_903906695.1 uncultured beta proteobacterium | reverse complement strand
TAATGCGGCGGCAATTCGTCCCGCAGGTTGCGGCTCGCGCCAACGCCGCCGTCGGTGGCGGCCTCTCGCAGGTGCGCAATTTCGCGAATCAGTTGGTCGATTTGCTGTTGATGACGCACGATGATCTGGTTCAGCTCGTCAAGCAAATCCTCCTGGAAGCTGGCCTTGATCTCGAGATCGGTCAGGCGCTGCCCGGTGTTGTTTGCGTTATCCATACCGCATTCTGCCAAGGATTTGCTTGTGCCGATAATCGGGCATGAGTACAAAGTTCGATTCGCTGGCCCTGAACCCTGCTACGCTGGCCAATCTGGTTCAACTGGGTTACCTGGAAATGACGCCGATTCAGGCCGCCAGTCTGCCGGCCGCACTGCTTGGCAAAGACCTGATTGCCCAGGCCAAGACCGGCAGCGGCAAGACTGCCGCCTTTGCATTGGCGCTGCTGGACAAGCTCAACCCGCGCCGCTTTGCTGTGCAGGCCCTGGTACTGTGCCCAACGCGGGAGTTGGCCGATCAGGTGAGCAGCGAGATACGGCGTCTGGCACGGGCCGAAGAAAACATCAAAGTTGTCACGCTGTGCGGTGGCGTGGCGCTGCGCGGCCAGCGCGCATCGCTGGAGCACGGTGCACACATCGTGGTCGGCACCCCGGGGCGCGTCATGGACCATCTGGAGCGCGGCTACCTGACACTGGACGCACTCAACACCCTGGTGCTGGACGAAGCTGACCGCATGCTCGACATGGGCTTCTTCGACGACATTGCCACGGTAGTCAAACAATGCCCGACAGAGCGTCAAACACTGCTTTTCTCTGCCACCTACCCTGAAGGTATCGAAAAACTGGCCAAGCAGTTCATGCGCGATCCGCAATCCATCAAGGTCGAAGCGCAGCACGCTAAAAGTCTGATCGAGCAGCGCTTTTATGAAGTCACGCGCGCCAACCGGCTCGAAGCGGTGGCGCTGCTGCTGAACCACTTCCGACCCGCCAGCACGCTGGCGTTTTGCAATACCAAGCTGCGCTGCAAGGAGCTTGCCGCGTACCTGCAGGCGCAGGGTTTCAGCGCGCTGGCGCTGTATGGCGAACTGGAGCAGCGCGAACGCGATCAGGTGCTGGCCCAGTTTTCCAACCGAAGCTGTTCGGTGCTGGTGGCCACCGATGTGGCTTCACGCGGGCTGGACATCACGCAACTGGAAGCTGTCATCAACGTTGACATCACGCCCGACCCCGAGGTACACATCCACCGCATCGGGCGCACCGGACGCGCTGGTGAGTCGGGGCTGGCGCTGAGTCTGGCCAGCATGAGCGAGATGGGCTCGGTCGGCAAGATCGAGCTCTATCAATGTCACGAATCGGTCTGGCACAAACTCGATGAACTGACACCGACCGGCGCGGGGCCGTTACTACCACCGATGGTGACGCTGCAGATTCTGGGGGGTCGCAAAGAGAAGATACGCCCCGGCGACGTGCTGGGGGCACTCACCGCCGACTGCGGCTACAGCCGCGAACAGATCGGCAAGATCGTGGTCACGGAATTCACCACCTTCGTGGCGGTGCAGCGCGACATCGCACTGGCGGCGATGCAAAAGCTCAATGCCGGCAAGGTCAAAGGCAAAAGCGTCAAAGTGCGGCTTACTTCTTGACCGTGACAGTGGCTTCTTCAATCAGCAAGGGGTAGGAGTAGCCGCTGCCAAAATCCTTGTTGATCACCACCAGGCCTGAAATGGTGACCTGATCACCGACGGCGGCGGTCTGATTGCTGGTGACTACCAGGTTGTTGGTACCGGCTTTGGCATCACCGGTGCCGTCTTGCACATGGACAAAATTGCGCCCCATGATGCCGTTATTGACCTTTACCACCTTGCCCTGGGCGCTGATGGTCTTGCCGACCAGGGTTGCCTTGTCCTTGTAAAGCGCTGCGACGGTCTTTGTGGCCGCGTCGGCGGCACTGGCGCTGAAGGAAATAAAGCCCAAGGTGCCAATAAGAGCGGCTAGCGCGATGGATAAAAACCTCATGAAAACTCCTGTGAATGGTGAAGAATCTGCTTGGAAACGATGGCAGCAAGTATATCGGCAGCCCGTGGTCACTGGCTGAGCAGCTCAGTGCTGCAGCCCTGCGGCTTGCCGAAGCCTGTCCTTCTTGCTCTGGCGTTTGCCCTTGATGCCGCCGCCGGACGGCATGATCAGGCTGGTTGTTTGCAACGGCTCGAAGCCCTCTATCTGCTCCAGTGGCAGATTCAGTCGATGGCGCTTAGTAATCAGACGGAAATGCGCTTGCGTGTCCGCGTTGACAAAGCTCAGCGCGATGCCACTCTCTCCGGCGCGCGCCGTGCGGCCGATGCGGTGCGTGTAATCCAGCGCCGAACGCGGCAAGTCGTAGTTGACAACCACCGGCAGCTCCGCGATGTCCAGACCGCGCGCGGCAAGGTCGGTGGCGACGACCACTTTCACGCGTGAGGCCTTGAAGTCAGCCAGCACCTGCGTGCGTTTGCCCTGGCTCAGCTCGCCATGAAAAGGTTCGGCATTGATGCGGGCCTTGCGCAGTTTGTCGGCGACGATTTCAGCGGCGTGCTTGGTCGCAACAAAGACCAGCACGCGTGTCCAATGGTTTTGCGCAATCAGATGTCGCAGCAATTGGGTGCGCCGGCCGGCATCGACAGCAATCGCGCGCTGCACAATGTCCGGCGCCGTCAGCGGCTCGGACGACAGCTCAACGCGCACCGGCTCATGAAGCAGATCTCGAGCCATCGCCTCCAGCACCGGCGGAAAAGTGGCGGATAAGAACAGGTTCTGCCGTTGCCTGGGCAGTAGCGCGAGGATGGCGCCAAGCTCTTCGGCGAAGCCCAGCTCGAGCAGGCGATCGGCCTCATCGAGCACCAGCGTTGCCACGGTGGACAGATCGATTGCGTTGTGCGCAATCAGATCGAGCAAACGCCCTGGCGTCGCAACCACCACATCGGTGCCACCGCGAAGGCGCAGCAGCTGAGGATTGATGGAAACACCACCGAACACGATCGACACTTTGCGGGGCTGGGACAAGTGTGTACCGAGGCTGCGAAGCTCCTCTCCCACCTGGGCGCAGAGCCCGCGTGTGGGTACCAAAATCAGCGCGTGCAGTCGCCGCGGCCTGCTGATCGGCGAGTTCTCCAGTTGCTGCAGCACAGGCAGCACAAAGGCCAGCGTCTTGCCGGAACCGGTCTGCGCCGAACCCAGCACGTCCCGACCCTGCAAGGCTGCCGGAATGGCCACGCTCTGAATCGGCGTCGGCGCCCGATAAACCCTGGTCTTGAGCGCGCTGATCAGTGCAGGTGACAAGCCGAGTGAGGAAAATGACATCAGAGAACAAGGTTGTGAACGCCAAAGCGGTGGCGTCCAGTTTAAGCGGCGCCGGATTTTGCGCGTCAGGCCAAGCCTGCAAGAAAGGCTTTATCGTCCGCGCTCAGGCGATTTGCGTGTCGGGCTTGCGCGATAAGATCGGGCCGCAACTGGGCCGTAATTGTCAGCCGCTGCTGGCGCCGCCAACGTTCTATTTGGTCGTGATGACCCGATAGAAGAACGTCAGGTACAGCACTATTTAGCCATGACTCGGGGCGTGTGTAGTGTGGACAATCCAGCAAGCCATCAAGTGCTGGATTGAAACTGTCCTGCAGGTAACTGTCGGCTGTATTCAAAACACCGGGTTGCAGACGCGCCACGGCATCGAGCAACGCGACCGCTGCAATTTCGCCACCCGACAACACAAAATCACCCAGGCTGATCTGCTCCGTGACGTGAATATCAATGAATCTCTGGTCAATCCCCTCATAGCGACCACATATCAAGATCGCACCCTGACTCTGTGCCCAATGCGCTACCCTTTCGTGATTCAGCACCTTTCCAGCAGGAGAAAAAAGTACGACACGCGTGGCATCGGACCGCTGCGACCGAATAGCTTTCAGGCACTCCGCCAAGGGCTCGGCCATCATGACCATGCCCGGACCACCGCCATAGGGTCGGTCGTCGACTCGCTTGTAATTTCCCGACGCAAACTCACGCGGGCTGGTCAACTTGACATCGATCTGGCCCGATTCAAAAGCACGTCGTGTGATGCCGCTGCTCAAGAACGGGAGAAATACTTCCGGGAACAAAGTAACGATGTCGAAGCGCATGAGGCAATGCTCAGTAATCGGCTTGCCAGTCGACAAGAATGCGTCGACCGGACAGATCTACGTCGTCAATGAAGACCGACACAAAAGGTATCATTCGCTGTGTCGGCTCGCCGTCCTGCTCCGAGTCGACCAAAAGCACAGTCTGTGCCCCGGTCGATTGCAATTCCCTGACGGTACCCAGCACGACGCCCTCCCGGTTGACCACCTTCAGCCCGATCAAATCAACCCAGTAATACTCATCCTTTTGAACCGTTGGAAAACTGGAGCGGGATACAAAGATGCGAGCTCCCCGCAGGGCAGCCGCCGCGTCCCTATCATCGACCTCACGGGCTGAAGCGACGACCATCCCAGAGTGCATTTTGGCCTGCGCAACGCTCAACCGAGCAACATCAGAAAAGGTCTTCACACCCCTCTCGGCTGGCATCAAGAACCAGCGTTTGGATGAAAAAAGTGCCTCGGGATCGGCGCTGTAGGCGAGGACTCTGAACCAACCTTTAATGCCCCAGGCATCTCCTACGCGCCCCACCTCAATCGCATCCGACGGCAGGTCGGCCGCTTCGAGGCCAAGGGGCATCACGATAACATCACGCCGCTTTTTTTGCAGCCTGGGCGATCAGGCGATCAACCGTCGGGGATGCCTGTGCGCCAACACCCTTCCAGTAAGTCAGGCGATCCTGTGCAACACGGATAGATTCTTCACTGGCAGTCGCTATCGGGTTGTAAAAACCAATGCGTTCAATGAAACGACCATCGCGACGGGTGCGCTTGTCAGCCACAACAATATTAAAAAACGGGCGTGCTTTGGCACCGCCACGGGCGAGTCGAATAACGACCATGGTATATCCTTTGGGTAGTGGAGTTCTATTTCCACCAATAAATGGGAACTTAACCCGGCGTTGAGACACGCGACACGACCACCTGGCCAGCCACACACCGAATAGCATCCAATTATAACGTTTACCATTTTTATGTCACTCATTCGCCCCAGTCAAGCGCAAGATGTTCTTTCCATCGCCGCCATTTATGCACACCACGTGCGCGTTGGCACCGGTACTTTCGAGCTTGAACCGCCTTCGCTGAACGAGATGGACGAACGCCGCGCCGATGTGCTGGCCAAAGGTTTGCCCTACCTTGTTGCAATTGAAGGCGGGAAGGTGGTCGGTTTTGCCTATTGCAACTGGTTCAAGCCGCGCCCAGCCTATCGATTTTCAGCCGAGGATTCGATCTATGTGTCACCGAGTGTTCAGGGGCGTGGCATTGGAAGGGCGCTATTGATCGAGCTGGCAACTCAGGCTGAACGCGCGGGCATTCGAAAATTGATTGCGGTTATTGGTGATTCGGCCAACGCCAGTTCCATCTCACTCCATCGATCAATCGGATTCTCGCCGGCGGGAATCCTCAAATCATGTGGCTGGAAATTTGATCAATGGCGTGACGTGGTCTTGATGGACCTGGCACTTGGCCTGAACGACACCTGCCCACCGCAGGAATGGTCTTGACGCTTTACGAGACCGATGCCGCGGCGTCCGCGTAATCCTGTACCTGATCGAAATTCAGGTATTTGTAAATCTTCTCACCGGCCGCGGTAAGTACCCCCATGTCGGCCATGTACTCCTGCTTTGAGGGAATGCGCCCCAGCTTGGAACAGATCGCCGCCAATTCGGCGCTACCAAGATAGACATTGCTATTCTTTCCCAAGCGGTTGGGGAAATTGCGGGTGGAGGTGGAGAACACGGTCGCTCCCTCCTTCACCTGCGCCTGATTGCCCATGCACAGACTGCAGCCAGGCATCTCCATGCGCGCGCCGGCAGAACCCAGAACGCCGTAATGCCCCTCTTCTGTCAGCTGCTTTGCATCCATTTTCGTGGGCGGCGCCATCCACAGCTTGACCGGAATGTCCCGCTTGTTCTCTAACAACTTGCTCGCCGCACGGAAATGTCCGATGTTGGTCATGCACGATCCGATAAAGACTTCATCGATCTTGGAACCGGCCACCTCCGACAGCGTCTTTACATCGTCCGGATCATTGGGACAGGCCACGATCGGTTCATGAATGTCGGCCAAATCAATTTCGATCACGGCCGCATATTGTGCATCTGCGTCAGCTTTGAGTAACTGCGGATTCTTCAACCAGGCCTCCATCGCCTGAATGCGGCGATTGATGGTTCGCACATCCGAATAACCCGACGCAATCATCCATTTCAAGAGCGTGATGTTGCTCGTGATGTACTCAATGATCGGGGCCGGGTTCAGATGCACAGTACAACCGCCGGCACTGCGCTCGGCCGAGGCGTCGCTCAACTCGAATGCCTGCTCCACCTTGAGATCGGGCAAGCCTTCGATCTCCAGAATGCGTCCAGAAAAGATATTCTTCTTGCCCTGTTTGGCGACCGTCAACAGGCCAGCCTTGATGGCATACAGCGGAATCGCATTCACCAAATCGCGCAAAGTAATGCCGGCCTGCATCTTGCCCTTGAAGCGCACCAACACGCTCTCAGGCATGTCCAGCGGCATCACACCGGTCGCTGCACCAAACGCCACCAAGCCAGAACCAGCGGGGAAACTGATGCCAATCGGGAAACGTGTGTGGCTGTCACCTCCCGTCCCCACGGTGTCGGGCAACAGCATGCGGTTCAACCAGCTGTGGATGATGCCGTCCCCAGGACGCAGCGGGACCCCGCCCCGGGTGCTCATGAATTCGGGCAACTCGTGGTGCATCTTCACATCGACCGGTTTCGGGTAAGCCGCGGTATGGCAGAAGGACTGCATCACCAGGTCGGCGCTGAAGCCCAGGCAGGCCAGATCCTTCAGTTCGTCGCGCGTCATGGGGCCGGTGGTGTCCTGCGAACCAACGCTCGTCATCCTCGGTTCGCAGTAGGTTCCGGGGCGAACGCCCTGCCCCTGCGGCAAACCACAGGCACGTCCCACAATTTTTTGCGCCAGCGTATATCCTTTGCCGGTATCTGCTGGGTTTTGTGGCAATCGGAACAGGCTGCTGACCGGCAACCCCATAGCCTCGCGCGCCTTCGCGGTGAGACCGCGCCCAATAATCAGCGGAATGCGGCCACCGGCCCGAACTTCGTCAAACAATACGTCACTCTTGACCTTGAAGTTGGCAATTACTTTCCCATCCTTGAGTGCCAGACCTTCATACGGTCGCAGTTCCACGACATCCCCCATCGCCATCTGACTGACATCCAATTCAATCGGCAGCGCGCCCGAGTCTTCCATCGTGTTGTAGAAGATAGGCGCAATTTTTCCACCCAGACAAACGCCACCAAAACGCTTGTTGGGTACAAATGGAATGTCCTCGCCCGTGAACCAGAGCACCGAATTGGTAGCGGACTTGCGGGACGAGCCGGTTCCGACCACATCGCCGACATAAGCCACCAGATTACCCTTGGCCTTTAGATCGGAAATGAACTTGACCGGACCACGTTTACCGTCTTCCTCAGGAATGATTCCAGGACGTGCGTTCTTGTGCATCGCCAGGGCGTGCAAGGGGATATCTGGTCGACTGAAGGCGTCAGGCGCTGGCGACAAGTCGTCCGTGTTGACCTCGCCGTCAACCTTGAACACCGTGATCGTGATCGACTTCGGCACCTCAGGACGCGAGGTAAACCACTCGGCATCAGCCCAGCTCTGAAGTACCGCCCTCGCATTCAGATTGCCTTTGTCAGCTTTTTCCTTGACGTCGTGGAACTGATCGAACATCAGCAGCGTCTTCTTCAGACCACTGGCCGCAATCTCACCTGCTACTGCATCATCGAGCAAATCAATTAGCGGGCTGATGTTGTAGCCACCGAGCATGGTTCCCAGCAGTTCAGTTGCCTTTTCCCGTGAAATCAGCGCACATTTTTCGCTCGCATGCGCCACAGCGGCCAAGTAGCTTGCCTTCACTTTGGCGGCGTCGTCCACACCCGCCGGGACGCGATGCGCGATCAAATCGACCAATGTGGTTTCCTCACCCTTAGGTGGATTTTTCAGCAGCTCAATCAACTCACCGGTCTGCTTGGCAGACAGTGGCAACGGGGGAATGCCCAAGGCGGCGCGCTCTGCAACGTGAAGGCGGTAGTTTTGCAACATGTTTACTCCTTATCAATCAATATTTCGGGGTCGCACCTTGCGGGCAAAGACCGATCATCAAGCTATTTGGCTGGCCCCTTGGCGGGTGCGTCAAGAATGCTGGGGGCTGGATTTTTTTTCAGCATTTCAGCCACTACAGCCTGATCGGGACTGATGCACTCGTCAGCAAGTCGTCGACCAAGTTTCTGGCTCATCAACATTGACTTGTTACCCAACTGCAACCACATCGCGCCCGCTTTCGGATCTTCGAGGCGAATCGCCCCGGTCCGACTGGCAACCGGATGCATTCTGAAACTTGCGTCTTTGGTTTTTACCGAGAAAAACCCTGGACGCTTTTCGCTCGCCGTGATCGTGACCGAGGCACCGAGTTCGCAAGCAACCACCCCCACATGCACGCGCTTGGCTATCTCAATATCTTCCTCTGACAGTTGGACGTGGATATCATCGTCAACCGGGGTAAGTTCCTCAACTGCTTTGAGCGCGGAACGCCTAACGCCCGAAGGGTGAGGGGATGCGGCAGCCTTCGCGCCAGCCGAAGCGGGCTGGCCGACCTGGGGCGACGCGGCCCCTGGCAGGGCCATCACAAAAGCAACAACAAAAACACGCTTCATGGCTGTCCCCGATCGGGTTGGATTAACGGACGATGCACGGCAAACGAGGTCCGATTCACACTCAGACGCGCGTCGCCCTAGCGATCATCACGACAGTTGTGCCGCACACAACTGCACGCGAAGGCGTCGACCACAAATGCGTCAAGCCACCAGATGTGCAACGCCGGCTTGCTCGTCCTGCAACTCTTTCAGGGTCTTGTTGATGCATTCCTGGCTGAAAGCGTCAACCGGCAAACCGTCAACCACCTTGTACTCGCCACCAGAGCAGGTTACCGGATAGCCAAACATTGTGTCTTTGGGAATGCCGTACTGACCGTCCGAGGGAATACCCATGGTGACCCACTTGCCATTGGTCCCGAGAGCCCAGTCACGCATATGGTCGATGGCAGCATTGGCTGCCGACGCCGCCGATGAAACGCCACGGGCGGCAATGATCGCTGCACCGCGTTTGCCGACGGTGGGCAGGAAAGTGTTGACATTCCAGTCGTGGTCATTGATCATTTCCTTCACGCTGGCACCGCCGACGTTGGCAAAACGGTAGTCAGCGTACATGGTCGGCGAATGGTTGCCCCATACCGCCATTTTTTCAATGTCGGCAACGGCCTTCCCGGTCTTTGATGCCAGCTGACTGAGCGCACGATTGTGGTCAAGACGCAGCATCGCGGTGAAGTTCTTGCGCGGCAAATCAGGGGCGCTCTTCATTGCAATATAGGCGTTCGTATTGGCGGGATTGCCAACCACCAGCACCTTGACATCGCGACTCGCCACCGCATTCAGCGCTTTGCCCTGTTCCGTGAAAATCGCACCATTCACGGCCAGCAACTCGGCTCGCTCCATCCCCGGTCCACGCGGACGCGAGCCGATCAGCAAAGCATAGTCGACGTCCTTGAAGGCCGTCACGGGATCAGCGTGGGCTTGCATACCTGCCAGCAGCGGGAAAGCACAGTCCTGCAGTTCCATCATTACGCCCTGCAAAGCTTGCTGCGGTTTCTCCATTGGAACTTCCAATAGTTGAAGAATAACGGGCTGATCCTTGCCCAGCATTTCGCCAGAAGCGATGCGGAACAGGATTGCGTAACCAATTTGACCGGCTGCGCCGGTGACGGCGATACGGACGGGCTTTTTGCTCATGGTAAGACTCCAGAGTTGTTGTGAAACGGGTGCCGGCGTGGCTCATGCGAGTTGCTGAGCCCCACAAAATTCTTTGCTAGTTTACTCTGGAAAACCCTGACCCACAAAGTTGTCTTATGTCTTATACAAGATAGGATAATTGGGTACCGCACCACACTGCACGAAGATAAGCACCCATGACCACTATGTCCTTACCGACCGCTGAGATCCTCCCCCCTTCCAGCGACAAGCGGACATCCGCGACCCCGTCGTTCAGTCCGCTTTATCAGCAGATCAAGAGCATGCTCCTGAACAGTATGCGGCTTGGCGAATGGAAGCCTGGCGAGGCAATCCCTAGCGAAATGGAACTCGCGACACGATTTCATGTCAGTCAGGGCACAGTGCGCAAGGCGATCGACGATCTGTCCGCCGAAAATCTACTGGTACGGCGTCAGGGCAAAGGCACCTTCGTCGCCACCCACGCGGAACAGCAGGTGCAGTTTCGTTTCCTGAAACTGGTGCCAAATAGCGGTACACCAGGCAGCGAAGGCCCTGCCCGGCGCGACATTATTCAATGCCGGCGCATCAGTGCCAGCGCGGACATTGCCCGCGCGCTGGCACTGCGGACCGGTGATGCGGTACTGCAGGCGCGGCGGGTGTTGAGTTTTGTCACGACGCCCACCATTCTGGAAGACATTTGGCTTCCGGCGGCCCCGTTCAAGGGTTTGACCGCTGAGCGGCTGGCCAATCATCAGGGTCCGATGTACGCATTGTTTGAAACTGAATTCAACGTGCGAATGGTTCGAGCCGAGGAGAAGATACGCGCCAAGCCTGCCACAGAAGGACTTGAGAAATTATTGAAGGTCGCTCATGGAACGCCCTTGCTCAGCGTCGAACGAATTGCCTACACTTACAAGGATCTGCCCATGGAACTGCGGCGCGGGTACTACCGTACCGACACGCATTACTATCACAACAAGCTGAACTGACCGGCGCGCGTCCGGCAGCCTTGCCATAGAATTTCCCAGACGGCAGTCAACACAATCCCACAAAGGCTAGCCCCAGTATGGAAGGTCAAGCATGTCCGAAATAGCAAGCAGGGCAGCCAGCAAGCGTCCCGAGTTTCGAAATATCAACGCGTTCAAGGACCTGCCGGGCTACCGCTGGCCGATGGCCGCGGTGGTATCTGGAATGCACCGCGCGAGCGGACTTTTGATGTTCCTTCTGTTGCCCTTCATCATCTGGATGTTTGACAATTCGATCTCTTCCGAAATCTCTTTTGCGAAGTTCAAGTCCATCTTCAATATCGGCCTCTTGGGCCTGCCCGGCATCATTTGGAAACTGGCCGCACTGGCATTGATCTGGGCCTGTCTGCACCATTTCACCGCCGGCCTTCGTCACCTCTGGATGGATCTGAGCCATGAGGCGGTCAGCAGGGAATTTGGCCGATCGTCTGCAGTTGTCACACTGGCCATCAGTCTCGGTCTGACGCTGGCACTCAGTGCCAAACTGTTCGGCTTTTACTAGGAATTGCAGCATGACTGTCAATTACGGCTCCAAGCGCCTGGTGTTGGGCGCGCGCTATGGCCTGCGTGACTGGCTGGCCCAACGGGTGACGGCAGCGCTGATGACCCTCTTCACCGTGCTGATTCTGGCTCAGATCATTTTCAGCCAAGGCCCAATCGGCTACACCACCTGGGCCGGAATCTTTTCTCCGCAATGGATGAAAGCCCTGACTTTCAGCATCATCGTCGCACTGATGTTTCACGTTTGGGTCGGCATGCGCGAGATCTGGATGGACTACATCAAACCGGTCGGTCTGCGCCTGATGCTGCACTCGTTCACCATCGTCTGGCTCATGTCTTGTGCCGGCTGGGCGATTCAAGTCCTCTGGCGTCTGTAGGTCTTGAAAAGAATCGTTCCACAAAAGCCATAGCAACACCTGTCGACGTTTCAGAGCCCCCCACATGACCCTTTCCTCCAAACTACCCAGACGCCAATTTGACGTCGTCATCGTCGGTGCCGGCGGCTCAGGGATGCGCGCTTCACTCCAATTGGCCCGGGCCGGTCTGAGGGTGGCGGTTCTGTCAAAGGTGTTCCCGACGCGCTCACACACGGTGGCGGCGCAGGGCGGCATCGGCGCCTCACTCGGCAACATGTCCGAAGACAACTGGCATTACCATTTTTATGACACGATCAAGGGCTCAGACTGGTTGGGTGACCAGGATGCCATCGAATACATGTGCCGTGAAGCGCCCAAAGCAGTGTATGACCTGGAACACATGGGTATGCCATTCGACCGCAACCCCGACGGCACCATTTACCAACGCCCCTTCGGCGGACACACTGCCAACTACGGCGAGAAGCCGGTGCAACGTGCCTGCGCGGCAGCTGACCGCACCGGCCACGCCATGCTGCATACACTGTATCAACAGAATGTCAAAGAAAAAACCAGTTTCTTTGTCGAGTGGCTGGCGCTGGACCTGATTCGCGACGCCGACGGCGACGTGCTTGGTGTCACTGCGCTTGAAATGGAAACCGGCGATATTCATATTTTCCAGGCCAAGAGCACGTTGCTGGCAACCGGCGGTGCCGGCCGTATCTTCGCCGCCTCAACCAATGCCTTCATCAATACCGGTGACGGTTTGGGCATGGCGGCACGTTCTGGCATACCGCTGCAAGACATGGAGTTCTGGCAATTTCACCCGACCGGCGTGCACGGGGCTGGCGTTTTGCTGACCGAGGGCTGCCGTGGCGAAGGCGCCATATTGCGCAACGCCAATGGCGAGCGATTCATGGAGCGATACGCACCGGCCTATAAGGATCTGGCACCACGGGACTACGTATCACGCTGTATGGACCAGGAAATCAAGGAAGGCCGTGGCTGCGGTCCGCACAAGGACTACATCGACCTGGACATGACCCATCTGGGCTCGGAAACCATCATGAAGCGCCTGCCGTCGGTTTTTGAAATCGGCCACAACTTTGCCAATGTGGACATTGCGAGGGAGCCGATTCCGGTGGTCCCCACGATCCACTATCAGATGGGTGGCATACCGACCAATATTCACGGTCAGGTGGTCGAGCAAGATGCACAGAACCAGAGCGCAGTGATCAATGGCTTGTATGCGGTTGGCGAGTGCGCCTGTGTCAGCGTGCATGGCGCCAATCGACTGGGCACCAATTCATTGCTGGACTTGCTCGTATTCGGTCGCGCGGCAGGCAATCACATCGTGCAGTCGAACCAGAACAGCCGCCTGCACAAACCTTTGCCCACTGCGTCCGCCGACGCCACATTGGCTCGCGTCGCGCGGCTGGACAATACAGCCGGCGGCGAGTATTCGCAGGACGTGGCGAACGAACTGCGTCGCACGATGCAGGAGCATGCCGGGGTCTTTCGCACACAGACCAGCATGAACCAGGGCGTGGCCAAGATTGCCGCCCTGCGTGAACGCGTCCAGACGATTGGCCTGAAAGACAAGTCCAGGATATTCAATACAGCACGCATCGAGGCCCTCGAAGTTGAAAATCTGATCGAAGCGGCACAAGCCACCATCGTGTCAGCCGCGGCCCGCCATGAAAGCCGTGGCGCCCATTCGGTCGATGACTACGCCGACAGTCCGGAGCATCCGAACGGTCGCAACGACGCCGAATGGCATAAACACACGCTCTGGTACGGCGATGGCAACCGCCTGGCTTACAAGCCGGTTCAAATGAAACCGCTGACTGTCGAATCCGTGCCCCTTGCCGTGCGCAGTTTTTAACCGGAACAACCATGTCAAGACGCACCTTTCAGATCTACCGTTATGACCCCGATGCCGACGTCAAACCCTATATGCAGACCATTGAGGTCGAACTCGACGGTAGCGAACGCATGTTGCTGGACGCACTGATCAAACTCAAGGCACAGGACCCGGGAATCAGTTTTCGCAAATCCTGCCGTGAAGGTGTCTGCGGCTCGGATGCCATGAACATCAACGGCAAGAATGGTTTGGCGTGTCTGACCAATATGCTGACCTTGCCCGGAACTATTGTCCTGAAACCATTACCGGGTCTTCCGGTGGTGCGCGACCTGATCGTCGACATGACCCAGTTTTTCAAGCAGTACAACTCGATCAAACCTTACCTGATCAACGATACCGCGGCCCCGGAGCGCGAGCGCCTGCAAAGCCCGCAAGAACGCGATGAACTCAACGGCCTGTACGAGTGCATCCTGTGCGCCAGTTGTTCCACGTCCTGCCCAAGTTTCTGGTGGAATCCCGACAAGTTTGTCGGACCGGCAGGTCTGCTGCAGGCCTACCGCTTCCTGGCCGACAGTCGCGACCAGGCAACTGCCGAGCGCCTGGACAATCTGGAAGATCCTTACCGGCTGTTTCGCTGCCACACCATCATGAATTGCGTCGAAGTGTGCCCCAAAGGACTCAATCCAACCAAGGCGATTGGCAAGATCAAGGAAATGATGGTCATGCGTGCGGTTTGACGTTGATCAACATCGGGCACCGCCAGCTATGGTAAAAACCAGCGAACTGATCGATGCGAGAAGTTTGAGCAGGCTGAGATGGCGTTGCCGTCGAGGCCTGCTTGAAAACGACCTCTTCATCGAACGCTTTTTCAGCCGCTTTGGGTCGAGCCTGACTGTCACGCAGTCGCAAGGTCTCAGCGCTCTGATGGAGCTCAGTGACAACGATCTGTTGGACTTGCACTTGGCACGCCGAACGCTTGCGCAAGTCAACGCCGATCTCGATCGCGACGAGGTACGTGAAGTTTTGTGTATGTTGAGAAAACCCCTTGAAAGGCAAGAAAATGAAATTATCTGACAACAAAGCAACGCTGTCGTTTAGCAACGGCAGTCCCAGCGTCGATTTGCCTGTCTACCAGGGCAGCGTCGGACCGGACGTGGTGGACATCCGCAAACTCTACGGACAGACCGGTATGTTCACCTACGATCCCGGCTTTTTGTCGACGGCGTCCTGTCAATCGACCATTACCTACATCGACGGCGACAAGGGTGAATTGCTGTATCGCGGCTATCCGATCGAGCAACTGGCAACGAATTGCGACTTCCTGGAAACTTGTCATTTGCTGCTGTATGGAAATCTTCCGAATGCCAGCGCAAAGGCGGACTTCACGCGGCGCGTTACCCGCCATACCATGGTCAACGAACAGATGCAGTTTTTCATGCGTGGTTTCCGTCGTGACGCCCATCCGATGGCCATCATGACCGGGTTGGTCGGCGCCTTGTCGGCCTTTTATCATGACAGCACCGACATCAACAATGCCGAGCACCGCGACATCGCCGCCCTGCGCCTGATTGCCAAAATGCCGACGCTGGTGGCCATGGCCTACAAGTACAGCATGGGCCAGCCCTATATGTACCCCAAAAACAACCTGAGCTATGCCGGCAATTTCCTGCACATGATGTTCGCCACACCGTGCGAAGAATTCAAGGTCAACCCGGTCATCGAACGCGCACTGGATCGCATCTTCATATTGCATGCAGACCACGAGCAAAACGCATCCACGTCCACCGTTCGTCTGTGTGGTAGTTCAGGCACCAATCCGTTCGCTGCCATCGCAGCAGGTGTCGCCTGCCTCTGGGGTCCGGCCCATGGGGGTGCAAATGAAGCCTGTCTGAATATGCTCGAAGAGATTCAGAAAACAGGTGGTATCGAAAAAGTCGGCCATTTCATGGAACAGGTCAAGGATAAGAATTCCGGCGTCAAGTTGATGGGGTTTGGACATCGGGTCTACAAGAATTACGACCCCCGCGCCAAGCTCATGCAGGAGACCTGCAAGGAAGTCCTGGCCGCGATGGGACTGGAAAACGATCCGCTGTTCAAATTGGCGATGGCACTGGAAAAGATTGCACTCGAAGACGATTATTTCGTTTCGCGCAAACTCTACCCCAACGTCGACTTCTACTCGGGCATCGTGCAACGCGCTATCGGCATTCCGGTCAACATGTTCACTGGCGTCTTTGCGTTGGCCCGCACCGTCGGCTGGATCGCGCAACTCAACGAAATGATCAGCGATCCTGAGTACAAGATTGGCCGTCCGCGTCAACTTTTCTCGGGCTCTGTGAAACGGGACGTTCTGCCCTTGGCAAAACGGTAGACTGTTAGCCTTGGGCGCGCCCGCCGGATGGCAACACCGGCGGGCGTTTTATTTGCAGCGCGTCTGGCAGGCGGCCGCTTAAAATCACGGCTTGCGAAGGAAAAACCAAATGGGCCGCAATGACATTGAGATACATGGACGAACGCTGTACGACAAGCTATGGGATGAACACGTCATTCACACCGAAGAGGACGGCACAGCCATCCTGTACATTGACCGCCACTTGGTGCACGAAGTTACCAGCCCGCAAGCCTTTGAGGGACTGCGTCAAACCGGCCGCAAGGTCTGGCGCGTCAGTTCGATAGTGGCCACGGCCGACCACAACACGCCCACCACGGGCTGGGAGTTGGGCTATGACGGCATCACTGACCCGACCAGCAAAGAGCAGGTTGTGACACTCGACGCCAACATGCGGGAATTCGGATTCGCCGCCTACTTTCCCTTCCTGTCCAAGCGCCAGGGCATTGTCCACGTCATCGGCCCCGAGAGCGGTGCGACTCTGCCCGGCATGACGATCGTCTGCGGCGATTCGCACACCTCCACCCACGGCGCCTTCGGCGCTCTGGCTCACGGCATTGGCACCAGCGAAGTGGAGCACGTACTCGCCACGCAGACGCTGCTAGCCAAAAAGGCAAAAAACATGCTGGTGCGCGTCGATGGCAAGCTATCGCGGGGCTGCAGTGGCAAGGATATCGCGCTCGCGGTCATCGGCAAGATCGGCACCGCCGGTGGCACCGGCCACACGATTGAATTTGCCGGCTCTGCCATCTCCGCTTTGAGCATGGAAGGTCGCATGACCCTTTGCAACATGGCCATTGAGGCCGGCGCCCGTGCCGGACTGGTGGCGGTTGACGAGAAAACCATAACCTATGTCCAGGGCCGCCCTCTGGCGCCAGGACAGAGCGCCGGCGGCCAGGGGGCTGCGGATGTTGAATGGAACCAAGCTGTCGCCTACTGGAAGACACTGCACAGCGATGCGAGCGCCGTATTCGACACCGTGATCGCGATCGATGCGGGCCTGATCGCTCCGCAGCTTACCTGGGGCACTTCGCCCGAGATGGTGCTGGGTATCGACGGTCTGGTCCCCGACCCCGACAAAGAAAAAGACAGCGGCAAGCGCAGTGCGATTGAGCGCGCGTTGGTCTACATGGACCTGGAACCGGGCAAGGCGCTGAGCGATCTGTTTGTCGACAAGGTCTTCATCGGTTCCTGTACCAACAGCCGCATTGAAGATATGCGCGAAGCCGCGGCGGTAGTAAGAAAGCTGGGGCAAAAAGTGGCCAGGAGCATCAAGCTGGCGATGGTTGTTCCCGGTTCCGGCCCGGTCAAGGAACAGGCCGAGCGTGAGGGTTTGCATGATATCTTCAAGGCTGCCGGGTTCGAATGGCGCGAACCCGGCTGCTCGATGTGCCTGGCCATGAATGCGGATCGGCTCGAACCGGGCGAGCGTTGTGCTTCCACCAGCAACCGCAATTTCGAGGGGCGCCAGGGTGCCGGCGGACGCACGCACCTGGTCAGTCCAGCCATGGCTGCCGCAGCCGCGATCCACGGACATTTTGTCGACGTCAGGAAATTTATCTGAACCAGCAGCAAAGAAAGAATCATGCAGAAGTTCACCCTTCATAAGGGGCTGGTAGCCCCGATGGATCGGGAAAACGTCGACACCGACGCGATCATCCCGAAGCAATTCCTGAAATCCATTCGCAAGACCGGCTTTGGACAAAATTTGTTTGACCAGTGGCGTTACCTTGACGCCGGCTTTCCGGGTCAGGACCCTGCCAGCCGCAAACCCAACCCGGACTTCGTGCTCAACCAGCCGCGCTACACAAATGCATCCATCCTGTTGGCGCGCAAGAACTTTGGTTGCGGTTCCTCACGCGAACATGCCCCATGGGCGCTCGACCAATACGGCTTTAGGGCCATCATCGCGCCGAGCTATGCTGACATCTTTTTCAATAACAGCTTCAAGAATGGGTTGCTGCCAATCGTGCTGAGTGACCCACTGGTGAACCAGTTGTTTGACGAAGCCGCCGCCTTTCCCGGCTATGAATTGACGATCGACCTCAATCGTCAGGTGGTGGTGAAGCCCGATGGGACTGAGCTGCCTTTCGAGGTACAGGCGTTCCGCAAGTACTGTTTGCTCAATGGCTTTGATGACATCGGCCTGACCCTGCGCCATGCCGACAAGATAAAGGCCTTTGAAACAAGACGTCTGACACAAAAACCCTGGCTGGCAGGCACCTTTGCGAGAGCGTGATCCGATATGAAAATTGCAGTTCTACCCGGCGATGGCATTGGCACCGAAATTGTTGGCGAAGCAGTGAAAGTGCTCAATGCGTTGGATCTGAGGTTCGAGATGGAAACGGCGCTGGTCGGCGGTGCCGCCTACGAAGCCCACGGTCATCCTTTGCCGGACGCCACGCTGAAACTGGCAAAAGAGGCAGATGCCGTGCTGTTTGGCGCCGTCGGCGACTGGAAATACGATCAACTTGATCGGCCCCTGCGTCCCGAACAGGCGATTCTGGGACTGCGCAAGAACTTGGGCCTGTTTGCCAATTTCCGCCCCGCCATTTGCTTCGAGCAACTGGTCGACGCATCAAGCCTGAAGCCCGAATTGATTGCTGGCCTGGATATCCTGATCATTCGGGAATTGACAGGTGACATCTACTTCGGCCTGCCCAGGGGCCGACGCGTCGCCACCGACGGGCATTTCCCGGGCACCGAAGAAGCCTTCGACACCATGCGCTATTCAAGACCGGAGATCGAACGCATCGCCCACGTCGCCTTCCAGGCCGCCCGAAAGCGCAGCAAGCGCGTCACCAGTGTCGACAAGGCCAACGTACTGGAGACCTTCCAGTTCTGGAAGGATGTGGTCACCGAGGTCGGCAAGGACTACCCTGACGTGGCGCTCGATCACATGTACGTGGACAACGCGGCGATGCAACTGGTGCGGGCACCGAAGAAGTTCGACGTGGTGGTGACCGGCAATATGTTTGGCGACATTCTGAGTGACGAGGCGGCGATGCTGACCGGCTCGATTGGCATGCTGCCATCGGCGAGCATGAATTCAAGCCAACAAGGCCTGTACGAGCCCAGCCACGGTAGCGCGCCAGACATCGCGGGCAAAGGCATCGCGAACCCGCTGGCGACCATTCTGAGCGCAGCCATGATGCTGCGTTTCAGCCTGAACCAGCCTGAGGCGGCCGAGCGCATCGAGGCCGCCGTCAAGACGGTATTGGCACAGGGTTTGCGCACGGCGGACATCTTCAGCCCCGGTACGACACGCGTCAATACGCATGAAATGGGTGCCGCGGTCGTCAAGGCCTTGTAGATTTTGACTCTTCTTTATCCAACCTTTTGAAAGTGCAACATGATGAAAATTGGTAATGTCGTCGGTCTTGTCGGCTGGCGCGGCATGGTCGGCTCGGTGTTAATGGACCGCATGCAATCCGAAGGTGATTTCACCTTGATCGAGCCGATCTTCTTTTCCAGTTCCGACGCGGGTGGCAAAGCTCCTGCCCATGCAAAGAACCAAGACACACTCAAGAACGCATTTGATATCGATGCACTGAAGAAATGCGACATCATCATTACTGCACAGGGTGGTGACTACACCACCGAAGTTTTTCCCAAACTGCGGACCGCCGGTTGGAAAGGTCACTGGATTGACGCAGCCTCGACGCTGCGAATGAAAGACGACGCCGTCATCATTCTGGATCCGGTCAACATGCCCGTCATCCAGAGCGCGCTGGCCAAGGGCGGCAACAACTGGATTGGCGGCAACTGCACTGTCAGCTGCATGCTGATGGGCGTCGGCGCGCTCTACAAGGCTGGCCTGGTGGAATGGATGACCAGCATGACCTACCAGGCTGCGTCCGGCGGTGGCGCGCAGCATATGCGTGAGTTGCTGACCCAATTCGGGACTCTGAATGCGGAGGTCAGGAGCCTGCTGGACGACCCCAAGTCCGCCATCCTCGAAATTGATCGCAAGGTGCTGGCCAAGCAACAGTCCTTGACAAGCGATGAGACCGCCAATTTCGGCGTGCCCTTGGGCGGAAACCTGATTCCCTGGATTGACAAGGACCTTGGCAATGGCGTCAGCCGGGAGGAATGGAAAGCGGGCGCTGAAGCCAACAAGATTCTGGGCCAAGGCCCCGGCTTTGGAACCGCAGCGGTTCCGGTCGATGGCTTTTGCGTGCGTGTGGGCGCCATGCGCTGCCACAGCCAGGCACTGACCTTCAAGCTCAAGCAAGACGTGCCGACATCGGACATCGAAGCCATGATCGCTGCCGACAACGCTTGGGTCAAGGTCGTGTCCAACACGCGCGAAGCCACGCTGCGGGACCTGACCCCGGTGGCGGTGACCGGAACATTGGGCATTCCGGTGGGACGTATCCGCAAACTCGCCATGGGGCCGGAATATGTCGGCGCCTTCACCATCGGCGACCAGCTTTTGTGGGGCGCAGCCGAGCCGCTACGGCGCATGCTGCGCGTGTTGCTGGCAGCCTGAGCACGACTTGCGATACTTTACTCGGCGTTACAGCCCCGTAACGTAGAATCTGCCGCCAGGGGTCGCCCCACGCACGAGTCGATGTCACGGGTGCCTTGCTTGTCATGCCATGACATTGATGTTAAGGTGACGGTCCCAATTTTCGGTATCCATCCATTTGTTTGCCTAATCAGATCTCAAGCCCAGCATGCCCAATGACGGAGCCCGCAAGTTGATTAACAAGTCGCATCGCTGGCGCCAGACTGCCATGGCGGTGGCAGTGCTGGTCGGACTCTGGGGACCGGATGCCACAGCACTGTCACTCGGCCGCGTCGCCGTGCGGTCCGCTTTGGGCGAACCTTTGCGCGCTGAAATGGAAGTGCTGAGCATTAGCGCCGAAGAAGCCGCTTCTCTGAAGACAGTTGTGGCATTGCCGGAACGCTTCAAGGCAGCCGGACTGGAATACAACCCCGCCCTGTCGACATTGCAGGCCACACTTCAAAGATCGCCGGACGGCCGCGCCTATATTCATCTGATCAGCGAGCGCGTGGTCAGCGAGCCCTTCGTCGACCTGATTCTGGAGACCACTTGGGCCAGCGGCCGAATTGTGCGCGATTACACCTTGCTGTTTGATCCGCCCAATCCACGACCGGTCGCGGCGGCCGCACCGACGCCCGCCCAAGTGACGGTGCCGGCGCCGGTCGCCCAGCCGAGCAGCGCCGCCGCTCCAGCGGTCCCGGCCATGCCAAGCGCGTCAAGCACAAAACGAACAGCCGAAGCGCCCAAGGCCAGCGCAAAAACTCCGCTGCCTCCGGTTGCGCCCAAGGCGGCAACAGAAGGCACCCGGCAGGTGAGCGTCAAACCAGGTGACACCGCGAGCAGGATTGCCGCCGCCACTAAGCAGGAGAATGTATCGCTGGACCAAATGCTGGTGGCTCTGCTGCGTGCCAATCCGCATGCCTTTATGGACGACAACGTCAACCGCATCAAGGCCGGCTCGATCATCAGTATTCCAGCGCCGGAACAGGCACTTGTGACGCCCCCGACTCAAGCGTCTCAGATAATTGTTGCGCAAAGCCGCGACTTCAACGGATTTCGCAACAAGCTTGCCGCGAGCGCACCCGATGCCACGATGGCAGCCCCGGACCACAAAGCGATCGGAACGATCCAGGCGCGGGTTGACGACAAGAAGCCTCTGGCAAGCGCGCCCGACCGACTGACCCTGTCCAAAGGTGCGGTGCAAACGCTGTCTGCGCAAGACCAGTTGGCAAAAGAACGCGCCGCAAAGGAAGTGGCTGACCGGGCCGCCGAAATCTCCAGGAATATCAGTGATCTTGGCAAACTGGGCGCGGCGTCAAGCGCCCCTGCCAGCGTGCCGACACCGGTTGCGACCGCGCCCAGCGCGGCAAGTTCCGCAGTGGCCCCGCAACCCGTCGCAGGCACGTCGGCGCCAGTTCCGGCGGCTTCCGTGGCGGTCAAGCGACCGCCAGCGGTTTCGGCGCCGGCTCCGGAAACCGGCCTGTTCGATGCGCTGATGGAGAATCCGCTGCTCCCCGCCGCCGCCGCAGGTTTGATTGCTTTGCTGGCCCTGCTTGGCTTTTACCGAAGGCAGCAGCGCCAAAGCGACGCTCAGCTCGACAGCATCATGCAGGAGCACCGTTTGCGGCCCGATACCTATTTTGCCGTCAGCGGCGGCCAAAGTATCGATACCCACGACGGCGTGGCAGGCCCGGCCTCGGTCCTCTATGCACCCAGCCAGCTGTCCAGCGTCGAGGACGCCGACCCGGTTGCCGAAGCCGAAGTCTACTTGGCCTACGGCCGTGATTTGCAGGCGGAAGAGATCCTCAAAGACGCCCTTCGCGCCAATCCGGAGCGTCTGGCCATCCATCAAAAATTGCTCGATCTCTTCGCCAAACGGCATGACGCCAAATCATTTGAAAGAATTGCCAAGAAGGCCTTCCGGATCACCCACGGTGAGGGTGCGGAGTGGCAGCGCATGCGCGAGCTCGGCCTGAGCATCGACGCCGACAATCCTCGCTACCAGCCAGGCTGGAAAGCACCCGAATCTGAAGCTGCGCCCTCGGCGCCAGCGGCGCTGGAAAGTCCCGGCGCGGCAGCAAGCGGCACAGATGCCGCGACCGGGCAAGCCAGCACTGCGCCCACTGGTGGCGCCATGGAGCTTGATCTCGATCTCGATTTCTCACTTGATGAGGAGCCGACCGATGCCCCTGGTGAAACCAGTTCCAGCGTGGCACCAACCGCGCCCGGAAAACTCCCGGCGCCGGCCCCGGATCCGCAACCCGAGGCAGCGCAGGCACAGCACCCCGCCATGCTGGAATTCGATCTCGGCTCGTTGTCGCTTGAACTGGAAGACTCCACTGAAGCAAGCGCTGAGAGCGCTGCGAGCGTCGCGGATGATCCGCTGACGACGAAAATGGAACTGGCTCATGAATTCAATGCCATCGGAGATGCCGATGGCGCGAGGGCGTTGCTGCAAGAGGTCATCGACGAAGCTTCGGGTGACATGAAACTCAAGGCACAAAGCGCCTTGAGCGACCTTCGGTCAAATTGATTCCGCCGTGAGGTTGGCACTCGGAATCAGCTATAACGGTCAGGCCTACCAGGGATGGCAGAGTCAGTTGTCCGGTCAGACCATCCAGGATCAACTCGAACGGGCCTTGAGCAAGTTCAGCGCACAAAAAGTCACCACACTGTGTGCCGGCCGTACCGACGCCGGTGTACATGGTCTGATGCAGGTGGCCCATTTCGACACCGACCTCATTCGTCCTTCCAATTCCTGGGTACGCGGAGCAAATTGCTACTTGCCACCCGACATCGCGGTGCAATGGGCGCACCCGGTTCCGGATGAGTTTCATTGCCGCGCCAGCGCATTGGCACGCCGCTACGCCTATGTACTGCTGGAGTCACCAGTGCGCCCCAGTATCGATTGCGGACGCGTCGGCTGGGTCTTTCGTCCGCTGGAACTCGATGCCATGCAGCAGGCCGCCAGCTGCCTGCTGGGTGAACACGATTTCAGCTCTTTTCGGGCTTCTGCCTGCCAGGCCTTGTCGCCGGTAAAGACGCTGCAGCGCATCAACATCTCGCAACGCGGTGCCTATTGGCGATTTGAATTCGAGGCCAATGCCTTTCTGCATCACATGATCCGCAACATCATGGGCTGCCTGATTGTGGTCGGTCAGCGCAGACAGCCACCGCAATGGATGGGCGACGTGTTGCGGGCCCGCAACCGCGACGCTGCAGCACCGACCTTTTCGCCCCACGGTCTGTATTTTGTTGGGCCTCGCTACGCCGCCCATTGGGGTCTGCCCGATCGCACTGCCGCTTTCGATGGACTGCCATGATGCAGAGAACCCGAATCAAGATTTGCGGCCTGACGCGTGAGGCCGACGTCGGCGCTGCGGTCGCGGCGGGGGTCGACGCCGTCGGCTTTGTTCTGTACGACAAGAGTCCACGTTACGTGACGATCGCGCGGGCCGCTGAGTTGAGCCGCGACTTGCCACCGTTCGTGACGCCTGTACTGCTGTTCGTCAATGAAGCCAGCGACAAGATCCGTGCCGCCTGCGCTGCGATACCCGCGGCCACGCTGCAATTTCACGGTGACGAAACGCCAGCCCAATGTCTGGCAGCCACCGATGCCGGCAACCGGGCGTTTTTGCGGGCGGCAAGAATTCCGCGGGGCGAGGCCGGTCGCCATTTCGATCTCATAGAATATGCGCTCGCTTACTCAGAAGCCCAGGCCATCCTGCTCGACGCCCACGTCAAGGGCTATGGCGGCGCCGGGCAAACATTCAATTGGTCACTGCTACCTCCAAACGTCAACGCTCACCTCGTCTTGAGTGGTGGGCTCAACGCTGCAAACGTAGCCGACGGCATCTTGCAGCTTCGGCCGCGATGTAAATCACTGGCTGTCGATGTCAGCTCGGGCGTCGAGATTTCAGGTCCCTCAAAGCAGGGCCTGAAAGACCCCGAAAAAATCCATCGGTTTGTCGCCGCCGTGCGCGCTGCAGACCGGCAATTCGAAAACCTTGCGGGACAGTCCGCAGTTACGCCAAGCGAGTAAGCCCTGGCCCCAACCAATCAACCATGAATGCCTATCAACAACCTGACCCCCGTGGTCACTTCGGAATATACGGTGGCAGTTTCGTCTCGGAGACGCTGACCTACGCCATCAGCGAGCTCCAGGCCGCCTACGCCCGCTATCAGCACGACCCCGCCTTTGTCGCCGAGTTCAATTATGAGCTCGCACATTTCGTCGGCCGACCTTCACCGGTCTACCACGCCGCCCGAATGAGTCGTGAACAAGGCGGCGCGCAAATCTTCCTCAAACGCGAGGATCTGAACCACACCGGCGCGCACAAGATCAACAACACCATCGGCCAGGCGATGCTGGCCAAGCGCATGGGCAAGCCGCGCGTGATCGCCGAGACCGGCGCCGGACAGCACGGCGTGGCGACGGCCACCATCTGTGCCCGCTACGGACTGGAGTGCGTGGTCTACATGGGTAGCGAAGACGTCAAGCGTCAGAGTCCCAACGTCTATCGAATGAAGCTGCTGGGTGCCAGCGTGGTGCCGGTCGAAAGCGGCAGCTGCACGCTCAAGGACGCACTCAACGAGGCGATGCGCGATTGGGTCGCCAATGTCGACAACACCTTCTACATCATCGGCACGGTGGCCGGACCGCATCCCTATCCGATGATGGTGCGCGACTTCCAGAGCATCATCGGCAAGGAGTGTCTGCAACAAATGCCCGAGATGTTGCACTCACAAGCTTGTCACAGCGCGCAACCCGACGCAGTGGTCGCCTGCGTCGGCGGTGGCAGCAACGCCATGGGCATCTTCTATCCCTACATTGATCACCAGAATACCCGCCTGATCGGTGTCGAAGCCGCCGGTGAAGGCATGGACAGCGGAAAACACGCGGCCTCGCTGCAACGCGGTAGCCCCGGCGTGCTGCACGGCAACCGCACCTATGTGCTTCAAGACCACAACGGCCAGGTGACCGAAACGCACAGCATCAGCGCCGGCCTGGACTACCCCGGCGTCGGCCCGGAACACGCCTTTCTGAAAGACATCGGCCGCGCCGAATACGTTGGCATCACCGACCAGCAAGCGCTGCAGGCGTTTCACTACGTTTGCCGCACCGAGGGCATCATCCCGGCACTGGAATCGAGCCACGCGGTGGCCTACGCCATGCTGTTGGCCAAGACGATGCGGAGCGACCAGTCGATACTGGTCAACCTGTCAGGCCGGGGCGACAAGGACATCGGTACCGTGGCCGACCTCTCCAAGGCCGACTTTTATTGCCGCCCCAGTTGCACCGGGCAAGCGGTCAAAGGTGGTCAAACGGTGGTCTTCAAATGAGCCGCATCGCTACCACCTTTGCCGCCCTGAAAGCACGGGGCCGCACAGCGCTCATTCCCTACGTGACGGCCGGTTTTCCGTATGCCGACATCACGCCAGAGTTAATGCAAGCCATGGTCGCCGGCGGCGCTGATGTGATCGAGCTCGGCGTCCCTTTTTCCGACCCCAGCGCCGACGGTCCGGTGATTCAAAAAGCCGGTGACAAGGCCCTGGCACAGGGCATCGGCATGCCCGAGGTGCTGGAGATGGTGCGCGCCTTTCGCACGCAAGACCAGAGCACGCCGGTGGTGCTGATGGGCTACGCCAACCCGATTGAGCGTTACGACCAAAAGCACCGGCGCCAGGACGGTCAGAACGCCTTTGTCGTCGATGCGGCTGGCGCCGGCGTGGATGGACTTGTCGTCGTCGATTACCCGCCGGAGGAATGCGCGGACTTTGCCGCCGAGCTTCGCAAACACGGCCTGGACCTGATCTTCCTGCTGGCGCCCACCAGCACCGACGCGCGCATTGAGCAGGTGGCGCGGATTGCCAGCGGCTACGTCTACTACGTGTCGCTCAAAGGCGTGACCGGCGCTGGTACGCTCGACACCGGCGCCGTCGAAGCGATGCTGCCACGCATTCGCCGGCATGTGAGCCTGCCGGTCGGCGTGGGTTTTGGTATTCGCGATGCCGCCACTGCACGCACCATTGGCAAAGTCGCCGATGCTGTAGTGATAGGCACCAAGATCATTCAATTGATTGACCTGCAACCCAGGGATCAGGTTGGAGATGTGGCGCAAAACTTCCTGCGCGAAATCCGGACTGCGTTGGATTCATAATGGCAACCCGAACTGTGGAGTGAGTGCACATGAGTTGGCTTGAAAAACTGTTGCCCCCGAAAATTCAGCACACCGATCCGGCCGACCGGCGCAGCGTGCCAGAAGGTCTGTGGGTCAAGTGCCCGAGCTGCGAGACCGTGCTCTACAAGACCGATCTCGAGCAAAACCAGAACGTCTGCCCGACCTGCAACCACCATCACCGCATCGGCGCTCGCGAGCGGCTCAATGTGTTTCTGGACGACGAAGGACGCTTCGAGATTGGACAGGAAGTTCTGCCGGTGGACGTGCTCAAGTTCAAGGACAGCCGCAAGTACCCTGAACGCCTGAAGGAGGCGATGGAGAACACGGGAGAGACCGACGCGCTGGTGGTCATGGGCGGCGCGGTGCACGGTATCGGCGTCGTGGCCGCCTGCTTTGAATTTGAATTCATGGGCGGCAGCATGGGCTCGGTGGTGGGAGAGCGTTTTGTGCGTGGCGTGCACAGCGCCATCGAACAAAAAGTGCCTTTTGTCTGCTTTACCTCGACCGGCGGCGCGCGCATGCAGGAAGGACTGCTCAGTCTGATGCAGATGGCCAAAACCAATGCCTCGCTGACACGACTCGCCAAAAAGGGGCTGCCCTTTATCAGCGTGCTGACCGATCCGACCATGGGCGGCGTCAGCGCCGGCTTTGCTTTTCTGGGCGATGTGGTGATTGCCGAACCCAAAGCCCTGATCGGTTTTGCCGGCCCCCGTGTCATCGAGTCCACCATGCGGGTGGCGCTGCCCGAAGGTTTTCAGCGCGCCGAATTCCTGCAAAGCAAAGGCGCCATCGACCTGATCTGCGACCGGCGCGAACTGCGCAAGACCATCGCGAACTCGCTCGCCATCCTGCAGCGCCAGCCAGCTGATGCGGTGCTTTAAGCCAGCAGACCGTCAACCGAACTGAAGGGCCGACGTCTGCAAATATCCCAACGCAATGCCGGCAATCTGCAATAGCAGCAGCAACACCAGCGGCGACAAGTCGACGCCCCCCACCAGAGGCAGATGACGCCTGATCGGCCTGAGCAGCGGTGCACAGAGCCGTCCCAGCAGGTCCGACGCGACTGACGGCGTCGGCACCCAGGACAACACGGCATAGACAATCACGAGTCCGCTGAATCCGGAGACCACCAGTCGCAACAAGCCAAAAACGGCCAGCACTGGCACGGCAAGCAGACCAGAGCGAGCGCCGGTCAACAGCCACAACAGCAGGAACTGTGCGAACTCCAGCAAGAAGGCAGCCAGCAGGCTTGCCGTATCCCAGCGCCCCAGCGCCGGCACAAAACGCCGCAGCGGCAACACCAGCCAGTCGGTCAGGGCAAACAGGAAACGAGCAATCGGATTGCCCGAGCCCAGCGACATTGGAATGCGCTGGTGCTGCATGTAGAGCCGCAGCAGACAGGCGCCACACAGCAGATCAGCGGCAACTTCGAGCAAAAGGGAAATGATTTGGTACAACATGAAACTTTGCGGGACAGACCGCAGCTACGCAAAGCGAGCCAGCTCTGTCCTCAACCGATTAAGGGATGTCTATCTGGCGGAATCATAGCGAGCTGACGCCGGCCACTTAAAATCACGGTTGACGGCAGCTATGGCCGTTCACCACGCCTGCTTCGGCGCCCTTCATTATTCGCCACTCATGTCTGACCATAACACTGCCCCAGCCCTCCAGGACGAAAACCAGCTGATCCTTGAACGGCACGAAAAACTCCGGGCCATCCGCCGGGACGAAGCCGACGGCAAGGGTCCGGCATTTCCGAACGACTTCAAACCGTCTGACCACGCCGCCGATCTTTTTGCCGCCCACGCCGGTCAGACGCCAGAAGGGCTGACTGAACAGGGCGCCACCGCCAAAGTCGCTGGCCGCATGATGCTCAAGCGCGTTATGGGCAAAGCCAGCTTTGCCACCCTGCAGGACAGCAGCGGCCGGATTCAGATCTACATCAAGAGTGAGGACGTCGGTGCCGAGCTTTACGCCAGTTTCAAGCACTGGGATCTGGGCGACATCGTGGCCGCAGAAGGCAAGGTATTCAAGACCCGCACCGGTGAACTCTCGATCCACGCCAGCAGCATTCGCCTGCTGACCAAGAGCCTGCGCCCGATGCCCGACAAATTTCATGGCATGAATGACCAGGAGCTGAAGTACCGCCAACGCTATGTCGATCTGATGACCGATGAGGCGACCCGCAAGCGCTTTGTGGCGCGCAGCAAGGCCATGAGCAGCATTCGCGAATTCATGGTGGCACACCATTTTCTCGAAGTCGAGACGCCGATGCTGCACCCGATCCCGGGCGGCGCCAACGCCAAACCGTTCACCACACACCACAACGCGCTGGACCAGCAGATGTTTCTGCGCATTGCGCCCGAGTTGTACCTGAAGCGCCTGATCGTGGGCGGCTTTGAGCGCGTCTTCGAGATCAACCGCAGCTTTCGCAACGAAGGCATCTCGGTGCGGCACAACCCCGAGTTCACCATGATGGAGTTCTACGCCGCTTACTGGGATTACCAGGACCTGATGACCTTCACTGAGGCCCTGATTCGCGATGCAGCCGAAAAGGCGGTCGGCTCGCTGCGCTTGAGCTACGGCGGCCGGGAGGTGGATCTGTCCGAACCGTTCGAGCGCCTCACGATTGTCGAGGCCATTTGCAAACACACCGAAGCGGGTCAATCGCTGGAGGGGGGCAGCGAACTCAGGGTGAACGACCGGACCTGGCTGACCCATGCGCTGCGCAAACTGGGACTGACCGACGACAAGAACAAACTCTCCAGCCGGTCACTGCCCAGCCTGCAGGTGATGTACTTTGAAGAAACGGTGGAAGAAAAGCTGTGGCAACCAACTTTCATCTGCGAGCATCCGGTCGAGATTTCCCCTCTGGCGCGCGCCAGCGATCACAAACCAGGTGTGACAGAACGCTTTGAGCTCTACATCACCGGGCGCGAATTTGGCAATGGATTTTCCGAACTCAACGACGCGCAGGAACAGGCGGCGCGCTTCCAGTCCCAGGTGGCGGCCAAGGAGGACGGCGATGACGAAGCCATGTACTATGACTATGACTTCATTCGCGCCCTCGAATACGGCATGCCACCGACCGGTGGTTGCGGCGTCGGCCTGGACCGCCTGATGATGCTGTTGACCGACAGCGCCAGCATTCGCGACGTCATCCTGTTCCCGGCCCTGCGGCGGGAGTCATGATCGAAGTAACGGTCACGCAAGCGACAAAGCTGGCCCGGTCCTTTATCAGATATTTGCCCTGTTTGGGGCGACAATGAAACTGGTTTGAGACAGATCAAAGATTACGCAGTTCGATCCCAACCGTCACCTGACCCAAAACCCGAATTCTCAAACATACCCGAACCATGAAATTCCAAGGAACTCAAAACTACGTCGCCACCCAGGACCTGATGCTGTCCGTCAACGCCGCCATCACATTGCAGCGCCCACTGCTGGTCAAGGGCGAGCCGGGCACCGGCAAGACCATGCTGGCCGAAGAAGTGGCCGGGGCACTGAACATGCCGCTGTTGCAGTGGCATATCAAATCCACCACCAAGGCGCAGCAAGGTCTTTACGAATACGATGCCGTAAGTCGCCTGCGCGATTCCCAGTTGTCAGACATCGATGGCGGCGAACGCGTCAAGAACATCCACAACTACATTGTCAAAGGCGTGCTGTGGCAGGCCTTCACGGCCGAGCAGCAGGTTGCGCTGCTGATCGACGAAATCGACAAGGCCGACATCGAGTTTCCGAACGACCTGCTGCGTGAGATTGACCGCATGGAGTTCTACTGTTACGAGACGCGCGAACTGATCAAGGCGACGCATCGGCCGCTGGTCTTCATCACCTCCAACAACGAAAAGGAACTGCCCGACGCCTTTTTGCGCCGCTGCTTCTTCCACTACATCAAGTTCCCTGACGCCGACACCATGAAGAGCATTGTGGATGTGCACTTCCCCGGCTTGAAAAAGGAACTGCTGAGCGCCGCCATGAAGACCTTTTACGACGTGCGCAACCTGCCGGGTTTGAAGAAGAAGCCTTCCACCAGCGAACTGCTGGATTGGCTCAAGCTGCTGCTGGCGGAAGACATTCCGCTGAGCGTCCTGCAAACCAAGGACGACAAGGTGGCGGTGCCGCCACTGGTCGGCGCCCTGCTCAAGAACGAGCAGGACGTCACGCTGTTTGAAAAACTGGTCTTCATGCAGCGCCACAACCGCTGAGGCGAGGAAGCAATCCATGGCCTACATCGAACCCGTCACCCTGAACGCCCGCGGCATCGAACTGGTGCCATTGGCCCTGAGCCACGAAGCCGGCCTGCGTCAGGCAGCAGCCGACGGTGAACTGTGGCGGCTGCGTGTGACCTCGGTCCCCGAACCCGAGCAAACCCGCAAATACATCGAGGATGCGCTGGCCATGCGCGAAGCCGGCAACCGCTTTGCCTTCGCCGTGCTCGACGCCGCCAGCGGCACCGTGCTGGGCTGCAGCAGCTACCACGACATTATTCCGGCCGTTCAGCGCGTCGAAATCGGTTGGACCTGGTACGCCAAACGCTGCCAGCGAAGTCACGTCAACACGGTCGCCAAGTTGCTGCTGTTGACACATGCTTTCGAGACCGTGGGCTGCCACGTGGTGGGCTGGCGCACCGACAACTTCAACTTTGCCTCGCAGTCTGCCATCGAGCGGCTCGGCGCAAGAAAGGATGGCGTCATCCGGGGTCACGCGCTGCGTCGCGACGGCACCATCCGCGACACCGTGATGTACAGCATGCGCAGCGGTGAATGGCCCGAGGCCAAGGCCCAGTTGCTGTACCTGCTGGACAAGCCACGCTGAGAGGAGCAGGCCATGCTGATCGACTTCTTCTACACGCTGCGCTCGGCCAAGCTGCCGGTGTCGGTGAAAGAGTACCTGACGCTGCTGGAGGCCTTGAAGAAAGGCGTGGTTGGACCCAACGCGCCCGAGCCCTCAAGCGAGTTCGATGCCAGCGGCTACAAGATCGATGACTTCTACTACCTGAGCCGCACCGCCCTGGTCAAGGACGAAAAACATTACGACAAGTTCGACCGGGCCTTTGCCGCCTACTTCAAGGGCGTCGAATTGGTGGCCGATTTCACCAAGGAAATTCCGCTCGATTGGTTGCGCAAGAACCTGGAACTGAACCTGAGCCCGGAAGAACTCGCCAAGATCCAGAAGATGGGCTGGGACGAGCTGATGGAGACCATCAAGAAACGCCTGGAAGAACAGAAGGAGCGCCATGAAGGCGGCTCCAAATGGATAGGCACCGGCGGCACCAGCCCGTTCGGCGCCTACGGCCAGAATCCGCAGGGCATCCGCATTGGCCAGGACAAGGGCCGTAACAAGAGTGCCGTCAAGGTCTGGGACCAGCGCGCCTACAAGGACTACGACGATACCCAGGAACTGGGCACACGCAACATCAAGGTGGCGCTGCGCCGGCTGCGCAAATTTGCCCGCGAAGGCCATGAAGAGGAACTGGATCTGGATGACACCATCAAGTCAACCGCGGCCAATGCCGGCTACCTCGACATCAAGATGGTGCCCGAACGCCACAACAACGTGAAGGTGCTGCTGCTGATGGATGTGGGCGGCACCATGGACGAACACATCGCGCGCGTCGAAGAATTGTTCTCGGCCACCAAGACCGAATTCAAGCATCTGGAGTTCTACTACTTCCACAACTGCGTTTATGACTTCATGTGGAAGAACAACCGGCGCCGCTTCGCCGAGAAGTTCCCGACCTGGGACATCATCCGAAAGTACAACAAGGACTACAAACTGATCTTCGTCGGCGACGCCACCATGAGTCCCTACGAGATTCTGCAGCCCGGTGGCAGCGTCGAATACAACAATGAAGAAGCCGGTGTCGAGTGGCTGCAGCGCCTGACCAAGGCCTTCCCCAAATTCGCCTGGATCAACCCCGAGCCGCAAGGCGTCTGGCAGTACCGCCAGAGCATCAGCGTGATCCAGCAGATCGTCAGTCAGCGCATGTTTCCGCTGACCATCAGGGGGCTGGAAGAAGCGATGCGACTGTTGACGAAATAGCGCCGCATTGGACGCTCAGAACGAGCCTTTCGGGTATTGCGGGTATTCCTGCTTGGTCGCGAAGGCCTTGCCCTTGATGATCAAGCGGTAGTTGCTCGGGCCCGTGATCGGCAGCCGGTAGCTCACCTGGACGCTGGTTGAAGCACCCGGCGCCAGGCTCGGCAGGATGTAATCCACCGTGTGGAAGTCCCCCTTCAGACCGCCCCTGTTACTGCCCGTAGGACCGGACGTCACCCTCATTCCCGGGGCCAGCCAGTTGTCCGGCGCCGACACCGGATACTGGAAGCGCAGCACCGAACCCAGTGGGATGGCCAAGCCGGTCCGGTTGACGATCTGCAGCGTCGGTGCCATCGGAAAATTCTCGTCGCCCAGCGCGAAGCCGCTTAGTTCGACCGCCAGGTCGACCGCCTCGGTGGGCATCGCCACTGGCGAGAGGTGGCTCAGTGCAGGGTCGGCCTTGCGCAAGGCCTGCGCCAGCAGGCGGGTCAGCGTCGAGCCCGGCACGAACTGGCCCTTGACGCCGTTCAGGGCGACTCGTCCAGCGTCCCAGTCGTAGTCGCCGGCCAGTTCCCAGTGCATCACACCGCCAATGTGGTTGGCGACGATCCAGTCGGCTTTGGCCCGGATCGACTGCTCGTCCTCCGTCGTCAGGAACACCCGGGTCTGCTGGTTCCAAAGCCAGGGCGTCACCAGCGCATCGTCGTAGTAGCGGACGTAGTGGCCCGAAAGATCGGTGGCCTTCAACTGGTACATGGGCAGATAGTCGGCCGGGATATTGCGCTCCAGATTCTTGGCGTGCCACATCGGGTTACTGCCCGCCTCCTCGACCTTACCCGCTGGATCGATGCTGAACCAGATGTTGTCGATGCCGCTGGCGCCCAGGCCGCAAGGCGGCTTCACGCCGTACGGGCACACATCGCTGCGTGAGGTGCCCCACAAGCCGTTGCGACCACCCGATACTTCGCGCCATCCGCGGGAGTAATACGGCACGCCGACGTTGATCCGGCTGGGCGGCATGGCGCCACGGTAATAGTGATAGGCCCAATCCACGTTGAGCGAGCCTATGCCCTGGTAGAGGGGTTCGGCATAGACCTTGCCACTGACGAGTTCCGCATCCGTCCCGTTGTCGAACAAAGGCGCTTGCGGGCCAACGAATTCGTTCCAGGTTCCGTGCAGGTCGTAACTCATCACATTGACGAAGTCGAGGTAGCGCAGCGCCTGAAACGTCTCCATGCCGCGCAGCAGGTACGACGAGGCTGGCACAGCGGCGCTGAGCAAGTAGTACTTTCCGTCCCGTGCGGCGGCGCCGTCGAGCTTGCCTCGCAACACGCGCATCAATTCGCGGTAGCCGGCCTGCAGGCCTTTCTGACGCTGGGCGGAGAACTTCCAGTCCAGCGGATAGCCGACGCCGGGCATGGTGCTCGGGAACTCGTAGTCGATGTCGACGCCGTCGAAGCTGTACCGGCGCAGGAACGCCAGCACCGAGTCCGCGAAGACTTCAATACCCGCGTGGTTGACGCCACCGTCTGGCAGGGTCGTCATGGTGTAGTAGCCACCCGAGGCCACGCGCTTGCCATCGGTGCCGTAATAGCCGCCGGTTTCCTCCCAGCCACCCACCGAGACCATGGTCTTCACGCCCGGGTACTGCTTCTTGAAACTGTTCAGCAGGTTGAAGTGACCCTTGTATGGCAGCGCCGGGTCCATTGTGGCCGCCGCCACAGCCGGCCATTCGGATTGCGTCGCGGCGTTGCCAGGTGATGTCTCGTTCGCCGAAATTTTGTTGGCGTCGTCGATGTGCGCGAAAGCGTAGTTGATGTGCGTGAGGTGTGCCCAGGGAATGTCGCTCACCAGGTAGCGCAGCTTGCCGTCCTTGCCGGTGCGCCCGCCGGAGAAGTAACCGATATTGCGACGTTGCAAACCATTGGCAAGTTTCTCCCTTCCCGCGGTGTCGTAAGCCAGGCAATAGGGCACGTCGGCTACCGCGGACACCGCCATGCCTTCGGGCCGGCAGGCTTCGGAACGGGCAGGTGCGGCAAGCACAGTACTCAGGAGAGTGCTGACCATGACTTGGCGAAGGACTGTCTCAAGATGCATTGGCGTGCTCCGGTGCCGGCAGTGATGGACCGATTGGAAATTTGCCCCCAGGCTGCCAAGTGTCGCAGCTTGAACCTGCTCGGTAAAATGCCCTTGCGCAAGCGAGAGCAATGCAACCCTCAACTCCGTCAAAGGATCACGTCACCATGAAGACCAGAATCACCGAAATGTTCGGTATCCAGCACCCCATCATTCAGGGCGGCATGCACTTTGTCGGTTTCGCTGAACTCGCCGCGGCCGTGTCCAACGCGGGCGGATTGGGCCTGATCACCGGCTTGACGCAGCGCACGCCGGAGTTGCTGGCCAACGAGATCCGCCGCTGCCGCGAAATGACCGATAAGCCGTTTGGCGTCAACCTCACGTTCCTGCCGATCGTCAACTCGCCCGATTACCCGGGCTACATTCGCGCCATCATCGACGGCGGCGTCAAGGCAGTGGAGACCGCCGGCAACAACCCGCAAAAATGGATGCCGATGCTGCATGAGGCCGGCATCAAGGTGATCCATAAATGCACCTCGGTGCGCCATGCGCTCAAGGCCGAGGCCATTGGCTGCGACGCCGTCAGCGTGGACGGTTTCGAATGCGGCGGCCATCCGGGCGAAGACGACGTGCCCAACTTTATCCTGCTGCCGCGAGCTGCGGAGTCGCTCAAGATTCCTTTCGTCGCCTCCGGCGGCATGGCCGATGGCCGCTCACTGGTCGCGGCGCTGGCACTCGGCGCCGACGGCATGAACATGGGCACGCGCTTTATCGCCACCAAAGAAGCCCCGGTGCACGACAACGTCAAGCAGGCCATCGTGGCTGCCAGCGAACTTGATACGCGCCTGGTGATGCGCCCGTTGCGCAACACCGAACGCGTGCTGCACAACGCGGCAACCGATCGCCTGCTGGCCAAAGAACGGACCCTGGGCGCCAACCTCAAGTTCGACGACATCATCGAAGAGGTGGCCGGCGTCTACCCGCGCATCATGCAAAAGGGCGAGATGGAAGCCGGTGTCTGGTCCTGCGGCATGGTGGCCGGGCTGATCCACGACGTCCCTAGCGTCAAGGAACTGATCGACCGCATCATGCTGCAAGCCGAGGGAATCATCCGTCAGCGTTTAGCCGACATGGTGGGAGTCTGAGCCCATGACCCGCGCATTCATCCCCTACGGCATCTACTGGTCCACCCCTTTTGCCAAATGGCAGGGACCGATTGGCCACCTCAACAGCCTGCGTCTGGCAGCCGACGTCGGCAAACAGGCACTCGATGCCAAGCACTTCCCGATGGACCGCATTGACCTGGGCATTCTGGGTATCACGAATCCACAGCACGGCGTCTTCTACGGTCTGCCATGGGTGACAGGCATGATGGGCATCGACCAGGTGGCTGGTCCCACCGTGCAGCAAGCCTGCGCCACCAGCGCGCGTTCCCTGCAGATGGCAGCCGCGCAAGTGGCTGACGGCTCGGCGCAGTGCGCGCTGCTGATCATGGCCGACCGCTGCTCCAACGGACCGATTGTTTACTACCCC
>CAIVLG010000108.1 GCA_903906695.1 uncultured beta proteobacterium | reverse complement strand
TGCAGCCGGGCGGGCCGACTCTTGCCAGTCAAATAGTCAAGCGCAAGTCGCACCTCGAGCGCGTTGCCCGCACTTGGACACAAGGGTTCATTCATGTCTGTCAACAAGGCGGACGTGCGAAGACCCGCCTCATTGCCAACGCTCACAATGCTCCTTGCCAATTCGATTGACTTCTCAAAGTTCGGCATGAAAGCGCCGGAGCCAACCTTGACGTCCATTACCAACGCGTCGAGTCCGGCTGCAAGTTTCTTGGACAGAATGGACCCAGTGATCATCGCCACTGACTCCACCGTGGCAGTGACATCGCGGACGCTGTAGACGCGCTTGTCGGACGGTGCCAGCGAGGCGGTTTGGCCGATGATGGCGACACCGACTCGCTGGACAACCTGGCGAAATCTATCAATATCAGGTGTGGTGCAGTAGCCGGGAATGGCTTCAAGCTTGTCCATGGTGCCGCCGGTGTGACCGAGCCCGCGTCCTGAAATCATGGGCACGTAAGCACCGCAGGCAGCGATCATGGGCCCCAGCGCCAAGGACACAACGTCGCCCACTCCGCCGGTGGAATGTTTGTCTGCAACCGGGCCATCCAGTCCCAGACTGCCCCATTCCAGCACTTCGCCCGAGTCACGCATGGCCAACGTGAAGGCAACCCGTTCATCCATCGACATGTCATTGAAAAACACGGCCATGGCGAAGGCGGCAATTTGTCCTTCGCTCACGCTGCCATCGGTAATACCGCGGACAAAGAAGTTGATCTCCGCTGCACTCAACGCGATCTTGTCGCGCTTCTTGCGAATGATTTCCTGCGGCAGAAACCCCGCAGAGCTAGACCCCATACGGAATCCAGATGTTCTTGATCTGGCTGGCGTGGGCCAGTACGACACGCCCTTGCGCCTGCTGCGAGTCATACCAATCGCGCCCCTTGCTGCCGCTGACCCAGGTGCGCTTGAGAGTTTCAGCCGACAAACGTTCCACCTCAGCGCAGCCACTGGCAGAGCCATCGTGACGCCACACCGCATCGACATCGGCGTGCGATGCCAGCGTGCGCGCCAACTCATTGGCACTTCCGGTGACGATATTCAGTGCACCCGCAGGCAGATCAGAGGTGTCGAGCACCTGGTACAGGTCAGTGGCAGATAAGGGATGAAGCTCGGAGGGAACGGCGACGACGCAGTTGCCCAGCGCCAGCGCTGGCGCCACCAGCGAAACAAAGCCCAGCAAAGGCGCCTCCAAGGGACAAATGACGCCAATCACGCCCACCGGCTCGTGCAGTGCCAGGGTAATGCCATACACCGGCGGCTGATGGACCTGACCATCGTATTTGTCGGCCCAGGCGGCGTAATAGAACAAACGCTCAATCGATGCGCGGACTTCCCGCTCCGGCTTGATCACTCCCGTCATGGCGCCCAGACGTGCAGCAAATTCAGCGGCCCGTGCCGCGAGATTTTCGGCAATGTAATACAAGACCTGGGCCCGGTTGTGCGCCGTCGCCCTGCTCCAGCCCGACGCCTTGTGGGCCGCTTCCACGGCGTTGCGGATGTCCTTGCGGCCGCCCTCCCCGACCTCCGCCAGCAGTGCGCCGTTGGCGTTGTAAATGGCACGGCTGTATGCGCTATCCGGACGGACCTGCTTGCCGCCGATGTACATCTTCGGGGTGCGATCGATCTCAATCGTGCCACTGGCCAGAGTTACTGGATGGACGTTGCCCGCGTCAGCGCGAACAGGCGCCGCAGGCCGTGCATCTTCAGCCAATGGCAGCAGATACTCAAACATACCTTCTCGGCCGCCTTCGCGACCAAAACCAGACTCTCGGTAGCCACCAAAGCCACAGGCGGCATCGAACTGGCTGGCGCTGTTGATCCACACCACACCCGCCTTGATCTGCGGCGCCACATCGAGCGCCAGGCTGATCGACTCGGACCAGATGCAGGCGGCCAGGCCGTAGACCGTGTTGTTGGCCAGTTGCACCGCCTCGGCCGGTGTGCGAAAACTCATGGCCACCAGCACCGGCCCGAAAATCTCGGCTTGTGCCACCGCTGCCGAGGTCGATGCACCGGTAATCAGCGTGGGTGGAAACCAGCTGCCACTTGACGGGATCTCGCAGCTCGGTTGCCAGATTTCACAGCCCTCAAGGCGAGCCGCTTCCACCAACGTCGTGACACGTTGCAACTGCACCGGATCGACCAGCGCCCCCATGTCCATCGACTTGTCCAGCGGCGCGCCCAGGCGCAGCTTTTCCATGCGCGCCTTGACCTTGGCCAGGAAGCGTTCCTGCACAGACTCCTGAACCAGCAGGCGCGAACCGGCGCAGCAGACCTGACCCTGATTGAACCAGATTGAATCGACCAGACCCTCGACTGCTGCATCCAGATCGGCGTCGTCAAAAACGATGAACGGCGACTTGCCGCCCAACTCCAGTGACAGCTTCTTGCCGCTGCCTGCGGTGGCTTGGCGAATCCGTCGGCCGACCTCTGTGGAACCAGTGAAAGCAATCTTGTCGATTCCGGGATGCTTCACAATCGCCTCACCGACCAGGCCGTCTCCGGTCACGATGTTGACGACACCCGGCGGTACGCCGCAGCGCTGGCAGATCTCGGCAAACAACAAGGCGGTCAGCGATGTGTATTCGGCGGGCTTGAACACGACCGTATTGCCCGCCGCAAGCGCCGGTGCAATCTTCCAGGCCAGCATCAGCAGCGGAAAATTCCAGGGCACGATCTGGCCGATGACGCCAAGCGCACGATAGTCGGAAAACTCTTCGCTCAGAAGTTGTGCCCATCCGGCGTGGTGATAGAAATGGCGTGCCACCAAGGGCAAATCGACATCGCGTGTTTCCCGGATGGTCTTCCCGTTGTCCAATGTCTCCAGCACGGCAAAGAGTCGCGAATGTCTCTGCATCTGACGCGCCAGCGCATACAACAGCTTGGCCCTGCCATGTCCACCCAAGTCCACCCAGAGCGGCTGTGCGCGACGTGCAGCGGTCACGGCGCGATCCACGTCGTCGCCGGTCGCTTGCGTCAGTTGCGCCAGCTCCTTGCCGTCAGCCGGGTTCAGCGTGGAAAAAGTCGCCCCGACCTGGGTCCAGACGTTGTCAATGAACAGTCCGAAACGGCGATCGTGTTGATCGAGCCAAGCTTGCGCTTCATGTTGGCTTTCGGGCGCAGGTCCATAGTCCATGGTATCGAGTATCTCCGGTACTGTTGGCATAACAAATCTCTGGTTCTGCTGAAGCTCAAGGTTGCGCGTGGCGGTGACTGGCGGAGTAGGCACCGGTCACGTGGTGCTCAAGCTGGCGCTCAATGTCCGTCAGCAGGCTGGAAGCGCCAATGCGAAACAGTCGCGGCTGCAACCAGGGGCCGCCCAGTTCTTCCTTCATCAGAATCAGGTATTGCAACGCCGACTTGGCGGAAGACACACCACCGGCCGGCTTGAATCCGACCATGAAGCCATAGCGCTCGTGGTAGTCCCGAATGGCGCGTGTCATGGTGAGAGCCACCGGAAGAGTGGCATTCACGGCTTCTTTGCCGGTTGAAGTCTTGATGAAATCAGCACCCGCCATCATGCACACCCACGACGCCTTGGCCACATTTTCCAGGGTCATCAGATCTCCCGTCGCCAGAATTGCCTTGATGTGTGCCACGCCACAAGCCTGGCGGTATGTCCTCATTTCATCAAAAAGCCTCTGCCAGTTTCCGGTCAGCACATGTTGGCGCGTGATCACGATATCGATCTCAGTGGCGCCCGCGGCGACTGAGAGTTCGATCTCCCTGACCTTTGTCTCGAAACTGGACAGGCCAGCCGGAAAACCGGTTGAAACGGCGGCGATCGGCAGGCGTTCGCCAAGCACCTTGACCGCAGGGGCGATCATTTCGTGATAGACGCAAACGGCGCCGGTGCTCAGCTCTGGAACGCCCAGCGCCTGCATCAGGTCAGCACGCAGCGGGCGCATTGCCTTCATGCAGAGCCGCTCAACCCGACCCGGCGTGTCATCGCCACCCAGGGTGGTCAGATCGATGCACTGGATGGCCTTGATCAGCCAGGCCGCCTGATATTCCTTCTTGACGGTACGACGATTGACCAAGCTGACGGCACGTCGCTCCGCTGCATTGCGGTTGACCTTGATCTGATTGATCCAGCTCAGGTCAAGCTCGGTCGTCACGTTGCGCCGCAGTCCCGGCATATCTGTCATAGCGCCATAGCCCGTTTCTAGTCCACCAACTGGTAGCTGGCCGACCCGTCGCCGTTGTCTTTGACCAGCCGGATGTTGGGGTGTCTGGCCAGATACTTGACGGCGGAACTCGATGAGACGAAGCCAAGCCTGACACCGGCCACCGCTTGAATGCGCCAGTTGTTGTCCGCATCCAGGTTGGCACGACGACCGGCAGGCAATTTGTCGATCATGCTGAGGTACTCGATCAGCACTTGCCGATTTTCATCGGGCGAGTCGAGAATGACTTTGGCAGCGCTCAGCCCCGGGAAATTGCCACCGCCGAAAGCGCGGTAGTTGTTGGTGGCGACAATGAACTTCGCGTCGAGCTGAATCGGCCGGCCCTGGAATTTGAGATTCTTGACGCGATTCGCGCTCGGCTCAACGACCGAACCATTGACCGCATATTTCGCTGCCTGCGTCAGGTCAAGCTCATAGCTCACCCCATCCAGCGTGTCGAAGTTGAATGACGGAAAAGCGGGATTGATGAGTGCTTGCTGGGCTGCGCCCTGGGGGTCGATTCGATTGAACTGACCGGCAGACATCTCGATCCATTCCTTCACTTCGGCACCTGTCAGAAGCACGGCTTTCAGTGTATTGGGGTAAACATAAAGGTCAGCCACGTGTTTGATCGCCAGCGGGCCCGCCGGAATGTCGGTGTAATTCGTCCACCCCTGACGGCCACCCGCCTTGAACGGTGACGCTGCGGAAAGCACCGGATATTTCTCGTACTCAGTGCCTTGAAGGACGCGTTTCACATAGGCAATTTGCGCATTGGAGACAATCTGTACCGACGCATCATCACTGACCTGAGCAAAGTAGCTGTAGATCGGGCTGCTGGTCGAGGCGACTCTGTCGCGCACATAGGCCAGGGTCTGCGCGTGCTCTTCGCCGATAAGCTGCTCGACCATAGCGTCGGCGTCGGCAACTGACTTCTTGGCTACACGATCGAAGATGGGACGAATGGAGGCCCGACTGTCAACCGTCTTCCACTCACCGCTGACGTTGTCGAGCTTGAAGTCCACGACTCCCAGATGATCACCCCAGCGCCCCGGCATCACGGCTGCCACGCCGTTGATGGTCCCACGTTCAACATCGACTTTCGGGTAGCTCGCAAAGGCACGGCTGGGAAACTCGGCGTGGGCGTGTCCAAACAGGATCGCGTCGATGCCTGCCACATCCGCCATCCGGGAAACAGCATTCTCGGCAAACGGCGCAATATCCCCTTTTTCAAACCCGGAATGGGCGATGGCGATGACCAGTTGCGCCCCTTTTGCACGCATTTCCGGCACGTACTTTCTGGCAACCTCCACCATGTCGCGCGCGACCAGACGACCCTCCAGGTTGGCCTTGTCCCAGGTCATGATTTGCGGCGGCACAAATCCGATCACACCGATCTTGAGGCTGTGCAGTTTGCCTTCGGTATCGCTCAGCTGGCGATCGAGCAACACATAGGGTGTGAAGGCATGCCTGGCCTGCGCCGAGTTCTTGTCCTGGTCATCCAGGTAGACGTTGGAACTGATGTAGGGAAAATTGGCTCCCTTAATGGCGCGCTGCAAGAATGGCAAGCCATAGTTGAAGTCATGATTGCCGACATTGCCGGCGTCATAGCCGAGCTGGTTCATGACCTTGAACGCCGGATGAAGCTGCCCCTCCTTGAGCGGATGCACTTTGACAACCATGTCCCCCAGCGGGTTGCCTTGCAACAGGTCACCGTTGTCAAACAGCAGACTGTTGGCTACTTCCGCTCGCGCCGCCTTGATCAAGGTGATGGCGCGCGACAAACCATATTGGTCGGTTGCCTTGTCCTGATAGTAATCGTAGCTCAGCAGGTTCATATGAAGGTCGGTGGTCTCCATCAACCGCAACCGTACTTCTGCAGCATGCCCCGGACAGCCAACCACAGCTGCTATCAGGGCCAAGCCAATCCAATTCTTCTTCATATCAGGTCCGAGGTGTGGTGGCTACGGAAGAGCCGTCACTGTCTGTAGTAATTCGGTAGAGCCCGAAGGTACTTTGGAAGGTTGGGATTCTTCATCAAGCGCGAGAGAAACTCGGGGTCCTCGTTGGTTGTCAGGGCACTCAGCCGCGTCTTTTCAAACGGTAGCCCAAAGCGGCAAGCCATCAAGCGGCGCGCATCCGTAGCCGTAACCGCCCCTGATGGCGCAGCCAGACCACATTGGGCAAAATCCTTGGCCACCTGCTCGGGCGTGAGCTTACCTGCCAGCTGCGCCGCATCAAACTTCAGACCCTGCTGGATTCGAGCCATGGTCTCGGCCACGCTCATGGTGGGCAGACTGGTAGAGGGGCAATTGGGTGTCATGGCCTTGGCGCGCTTGCCCTTGAAGGTTGAAGTGGTCTCAATGTCCTCAGAGCTGCCACGCGCCAACTTCAGCAAGCTCAAGTCACCGTACAGCGGTTCGCCGCGCACGGTCACCAACTGAATGTTCTCTTCAATCGCCATGATCATGTTGCGGTACGGGTCCGCGTGCCGCTCATCAAGCACCAGCAGGTCGGCCAGATAGCCCTCGGCAATCTGGCCCAGACGCTTGCTCCATCCCATCGCATCGGCCGGTTTGCGCGTCACCATCGCAACCAGATCGCGGTCGCTGAAGGCGCCGTGCAATGCATGCTTGTTCACCAGATCGGCCACCTTAAGTTCACCCAGACTGGATTTGCTGCCCGATGGTGCCCAGTCCGGCGCGAGACTGATCGACAGGCCTGCCTTGCGCGCCGCTTCGACATTCGCAGTCTGCCCATAGAGCATCAAGTTCGACAGCGGTGACCACACCAGTTTGGCGCCCACCGTGGCCATTTCCTTGAGTTGCGGCTCGGTCAGACCAACACCGTGGATCGCAATCAGTTCCGGACCAAGCAGGTTGCTGTCCTTGATCGCGTAGAACTCGGTCGCCATTCTGGGCGAAGGCCCCTCTGCCAGATGCACCACCAGCGGGCCCTTGTCGCGCTCGGCCTGCATCGCAGCCCACTCCTTGGAACTGCGCCCGATGTCGACCCGGCTGGAGGCCAGACGCGGCTCGACCTGAGAGTTTTCGATATTGCGCACCAGGCACTCCTCCTTGGAGTAGGCCAGATTCACACGAGCGCCTTGCAGCGAAGTGGTGCCGCCGGCGAGCGCCTTGTATTCACCGTAACGACCGATCTCGATACCCAGATCGAGGTAGAACGGCCGCGTCAGCACGTCTTGCGGGAAGGTGATGCGTTTGTTGTAGACGTCGTCGTACCAGCGCCATTCGTATCGATCACGGTACTTGCGCTTGATCGGCAGCAGCGGGTAGATCGCGTACTCGGGATGGTTGTGCAGATCGATCAGACCGGGATAGATGACGCCCTTGCTGTCGACCACCGGCGCATCACGGGCGCCATCGGGCAAGGGCTCACCAGTACGGGCAATGGCCATGATCTTGCCGCCCGAGAGCCAGACCCTGGCGTTGGGCAGCACATCGTCGGCGTCATTCATGGTGACCACTTTACCGACCAGCACCAGCCCACGCTCGGCATCCCAGGCGGGTTGGGCAGCGCTTGCGCAAGTGGCAGCAGTCAGCAATGCCACACCGAGACATAGCCGCAATCCGGCAACGACAGCAAACTCCATGGTCTCCAACTTTCGACAAGTCAAAACGATGGTGCCATCATAGCGTTGCGGCAGTACGATAGGCGGGGTCGCGCCCCGGTTGGCGCCTCACTTTCTCTTGCTTCGCTCAAACATCTGAGCTTCTTTCTCCGATC
>CAIVLG010000107.1 GCA_903906695.1 uncultured beta proteobacterium | reverse complement strand
TACGCTTGTGGAAACATCTCTGCCAGGCGATCCATCAACGCGTGCGCTGGCACTGACGGCTCTGCGATCAGCCAGCCTTCGATGACCGGCCAGGCATCGGCGAACGGGTCCACCCTGGTTCGCCACCAATGCGTGGCGTTCGGTTGCCTGCGGTGCGTCGGGCGTGCCTCGCCGTCCTTCCAGGCAGTAGACAGACTCGCCAGGAATGCGTCTACGCCTGGTCTTGGCGAAGGTGCCGCCTGCTCGAGCACACCGTGCGTCGCGATGTCGATGAGACTTTGTTGGGCAAAACGGATCTCTTGCAGCAGCAGAACTGGATCCAGGCTTTCGAGCTGTGCCTTCAGCCTTTCCTTGGTAGGCGCATCGATCCGCTCGTGCGCCAGAAGCCGCTCGCATGGGGTCGCCGGCGTGTGATAGGTCTTGTGCACGTGGGCACCATCGCGCGTCTTGGATTTGAGCTTGAACGATGGCTGAAAGAAATTGATGTACAGCCGTGATGAGGCATAAAGTTGCGCCAGAGTCTGCGTCGCCACCGGCCCGCTGAGCCGTCCATAACCAACTAGGCGCCGCACGATGGCACCATTCTTCTGCTCAACCCACGCCTGGTCGTTCTTCTTGTATGCACGAGAACGAGTCTGCTCCAGCCCCTTTGCTCGACAGTAGTCAAAGACGTTCTGGTTCATGAAGGCGCTGTCGTTGTCGGAGTCGACGCCCAGCATCGCGAAGGGCAGATCTTGCGCCGCTTTGTCCAGGCCTTCGATCACCAGCATCTGGTTGCGCCAGCGCATGGCAACGCATTCGGTCCACCCGCTGGCGATATCGGTCAACGTGAGGGTGTGCACGAAGTCACCATCGGTTTTTGGGCCACCGCAGTGCTCGACCATGTCCACCTCGAAGAAGCCCGGCGGCGGATCACGCCAGTCAGCAAAGGTGCGTACCGGTATGCTGCGCCGAATGGCGGCCCCCACACCTTTACGGCGCTTGCGCTGCCCGTCAATATGCGAGCGTGCCCCGGCCAGCACACGATCAATGGTCGCTGCACTGATTTGCATGATCTTGGACCTGATGAGGGGGTCCAAATCGAGGTGGCCGTGACGCTCCATGGAGTCCACCAGCATCGGGATCAACGCTTTCAACCGTTTGCCGCAAAGCCGATCAGCCGCCTCCCACAGCACCATCAGCGCTTGGCGGACTGCCTCGTCATATAAACGGTTGCGCTTCGGCGTGGCCTTCCCGGCAATCCCTTCACCCCCCAAAAGACGGATAGCGTGCTTGCGGTGATAGCCGGTTAGGGCCGCAAACTCGTCAAGAATTTTCACTCTTTCACCGTAGTTTGCGCCGCGATACCGCACTCGCAGCGCTTCTATCAACTCCTTGCGTGTTGTCATGCTGATTTGCCTCATCACGTTGTTCCGATCCCGCCGGACCATCCGACGGGTAGCAGATTACGTGAGGCAACGGGTCAGCACCGGTAGCAAAACAGCTGAGTCAATGGCCGGTTGACGACAACTATGTTGGCCGGTTAGAGGCCTGTACCGGGCGGGTACGGGAGGCGGGGCTACCGTTGGACCTTCGAACACCAATCGAAGGTAGGCGGCATGCCCGGCAAGAGAATCACGGACCACCAAGTGCACAAGTACAAGCAACACCGCAATCGGCTCAGCCAAGTCGCTGCAGCCGCCAAAGCCGGAATCAGTGAGCGAAGCGCCAGGCGTATCGAGGACGCGCAATGGTTGCCTTCCCAGCGCCCACTGCGCAACTGGCGCACGCGAGAGGACCCCTTGAGTTCGGTTTGGGATAGCGAAGTTGTCCCGTTGCTCAAGACAGATGCCAGGCTCAACGCCGTCACCCTGCTCGAAGAACTCCAGCGTCGCTATCCCGGTCAGTGGGATAGCAGCGTGCTGCGCACCTTGCAGCGCCGTGTACGACTGTGGCGCGCCAAGTTCGGCACCGAGCGCGAGGTCTACTTTGCACAGGAACACCCACCGGGTCGACAAGGGCTGTCTGACTTTACGGTGGCAGATGACCTCAAGGTGGAGATTGATGGGGCTGTGTTTGCCCATCGCCTGTACCAATTTGCACTGGCGTATTCCGGTTGGCGCCACATCACCATCATCGACTCCGGTGAGAGCTTCATGGCGCTGTCCACCGGCTTGCCGAGAACTTACACTTGGACCGAACGGTCCTTTATGGACTGGGAATCATCCATTCGTGACTTGACCAATGAGACTTGATTTCGGCAAGAAGACCCACCTGCTGATTGTGGCCGTTGGCATTGCCATCGTTGCCTCCGTGGCATGGCGATACCGCAATGCCCAATGGATCAAGCAACTCCTGCTAGTCGATGGTCCGGCGCAGGTGAATATCAAGTTCGACAACGGCAGTGTGCGGGATGTCAAGCCTCCTCCCAACGCTGTTACCACTTCGACCAACAAGAATGATCAGAACGCCGTGGGCAAGCTCAAGAAATGCGTGCGAAAGTACGAAGTAATCTACACTGACCAGCCTTGCCCAGTGGATGCGAAGTTGGCACCTATCAAGGGAGGAACCGTTACCGAAATCAAAGGCACTACACCACAGACTGAAAGCGCCAATGTTGCGCCACAGGGTCCAAAAGCCCTAAGGGATGCCCTTGATATTTCCGGCAATAACAACATCAGAGAGCAGATGATGGAGCGGTCAATCAACAGATGAAAGGTCGGCAGCTTTCCCCCCGACCTCATGCCGAACCCAGGGCCATCAAAGGGCTGATACCGCAGGGCTGATACCGAAGGCTCTACCGCAGGACAAACCAAGGGCAAGACCAAAGGGAATCCAGCCCCCGCCATACACCGGCAAGTGAGAAGTCCTGGCACACCCAGGCAGCTCCGCAGGCAACCAGAATGATCCCCGAGAGCTGCTAGAATTCCCCGCTGGTGAAACCGGTAGGCGACCCCCGGCATACCACCAGTTTGTCTCCGAATGGGAACCTAGCTCAGTTGGTAGAGCAGCGGACTCTTAATCCGTAGGTCGAGAGTTCGAATCTCTCGGTTCCCACCATTCAAATCCTCATTCAAGCAAGCCCCGACGTCTTGTCCAGCTCAATGGCCAAGTCAAGGGTTTCCAGCAACTTCTTTCTGACCTTCAGCTTGGTTGCCGCATGCGCAGTGAAATTGATGGCCTTTAATTGTTGCGCCATGGCCAAGGCAGCTTTCATCAGTTCGTCTGCCGAAACCACCGCATCCAGAAAACCTGCCTCTTTGGCCGATTGCGGGTCGAACATCTCGGCATTGATCACCGCTCGCTGAAAGGCTGATTTGCGCAGGCGGTCCCGCGCCAACTCGATGCCCACGTGATGCATGGTCATGCCGATCTTGACTTCATTGAGGCCGATCATGAATGGCCCCTCAACGCCGACACGGTAATCGGCTGACAGCAGAATGAAGGCGCCTTTGGCGACCGCATGCCCTGGGCAGGCCACAATAATCGGGTACGGGTGCGACAGCATGCGCCGTGCCAACTGGCTTCCTGTCGTGACCAGCGCAATCGCATTTTGCGGCGAGGACAGCATGACCTTGAGGTCATAGCCGCCCGACAAGATGCCCGCTTGCCCGGTGATGATGACAATTGCTTTATCTTGCAGTGCGCGATCCAGCGCAACATGGAACGCTGCAATGACCTCATTTGAGATGGCATTGACCTTACCATTGCAAAGCGTCAATGTGGCAACGCCATCATCGAATTGATAAGACACGAGTTCAGTCATGGTTTTCCCTTCAAGTCAGTTCCATTTGACATACACCCAGCCGCACAGGGCGATGCCAAGCGCCCACAGCAACCAGGTTTCATAAATCACGTACGGGTAAAGCATCAGGGCGACACCGGTCCAGGTGAGCTGGGCCTGCGAGCATTTTCTGCCACGCCGAAATGCCACCAGACCAACGATGCCGAACAGAAGGGCACCGGCAATGTAGGCCGGCGTGGGCAACACCAGGCCGAGCGCTTCAAGTTGCTTCAGTTCATTCATCTGGGCCGATTGTCCGTTCAAATTGCACGGTGCAGCAAGCGCTCAATGGGAGGCTGCCGCAACGCCGCCACCGGCGACGATCGTGAACTTGTCCCCATACACGGTGATCACGATCGGCTGATCAAGATTGAAATTGCCGCTGTCGTAAATGCTCAACATCGCATCGGCCCGGCTGACCGCTGCCGCCCACCCGGCGGCGGTTGCTCGGTCGGCCGGATGCAGCAAATCGTTGCGCCGCTCGCTCAGAAATTCCCGCAGCCATGCCCTCTCGTCGATGCCGCTGGTGGGTGCACCCCTCGCCGCAACGGTGGCCCGCTCGGCAATCTTGTTGACCGAGTCGTAGTCCTCGCCATGCCCGTGCTGAATGCCGGCCTCGTAGATGGCAAGCTTGGAAAACGGCAAGCGCAACCCGAGCCTGGCTGCCAGGCTGCGTGCCGGTTGCCGATAAAGCCGATCGTTGACAGCGTCCTGGGCGGCAATAAACCTGGCATCGGTCGCGGCCCGTTTCCAGGCCTGCTCAATACCGTCCAGACCCGCAACCGAGTCGCTGCCATTGACCCTCTGCAACGGCGCCAGGTAGCTTGCAAGAACGCTGTCCGGCGACTGTTTCTGGTACTCCTTCACCACTTCGAGCATGTCGCCAGTGCCCGACGTGAAGCCGGCCCGTCCCGCCGTATAACCCCGGCCATCCTTGATGTTGGCAATAAAGGCGTACTGCACCACCGTGGTCGAGTTTTCGAACGCGCTGACGATCTGGTCCTCAATCGCGATCTGCCGCGCGTCCCCAACCGTCAATGCACCCGTGCACGCCAACAATAACAGCGAGCAAAAGCACGCCAGCAGCCAGTGCGGGTGAACGAACTTCACTGCACAGTTGCCAGCGTTAGACCGGTTCCCGATATTGGTCCTCCAGCAACTTGGCCTGCGCTGCGGCCAGGCGAGCAATCGGAACCCGCGGGCCGGAACAGGAAACGTAGTTGAGCTTGATGTAATGGCAGAAATGGATGGAGCCGGGATGTCCGCCGTGCTCGCCACAGATGCCGATCTTCAGATCCGGATTGGTCTGGCGACCCTGCTTGACGGCCATCTTCATCAATTGACCAACGCCTTTGATGTCAAGCACTTCAAACGGGTTGTCTTCCAGAATGCCGGTCTCGTTGTAGAAGGGCAGAAACTTGTTTTCGGCGTCTTCCCGGCTGAAGGAGAAGGTCGCCTGGCTCAGGTCGTTGGTGCCGAACGAGAAGAACTCGGCGATCTCGGCCATGCGCCCGGAGCGCATGCAGGCCCGCACCACTTCCAGCATGGAGCCGAACTTGAACTGCACGTCAATGCCATGCGTTGCCTTCACTTCCTTGTGGATGCGCTGCACGTAGCTGTGAATGCGCTTGAGCTCTTCCACGGTCGCCACTTGCGGCACCATGATCTCGGGGTAGATTTCGATGCCTTGCGTGGCGCACAACGCTGCCGCTTCCATGATGGCCCGAATCTGCATCGAATAAATTTCCGGGTAGGTGATGCCCAGGCGCACGCCCCGATGGCCCAGCATCGGATTGACTTCGGCCAGCGCGCGCACTTTCTTCAGCACCTTTTCCTTGCGGCCAATCACATCGTCTTCCAGATGCGAATCCTTGAAGGTGTGCAGGCCTTCCATCAATTTGTTCAGACCGTCGGCATATTGCTGGTACAGCTTGGGATTGAGCAGTTTGAGCGTGTCGGGCATGTCTTCGAGGCCCTTGATGGTGTCGCGCAACTGGTGCAGGTGGGCAATTTCCAGCTCAAGCTGAGCCGCAGTCGGCAAGAACTCGTGCATCGGTGGATCAAGCAGGCGCACCGTCACCGGCAGTCCCTTCATCGCCTTGAAAATGCCCTTGAAGTCGTTGCGCTGGATCGGCAGCAGGCGGTCCAGCGCCGAGCGCCGGTCTTCGAGCGTCTCGGCCAGAATCATTTCCTGCACGATCGGCAGTCGGTCGGTGCTGTTGAACATGCGCTCGGTGCGGCACAGGCCGATGCCCATGGCACCAAAGTCGCGTGCCCGCTGGGCGTCTTCGGGCGTGTCGGCATTGGCCATCACCTTGAGTTTGGCGACCTCGTCGGCCCAGCTCAGCAGCAGGTCCATCTCGGGTGAAATCTCGGCCTCAACGGTTGGCACTTCGCCGGCGTAGACATGACCGGTGCTGCCGTCGATCGTGATCACATCACCTTCCTGCAAGGTGGTCTCGCCAATCTGGGCGCTGCGCAAATGGTCATTGATGATGATTTGTTCGCAGCCCGACACACAGGGCTTGCCCATGCCGCGCGCCACCACCGCGGCGTGCGATGTCTTGCCGCCGCGACTGGTCAGAATGCCCTGCGCCTGGAAGAAGCCGTGAATGTCTTCGGGTTTGGTTTCTTCGCGCACCAGAATGATTTTTTCGCCGGCGCGTCCACGCAACTCGGCGCTGTCGGCGTCGAAAACAATCTTTCCGGAGGCTGCACCCGGTGAAGCAGACAAGCCCTGCGCCAGCGACTTGCCATGAAAATTCGGCGCCAGTTGCGGCACCAGCAATTGCTCCAGCATGGCTGGATCGACGCGCAGCAGGGCGCGCTCCTTCGTGATCAGCCCTTCATGGAACATCTCCACCGAGCTGCGCACCATGCCGCGGGCATTCATCTTTCCGTTGCGCGTTTGCAGGCAGTAGAGAATGCTTTTTTCGATCGTGAACTCGAAGTCCTGCACCTCGTGGTAATGCGATTCGAGCCGGTTGTGCAGCGTCATCAATTGACGATAGATCTCCGGCATTTCCTGTTCCATTTCGGCAATCGCCTTCGGTGTGCGGATGCCGGCGACCACGTCCTCGCCCTGCGCATTGACCAGATACTCACCGTAGATCACGTTCTCACCGGTGCCGGGGTTTCGCGTAAAACCGACGCCGGTGCCTGAATCGTTGCCCATGTTGCCAAACACCATGGTGCAGATGTTGACGGCCGTGCCGCTGGCCTGATCCTTGGTGATCCTGAACTGCTTGCGATAGTCCACCGCACGCTTGCCCATCCAGGAACGGAACACGGCACCGACCGATATTTCGAGCTGCTGGTAGGGATCCTGCGGAAACGGCTTGCCGGTGTGCTGCTCGATGATGGCCAAGAACTCAGCAGCCAATTCCTGCAGCTGTTCGGCGCCCAGGTCGACGTCCTGCGACGCGTTGTATTTGTGCTTGATGGCAGCCATGCGCTCATCAAAATGTTCATCGCCTATATTGAGCGCGATCTTGCCGAACAGCTGGATGAAGCGGCGATACGCGTCATAGGCAAAACGTGCGTTGCCGGTTTGCGCGATCAGGCCCTTGAGCGAGCTTTCGTTGAGCCCGAGGTTGAGGATGGTGTCCATCATTCCGGGCATCGACATGGCAGAACCCGAGCGCACCGAGATCAGCAGCGGGTTCTTGCCATCACCGAAACCCTTGCCGGTTTTCTTTTCCAGCGCCGTCATGTAGGTCTTGACCTCGTCCATCAGGCCGGACGGCAACTGGTTCTTTTCCAGATAGGCGGTGCAGGCATCGGTGGTGACTGTAAAACCCGGCGGCACGTTCAGGCCGATCTGCGTCATTTCGCACAGATTGGCTCCCTTGCCCCCGAGCAAGAGTCTGTTCTTGCCGTCGCCCTCCTCAAAGGCGTAAACGTATTTGATGCTCTCTGCCATGATGATTTCCCCTGAAAAAATAACCCTGCGAACTTTCGGACTATGCTAATTATGCTTGCCCCGCCAGCAAGCCTGTCTTGACGGTCGGATAGCGCAACCGCAGGCGCAATTCGCGCTTCAGACGCGTGTTGTCCATGCGGCGCGACTCACTCATGAAACTGAGCAGCATCAGAGGCAACTGGTCAGTCGCGGTGCTGCGGGGCAGCCGTGGCGGGCGCGGCAATTGGTACAGATCAGCCGCCAGATCGAAGTAGTCGCCCATCAACAGACTGCTGTCGTCGTTGGCGTTGTAGACGCGCTGCGGCTTGCCACGCCACAGGGCTGCAATGCAGGCACGCGCCAGATCATCGGCATGGATGTGGTTGGTGTAGACGTCGTCGCTGGAGCGCAGCACCGGCATGCCTTTGAGCAGGCGTGTCCGCGGTGTGCCACCTTCACGGTCCGACGCATAGATACCTGGAATGCGCAAAATGCTGCTGCGCGCCGCCAATCCCCGTCCGAGAAAGCGCAGCGTATCCTCGGCAGCGATGCGTCTTCTGGCGCGGGGCGTATCGGCGCCGGGCGCTCTGGTCTCACTGACCAACTCGCCCTGACGGTCGCCGTAGACGCCACTGGTCGATCCATACACCAGCACATCGGGTGCAGTGCGCAGCCGCAGTGCTCGGATCAAGGCCTCGGTACGCGGGTCGCCCCAGCCCTCGGACGGCGGCGGCGCCAGGTGCACAATTCGGTGGGCCAGCCCGGCCAGTCGCCGCAGCGAAGCCGGATCGTCCAGGTCACCGGGCAAAGGGGTGATGCCATGGGTGCGCAAGAGCGCAAACCGCTCGACGCTGGAGCTCAGCGCCAGCAGCCGCACGCCGGCCGGCAGGGCGCGCGCCACCCGCAGGCCGACATCGCCACAGCCTACGATCAGGACGCGCAGGCGGCGAAAGCGTGCCGGCAAGGCGCCTGGGCGGCTGGCATAAAGAATCGGATGAGCGCTGCGGTTTGAAGGCAAAATCGGGTCTGCACACAAAGGAACCCAAGGATACATAAAGATGGCGAGCAGTGACACAGCGACGCAAGAGTTTTTGATCAGCGTTAAACCCAGTGAGCGAACTTTCATGGCCGGCGCGACGGAAACGATTTTGGCGGCCGCGATTCGCCAGGGTGTGGGCATGCCTTATGGCTGCAAGGATGGCGCCTGCGGATCGTGCAAGTGCAAGAAGCTTTCCGGCAGCGTTGTCCACGGGCCGCACCAGAGCAAGGCCCTGAGCGATGAGGAAGAAGCCGCCGGCCTGATATTGACCTGCTGCGGCGTGGCCCAAAGTGATCTGGTTCTGGAGTCGCGCCAAGTGACCCTGGCCGACGCCTTTGCAATCAAGAAGATGCCAACCCGCGTCAGCGACATGGAGCGCAAATCGCCCGATGTGATGGTGCTCAGACTGCAACTGCCTGCCAGCGAAAGTTTCAGTTACCACGCCGGCCAGTACGTCGAGTTTCTGCTGCAAGGCGGCGTTCGGCGCAGCTATTCCATGGCCAACGCGCCGCACACCGTGGCTGCGGGCAATGGCCTGGAACTGCACATCAGGCATCTGCCGGGTGGCCAATTCACCGATCATGTATTCAACAGCATGAAGGAAAAGGAAATCCTGCGCATCGAAGGACCGTATGGCAGCTTCTTCCTGCGCGAGGACGGCAACAAACCGATTGTGCTGCTGGCCTCGGGTACCGGCTTTGCGCCGGTCAAGGCGATGCTCGAATACATGCAGTTCAACAACATCACACGCGCCACCACGCTGTACTGGGGCGGCCGTCGCCCGCAGGACCTTTACCTGGACGACTGGGTCCAGGCCAAGCTCGCTGAAATGCCGCAACTTCGTTATGTGCCGGTGATTTCGCAGGCGCTGGCGCAGGATCACTGGAGCGGGCGCAGTGGCTTTGTGCACCTGGCCGTGCTGCAGGATCTGCCCGATCTCTCAGGCCATCAGGTTTACGCCTGCGGCGCGCCCATCATGGTCGAATCGGCTCGGGCAGATTTTGCCCAGGCTGGTTTGCCTGGACATGAGTTTTACGCCGACGCATTCACCAGCGAAGCCGACAAGTTGGCGAACCCATCCTGATGCATTACAAATCATTCCTCCTCGCCGCCATCACGCTGGTCATATCGATCAGTTCGCCCTTGGCACAGGCACAGGGCAAGCCGATTCGCCTGATCGTGCCCTACGCCGCCGGCGGGCCGCTCGACGTCACGGCGCGCGCGCTGGCGGAGCGCGTGCGGGACACGCTGGGCACTGTCATCATCGAAAACCGACCCGGTGCCGGCGGCAACATTGGTGCCGACGCGGTGGCGAAGGCGGCGCCGGACGGTTTGACCATTGGCATTGCCGCCACCGCCACGCATGCCGTCAACCCGTGGCTTTACAGCAAGATGCCCTACAACGCGGCCACCGACTTTGCGCCGATCACGCAGATGGTGCGGGTGCCCAATGTATTGGTGATGAATGCCGACGCGGCCCAGCGCCTGAAGATCAACACCTTGGCAGACCTGATTGCCTATGCCAAAGCCAATCCGGCCAAGCTCAACTATGGCAGCGGGGGGAACGGCAGCGCCGGCCATCTGGCCGGCGAGATGTTCAAACGCGATGCCGGCATCTTTGCCGTGCACATTCCCTACAATGGTGGCAGCCCGGCGCAACTGGCGCTACTGGGCGGCCAGGTCGATTTCAACTTTGACAACCTGTCCACCGCCGCTCCCAACATCCGTTCTGGCAAACTCAAGGCGCTGGCCGTCACCACACTAAAGCCCTCCAGCGCCCTGCCGGGAGTACCGCCGGTGGCCGACACGCTCAAAGGCTTTGCGATCGACACCTGGTGGGGACTGGTGGCGCCAGCTTCCACACCGAAAGACATTGTCAATCGACTCAACCAGGCCTTTGTCGCAGCGCTCAATGCGCCAGAGACCAAAGCGCGTTTTGCCGTTCTGCTGGCCGAACCGGTGCCGAGCAGCGCCGAGGAATTTGGCGCACTGATGACCAGCGAGCGGGCCAAATACGAAAAACTGGTGAAAGCGTCGGGCGCTCGGGTCGACTGAAACTGACAGACCATGAGGGTGGCAATTCATGGATTTGGGATCGTTGATCGCAACACACGGCTACTGGGTGCTTGCTGCTGGCTGCCTGTTGGAGGGTGAGACCGTCCTTATTCTGGCCGGCTTTGCGGCGCATCTTGGTCATCTGAATCCCTATGCAGTTGTAGCCATCGCAGCGGTATCGGGCTTTACCGGCGACCAATTCTATTTTTGGCTCGGCCGTCGTCACGGCGACGCAGTTCTGGCGCGCTGGCCGTCGGTGGTCGCACACAACGACCGACTTCAAAACCTGATAGCGCGTTATCACGCCGCGGTGATCATCGGCATTCGATTTGCCTACGGCCTGCGTATCGCGGGGCCGGTCCTGATTGGCATGTCGTCCATCCCTGGAAAACGGTTTGCCTTGCTGAACGCTCTGGGGGCACTGCTATGGGCCTGCCTGATTGGCGGCGTCGGATGGATATTCGGCCAAGCGGCAGAGGCCTTCATGGGTGAGGTCAGAAACCTCGAAGGCTGGCTCCTGCTCGGTCTTGCCTTGATCGGAATCGTGCCCTGGTGTATCGCCAAGTTGCGCCACCAGTGACGACTTCCAAAAAAGGGGCCAATGGGCCCCTCTTCTGTTCAGCCGAAGTTATTGCTTCAACGTGGTTGCATCGACCTTGGCATCCTTAGCCCCCGCCTTGGCCTCAGCCTTGACCTCGGCGCGCGTCTTGGTAGAGGAGGTTTTTGCTGCTGGCTTTTCAGCGTCAGGTCTGTCTGTGCCAGCCTTGTTGGCAGCCTTGGCCTCAGCCTTGACCTCGGCACGGGTTTTGGTCGACTTGGTCTTTGGGGCAGCCTTTTCCTTGTCGCTAGGGTCGATTGCGCCAGCCTTGTTGGCAGCCTTGGCCTCAGCCTTGACCTCGGCACGAGTAGCCGGTTTAGAGGCGTCGCCGGCTGGCGCTGGCGCCGGCGCTTGCGCTTGCGCCATCATGGCAACACAGGCACTCACTGCAACGGCAAGCAATTTAAGTTTCATACGATATCCTTAGTTCATTGGTGATAGTTTGGGTGCGGATCATCCGGTCGAGGTCACGCTGCGAGATGTTAAAAATCCCCCAGGATTGACCCGAAAAGGCGCGCCGCCTGAGCGTTGCATTGTAATCATCGGAGCTTGGGCCAAATTGATTGAAGGCAAACCTCGACCACCTTGGGGTCCCGCTGATCCACGCGGATTGTATGGCTGCTTCGCAGCGAGCGGTTAATCGGTTGCGGCGCCGGCCTCAAACCAACGCTTGATCATCAGGCGCTCGTCTTCTGTAATGCCGGTCGCATTGTTCATCGGCATCAACTTCAACACCACTGCTTGCTGGTACATGTACTGGGCATAGGCCTTGACATGTTTTGCAGAGTCGAGTCGAACACCCTTCATCTGCACCTGTTCACCGTGGCACGGGTAGCAACGCCGCTCCAGCACCGGCTGCAGATCCCGGTAAGTCGGGGTTTGGGTGCCGGCCAGGCCCACTGTCATTGCTGCCGGCTGCAGCCATGCGATCACCGCCACAATCACCGCGACACCCGCCAGGGCATAGGCCAGCGGATTGCCTTGGCGACCCAGCTTGTAGCCATGGCGCATGACAAAGAACTGCCGGATCGCGGCACCGGCCAACATCATCAAAATCAGCACCAGCCAGTTCTGCGGGTGGCTGTAGGTAAAGCTGTAATGGCCGCTCAGCATCGCGAACAGAACCGGCAAGGTGAAATAGGTGTTATGCACGCTGCGCTGCTTGCCGCGCTCGCCGTGCATGGCATCGACCGGCGCACCGGCCTGGATCGCAGCCACCACTTTTTTCTGCCCGGGAATGATCCAGAAGAACACATTGGCGCTCATGCTGGTGGCCAGCATCGCCCCGACCAGCAGAAATGCGGCACGCCCGGCGAACCAGTGGCAGGCCAGCCACGAGGCGGCACAGACCAGTATCAGAACCAAGGCACCGACGACCGCATCGCCACCCTTGCGCTGCGCAAAGAGGCGACAGATACCATCGTACAAAATCCAGAACAGCACCAAAAAGGACAGCGCGACCCCAATGGCCGTGGCCGCAGTCCAGTCCATCAATGACTTGTCAATCAGGTAGGTGTTGGCGCTCCAGAGGTAGCTCACGGTGAACAGTGAGAAACCGGTCAACCAGGTCGAGTAGGCCTCCCAATAAAACCAGTGCAACTGCTCGGGTAACTGCGGCGGTGACACATTGAACTTAACCGGATGGTAAAAACCGCCGCCGTGCACTGCCCACAGTTCACCACTCACGCCCTGCTTCTTCAAGTCTTCATCGAGCGCCGGTGTCAGACTGCTGTCAAGAAAAACAAAATAGAAGGAGGACCCGATCCATGCAATGGCCGTGATGACATGGGACCATCGCAATAGCAGATTTACCCAGTCGAGATAGTAGCTTTCCATGATTTCCTGACCTTTCGAGGTTGGCCGCTCAGTGGCGGCCCGGCAAGGTCTGCAATATCTGTGCCGCCACTGCGACCGCAATCACTTCAGGCTCCTTGCCCGAAATCCCCGCAACGCCGATCGGACAGGTGATGTGGGCCAGTTCCTGGGGCGTAAAACCGCGCTGCGCAAGCCGCCGCTGGAAACTCGCCCACTTGGTCTGGCTGCCAATCAGCCCCACGTAGGGCAGGTCAGAGCGCAGGCGCTGTCGCATCAGACAGGCCGCCACCACTTCCAAATCTTCCGCATGGCTGAAACTCATGACCAGCACGCGTGAGCCCTCTGGCAGCGCTGCAACCGCGCCCTGGACCGGATCGGAGTACTGGCAGTGGATGTTCGAAGGCAGCGAAGCCGGAAAAATCTCATCGCGGCTGTCGATCCAGCTTATTGCCAGAGGCAGTCGTGTCATCACCTCGATCAGCGCGCGCCCCACATGACCGCCTCCGAAGAGTGCGACGGCTTGCAGCCGGGCCGCCAGCCGCTGGCGCAGCGCATCGATGTCTGCGCCAGACACCGATTCAAAACGAAGATGCACTTCGCCACCACAGCACTGCCCCAGGGTCGGACCCAGGGCGTACCGCAGCAGCGCCTCGCCCTGGCCGTCGGACAAACGCTGGCGCGCCTGTGCAATGGCCTGAAACTCGAGGTGACCGCCGCCAATGGTGCCGATCTCAGCATTGGCAAAAACCGCCATCCAGGCACCCTGTTCGCGCGGCACCGAGCCGCGTGAGGCGTGCAGTGTCACCAGGCAGGCCTTTTCGTTGGCCAGGCGTGCCAGAAAGCTATCGGCGGCAGTCATCAAGCACGCCGCCTCGAAAATGAGAATAGGAGTTTGCGCTCACGAGCCACGGTAGGTTGAATAGCTCCAGGGGCTGACCAGCAGCGGCACGTGGTAGTGCTGATCGGCATGGGCAACACCGAAGTCGAGGCTCACCTTGTCCAGAAAATTCGGCTCCGGCAACTGCACACCGCGCGAACGAAAATAGCCCGCTACATCGAAGGCGAGCCGGTAGCAACCCACCTGCAGGCTTGCTTTGTCCAGCAGCATGCCCTGCGGGTGGCGGCCATCCTGGTTCAGCACAAAGCTTTGCAACAGAGTGAGCTCGTGCCCCAGCGTGCGGTACAACGCCACCTGCATGCCGACGGCCGGCGTCCCGTGCATGGTGTCCAGTACGTGCGTGCTCAAGCCCATCGCGTGTCCCTCTGCATCACAAAAAAATGCCATTATCATGCCGACCTATGCCGCGCCTGAATCCATGACCCACGACGACAGCACCATGCCCTACCCGCGCGACCTGATCGGCTACGGTCGCCGCCCGCCGCATGCCCGCTGGCCGGGCCAAGCCCGCATCGCCGTCCAGTTTGTGCTGAACTACGAAGAGGGCGCTGAGAATTCGGTGCTGCACGGCGACGCCGCCTCCGAGCAGTTCCTCTCCGAAATGTTCAACCCGGCAGCCTTTGCCGCGCGCCACCTCAGCATGGAAAGCCTCTACGAATACGGATCGCGCGCAGGAGTCTGGCGCATCCTGCGCGAGTTCGAGGCTCGCCAGTTGCCCTTGACGGTTTTCGGCGTCGGCATGGCGCTCAAACGCCACACCGAACTGGTCGCCGCTTTCAAGCAACTGGGCCATGAAATTGCCTGCCACGGCTGGCGCTGGATCAATTACCAGAACGTCGACGAGGCCATTGAGCGCGAACACATGCGCCTTGGCATGGATGCCATCGAGCAACTCACGGGCCAGCGCGCCCTGGGCTGGTACACCGGGCGCGACAGCCCGCAAACACGCCGCCTGGTGGCCGACTACGGCGGCTTCGAGTACGACAGCGATTACTACGGCGACGACCTGCCGTTCTGGATGCAGGTGCGCAAGTCCGATGGCAGCGTCGCGGCACAGTTGATCGTGCCCTACACGCTGGACAGCAACGACATGCGCTTTGCTTCGGCGCAGGGCTTCGCCCAGGGCGATGACTTTCTGGCTTACCTGAAAGACAGCTTTGACGTCCTGTATGCCGAAGGCGACCCGGCCGGCCTGAATGCACCCAAGATGCTCAGCGTCGGCATGCATTGCCGGTTGCTGGGTCGGCCTGGTCGCATCAAGGCGCTGCAAAGATTCCTCGACTACGTGCAGGGGCACTCCAAGGTGTGGATCTGCCGCCGGGTCGATCTGGCCCGCCACTGGACGTTGACACACCCGTTTCAGTCGCCCCAGATCGAACCCTCGGACCACCCTGCATGACGCTAATGCTGACGCTGCAACAACTCAATGCCGCCGATCCGGCCCAGGCAGCGCGACTGCTGGACGGTCTGTACGAACACTCACCATGGATTGTCGAAGCCGCCTGGGCCCAGCGTCCCTTCCGGTCGCTCGCGCACTTGAAGCACAGCATGGTTCAGGTGCTCGACGACGCCGGCATGGATGCCCAACTTGCCCTGATTCGCGCCCATCCGGAACTGGCCGGCAAAGCCATGGTCGACCATAGCCTGACCGCTGCCTCCACTCATGAGCAAGGCGCTGCCGGCCTGAATCACTGCACGGCCGCTGAATTCGCCAGACTTCAGCGTCTCAATGACGAGTACAAGGCACGTTTCGGCTTTCCGTTCATTCTGGCGGTGCGCGGGGAGCGCGGCACGGGCCTGTCCCGACAGCAAATCATCGACACCTTCGAGCGCCGACTGAACAACCCGCGCCACTTCGAGCTGCAGGAATGCCTGCGCAACATTCACCGCATCGCCGAGCTCAGATTGCACGACAAATTCGGCATCGTCCCGGTCATTGGCAACCGGGTCTGGGACTGGGCTGCAGCACTGGCGCAATTCAGCGATGCGCCCGACCTGCAGCAAGGTCAACTCACAGTCACCTACCTGACCGAGGCACACCGCGCCTGTGCCGCATTCATCAAGACGCTGATGTCCGAATGCGGCTTCGACAGCGTCAGCATCGACGCCGTCGGCAATGTGGTCGGGCATTACCGGTCACACGACCCGGTGGCAAAAACCCTGCTCACAGGATCACATTACGACACCGTGCGCAACGCCGGCAGACACGATGGTCGCCTCGGCATTCTGGTAGCTATCGCCTGTGTCGACGAACTCGCCAGACGGGGCGAGCGCCTGCCCTTTCATCTCGAAGTGGTCGCCTTTGCAGAGGAGGAAGGCCAGCGCTTCAAGACCAGCTTTTTGGGGTCGAGCGCGCTGGTCGGCCAGTTCGATATGGCCTGGCTGGAGCAGCAGGATGCTGAGGGCGTCACCCTGCGCGAGGCCATGCGGCAAGCTGGATTGCGCCCTGAAGACATCGTCAAATTACAACGTCAGCCAGGCGACTACATGGGCTTTGTCGAGGTGCACATCGAGCAGGGACCGGTGCTGAACGAACTGAAGCTGCCCTTGGGAGTGGTGAGCTCGATCAATGGCAGCGTGCGCTGCACAGCCGAAGTCATCGGCACCGCCTGCCATGCCGGCACTACACCGATGGCGCGGCGCCAGGATGCGGCAGTGGCTGTGGCAGAACTGGTGCTCGCGGTCGAACAACGCGCTGCGCGGGACGGCGACTCGGTGGCCACGGTGGGTCAATTGCTGGTACCCAACGGGTCCACCAATGTCGTCCCAGGTCGCTGCCAGTTCACACTCGACATGCGCGCGCCGACCGATGCCCAGCGCGACGCACTGGTGAACGACATTCTGAAGGCGCTGGCAGAAATCTGTGCGCGTCGCCAGCTACTCTACACGCTGCAGGAGACGATGCGCGTGGCCGCCGCGCCCAGTGCTCCAGACTGGCAGCAACGCTGGGAGCAGTCGCTGACCACCCTCGGCGTTGCGGTTCACCGAATGCCCAGCGGCGCCGGCCACGACGCCATGAAGTTGCACCAGATCATGCCGCAGGCCATGCTGTTTGTGCGTGGCCAAAACTCGGGCATCAGTCACAGTCCGCTGGAGTCGACCAGCAGCGACGACATCCAGCTGGCAGTCGATGCAATGACACAATTGCTGGCCCAAATCGCGACCGAATATTGATTTCCAACCACAGATTTTTATGAACATCGACGAGCAACTCGACGCCTGGATCGACGCCCACTTTGACGAGCAAGTGAAGTTCTTGCAGGAACTGATTCGGGTTCCGACCGACACGCCACCGGGCAACAATGCGCCGCATGCCGAGCGCAGCGCCGAGTTGTTGCAGGCCATGGGACTGCCGGTCGAGAAATACCCGGTACCGCAGGCCGAAGTGCAAGCCGCGGGCTTGCAAAGCATCACCAATCTGCTGGTGCGCCGCCATTACGGAGCGGGCCGAACGATTCTGCTCAATGCCCACGGCGATGTCGTGCCACCGGGTGAGGGCTGGACCAAAGATCCCTATGCCGGCGAGATCGAAAACGGCAGGATCTATGGCCGCGCGGCCGCCGTCAGCAAGTGCGATTTTTCCACTTATGCGTTTGCCGTGCGCGCCTTGGAGGCCGTGGCCAAACCGACCCGCGGCAGCGTTGAATTGCTGTTCAGCTACGACGAAGAGTTTGGCGGTGAGTTCGGCCCAGGCTGGCTGCTGGCGCACAACATTGTCAAGCCCGATCTGGTGATCGCAGCCGGCTTCAGCTACCAGGTTATCACCGCCCACAATGGCTGCCTGCAGATGGAAGTGACGGTGCACGGGGAGATGGCTCACGCCGCGATACCCGATTCCGGTGTCGATGCGCTGCAGGCCGCAGTGCATATCCTCAACGCCCTGTATCGGCAGAACACGCTGTACCGGCAACTGCGGTCTTCGGTCGCCGGCATCACTCACCCCTACTTGAATGTCGGTCTGATCGAGGGCGGCACCAACACCAACGTGATTCCGGGGCGCGTCACCTTCAAGCTTGATCGCCGCATGATCCCGGAAGAGGACCCGGCGCAGGTCGAGGCAAGTCTGCGACATATCATTGCCGAAGCCGCGGCGCAGTCGGCCGGCATCACGGTTGGCATCCGGCGCATGCTGCTGGCCCGGGCCCTACAACCCTTGCCCGGCAACAAGCCACTGGTGGATGCCATTGCGCGTCATGGCAAAGCGGTTTTTGGCGAAGATATTCCGGCGCTCGGAACACCTTTGTACACCGACGTGCGCCTGTTCTGCGAGGTCGGCATTCCTGGCGTTATTTATGGCGCCGGACCGCGCACGGTGCTGGAGTCGCACGCCAAGCGCTCTGATGAGCGGCTCGAACTCGAAGATCTGCGCCGCGCCACCAAAGTGATCGCCCGCAGCTTGAGAGACCTGCTGGCCTGACGCCCGGCCGCAGTCGGTCGATTCAGGGGGTTTCCCCTGATCGAATTCGTCGGCAAACTCGTTACAGTCCGGGAGGCAAGATATGCACCCGCTTGAGCTAACGCAGAACTCGACGCGTCTGGCGGCGGCACAATGCAATAGCCCTGTTGGCTTTGACGAATCAATCTGGAGAAATAGATGAGCAAGGAACTGTCCCCCGCCGAACATGCCCTGCGTGATGCGGCCCGCGAATACCACCGCACACCGACACGCGGAAAAATATCGGTCACACCGACCAAGCCGCTGTCCAATCAGCGCGACCTCTCCCTGGCCTATTCGCCCGGCGTCGCCTACCCCTGTCTGGACATCGAGCGCGACCCATCGCTGGTGACCGAGTACACCTCGCGCGGCAATCTGGTCGGCGTCATCACCAACGGCACGGCAGTGCTCGGTCTGGGCGACATTGGCCCGCTGGCCTCCAAACCGGTGATGGAAGGCAAGGGCTGCCTGTTCAAGAAATTTGCCGGCATCGATGTCTTCGACATTGAACTGGCCGAGCGCGACCCCGACAAGCTGATCGAGATCATCGCCGCGTTGGAGCCCACGCTGGGCGGCATCAACCTGGAAGACATCAAAGCGCCGGAGTGTTTCTACATCGAGAAGAAGCTGCGCGAGCGCATGAACATTCCGCTCTTTCACGACGACCAGCACGGCACTGCCATCATCTCCAGCGCAGCCCTGCTCAATGGTCTGGAACTGGTGGGTAAACCCATCGGCAAGGTCAAGGTGGCGGTCTCCGGCGCAGGCGCTGCAGCGATTGCCTGTCTGGACGTCATGGTGGGCTTGGGCGTGACCCGTGAAAACGTTTTTGTCTGCGACTCCAAGGGTCTGGTCTACGAAGGCCGCCCCGGCGGTTACGACGAATCGAAGGCGCGTTTCGCCCAGAAGACCACGCTGCGCACATTGGCCGACGTCATCAACGGCGCCGACGTTTTTCTGGGTTGCTCCACTGCCGGCGTGCTGACGCAGGACATGGTCAAGACCATGGCGGCCAAGCCCATCATCCTGGCGCTGGCCAACCCCGAGCCCGAAATCCGGCCCGAACTGGCCAAGGCGGTGCGCCCGGACTGCATCATCGCCACCGGCCGTTCCGACTACCCGAACCAGGTCAACAACGTCCTGTGCTTCCCTTACATTTTCCGCGGCGCGCTGGACTGCGGTGCGACCAAGATCACCGAAGCCATGAAGCTGGCCTGCGTGCGCCAGATCGCCGACCTGGCCAAGGCTGACATCAGCGAAGAGGTGGCGACCGCCTACGCCGGGCAGGAACTGGTTTTTGGCTCCGAATACCTGATCCCGACGCCGTTCGATTCGCGCCTGATTTTGCGCATCGCACCGGCCGTGGCCAAGGCGGCTGAAGACTCGGGCGTCGCGACGCGCCCGATCAAGGACATGGACGCTTATCGCGAGCAGTTGTCGCGCTTTGTCTATCACTCCGGCATGTTCATGCGGCCGGTTTTCGCCTCCGCCAAGGCGGTACCGGAAGCCGGAAAACGCGTCGCTTTCGCCGAAGGCGAAGACGAGCGCGTGCTGCGGGCAGTCCAACTGGCGGTGGACGAAGGGTTGGCGCGACCGATCCTGATTGGCCGCCCGGCCGTGATCGAAGCCCGACTGCTCAAAGCCGGCCTGCGTATCAGGCTTGGCAAGGATGTGTCCTGCGTCAACCCCGAAGACGACCCGCGTTTTCGCCAGTACTGGGAGACCTATCACCGCCTGATGGGCCGGCGTGGCGTTTCCATCGAAGCCGCCAAGGCCGCCGTGCGCCGCTCTACCACCACCATCGGTTCCCTGATGCTCAAGCTCGGCGATGCAGACGCCATGCTGTGCGGGCTGCATGGTCGATTCGACGTGCATCTGGACCATGTTCGGGATGTCATCGGAGCCCGTAAGGGCGCTTCCGGTTTTGCCACCCTGAACGCCCTGATGCTGGAGAAACGCACCCTGTTCATTGCCGACACGTTCGTCAATGAAGACCCCGATGCCGAGCAATTGGCGAGCATCGCGGTGATGGCGGCCGAAGAAGTCAAACGCTTTGGCTTGCCCCCCAAGGTGGCCTTTTTGTCGCACTCGATCTACGGCTCATCGAACCGCAAGTCGGCCATCAAAATGCGCCAGGCGTATGAACTGTTTTGCCAGCTTGCACCCGACGTCGAGAGTGACGGCGAACTGCATGGCGATGCCGCCTTGTCCGAAGACATGCGCCACGCCACCCTGATCGACAGCAAGCTCAAGGGTGAGGCCAACATTCTGATCTGCCCCAACCTGGACGCCGCCAACATCCTGTTTAACGTGATGAAAATGACCGGTGGTCACGGCGTCACGGTAGGCCCGATCCTGCTCGGGGCAGCTGCCTCGGTCCATGTGCTGACGCCGTCAGCCACGGTACGGCGCGTGGTCAACATGACGGCGCTGGCAGTGGCCAACGCCGCGTGCTACAGCGCAGTCGGCAACTGACTAGAGCTTGGCCGAGCGGCGCGTTTCGCGCTGCATGAAGAGGTAAAGGCCCTCGACCTTTTCGCGCGCCCAGGGCGTCTTGCGCAGGAACTTCAGACTCGATGCGATGCTGGGGTCCTGGGTGAAGCAGCGTATCGGTATGCGCTGGCCCAGTTCGGCCCAGCCATAGTGAGCCAGCAATGCCATAACAACAGCCTCCAGCGTGAGGCCGTGCAGTGGATTGCGAGGTTGGGCCGGAACCGGTGCAACTGGCATGCCGCCATTTTGACACCCACTACGCGCCCAGACCGGGACAGCTAGAATACGCGCCTCGGAAGCGTGGCAGAGCGGTTGAATGCACCGGTCTTGAAAACCGGCGATGTTTTACGACATCCGTGAGTTCGAATCTCACCGCTTCCGCCATATTCCACTGGCCCGTGAGCGCAATTCGAACTTCTGGATATTCACGGTGGCTGTCTTGAGGGTCGGCTCGATGCGCCGCCGCCAGACGCGCTGAACCTTTCCTATCCAAGTGCCTGGTCGATGTCCCAGAGTATGTCGTCGATGTGTTCCAGCCCGACCGACATGCGTACCATGTCGGGCAGCACGCCCGCCGCAATCTGCTGCTCGGCGTCAAGCTGCCGATGCGTGGTCGAAGCCGGATGAATGATCAGCGTGCGGGTGTCGCCGATATTGGCCAGATGACTCAGGAACTGCGCCGCTTCAATAAAGCGCACGCCGGCCGGCATGCCGCCCATGACGCCGAAGGCCAACAGACCCGAGGCGCCGGGCAAGCCGTCGACCTGGCGCAATTGCTTCTGCGCCAGCGCGTATTGCGGATGCTCCGGCAGACCCGGGTAGCTGACCCAACTGACGCGCTTATCGTCCTTCAAAAACTGCGCCACCTTGCGCGCATTGCTGCAATGGCGCTCCATGCGAAGGTGCAGCGTTTCGGTTCCCTGCAGAATCTGCCAGGCGCTCATCGGCGACAAGGCAGCGCCATAGACGCGCAAGGTCTCCATGCGGGCGCGCATAGTGAAACCGAAATCACCAAAGGTTTCATAGAACTTGACCCCGTGGTAGCCCTTCGAGGGTTCGGTCATGCCCGGGAATTTGCCGTTGTCCCACGGAAACTTGCCACCCTCGACCATGACGCCGGCCAGCGTCGTGCCGTGGCCGCCGAGGTACTTGGTCGCCGAGTGCACCACGAGGTCGGCCCCAAAGCGCAGGGGATTACACAGGAAGGGCGAGGGCACCGTGTTGTCGATCACGAGCGGCACGCCGTGCGCGTGCGCCACATCGGCCACCGCAGCGATGTCGAGCACGGTCAGGCTCGGGTTGCCCAGACTCTCGGCAAAGACGGCGCGGGTGTTGGGCTGCATGGCTGCGGCAAAAGCCTTTGCGTCGGTCGCGTCAACAAAGGTTGTCTCGATACCAAAGCGCACCAGGTTGACTGCCAGCATCGAGACGCTGCCACCGTACAAGGCACCAGCGGCCACCACGTGGTCACCTTGTTGCAGGATGGTCATCAAGGCCATGGCCTCGGCCGCCATGCCACTGGCCGAAGCCACCGCGGCGCGGCCGCCTTCGAGCGCGGCAACCCGTTCTTCCAACGCCGCTACCGTCGGGTTTGACAGTCGCGAATAAACATTGCCAAAAGTCTGCAGGTTGAACAGGCTGGCGGCTTGCTCGGCGCTGTCGAACACAAAGCTGGTGGTCTGGTAGATTGGCAGCGCGCGGGCACCGGTGGCGGCATCCGGAATTTGTCCGGCGTGTATGGCCAGCGTTTCCGCCTTGAATTGATGTTCAGCCATGATGTCCTTCAAAGTGGTCGCCTGGCAGAAATGATCTTGGTGTCGACACCGACCAGATTCAAGCCACCGAAGAGACGAGCGTATTCGATCTTCACGCAACGGTCCAGCACCGAATCCAGTCCCGCCGCGCGCGCCAGCTGGTCTGCCTCCTGATTGACAACGCCGATCTGCTGCCATAGGCAATGCGCCTTGATCTGCACCGCCTGTTGTGCGATCGGCAGCACGTCCTCGCTGCGTCGAAAGACGTCGACGATGTCCACCGGGTCGGGGATTTCGAGCAAACTGGCGTAGCAGCGCTGACCCAGGATTGGCGTTGCCGACGCCGCATAGCGCGGGTTCACCGGAATCACCCGGTAGCCATGCTCCTGCATGTACTTGGCCGCGAAATAACTGGGCCGATGCCATTCGGCCGAGAGTCCGACCACCGCGATGGTGTGGCTTTGTTTGAATATCTTTCGAAGCTGCGCTACGCTGTTCATGGATCGCCTTATTCGGTGCCTCGGGGTGCGGCACCGGCACGCAAGAATATCATCTGACAGCAAATGCTTTTAACAATCCTGTCAACGCAGGCATGTCGTTTTCCGTTACCAGCACAGACCCTGCCAATTTCTTGACAGGCAGCTGATTAATCCACCTGGAGAATACGTTTTGAAGAAATTTCTGGCTCTTGCAACCTTGCTGTCGGCTTTGACCTCAACTGGCTTCGCGCAAACCACCCCCACCATGACCCCCGCTCAAGCTGGCGCCAAGCGGGTTGCAGAACGAGATGCCACGTGGGCCAAAGCCAACTCGGCCAGCCCCAAGGCCCAGAGCCCGGCGCCGCACTCTGCCAGCAAGCCGGCCAATAAGACCAAGCACAGCAAGAGCACCAAGAAAAGCACCAAGAAGAGCAAACACGCCAAGCCCAAGGCTGTTTAAGCGGAACTGACTCCTGCCAGCCGCAGGAAACTTCTCGATGAAATCCAGGCTGGTCGCCGTGCTATGGGTGGCCTGCACTTTGAACACTCAGGCAAGCGGCCCAGTCGGCGGCGGCGCCCAGGCAGCCGTTGGCGCCCTAAGCACGATTTCGGCCCTGGATGTCCCGCGCTATATGGGAACCTGGTACGAGATCGCCAAGTATCCCAACTGGTTTCAGACCAAGTGCGCGAGCAACACCAGCGCTGAGTACAGCCTGCAAACCGACGCCAGCGTGCGCGTCGTCAACCGCTGCACCATGAAGGACGGGCAGTTGAGCGAGGCCGTTGGAGCGGCGCGCCAAGTCGGCGATGCGAATTCGCCCAAGCTGGAGGTGCGCTTTGCGCCGGCCTGGCTGTCCTTCGTTGCGGCCGTCTGGGGCGACTACTGGGTAATCGACCTGGACCCGCAATATCGCCTGGTAGCGGTCAGCGAGCCGAAACGCGAATACCTCTGGGTACTCTCCAGAACACCCAAGGTCGATCAAAAAGCTTACGACGAATTGCTGGCGCGGCTGGAGAAAAAGGGCTTTGACCTTCGCAAACTTGAAGTCTCCAAGCAGGAAGAATGATTGAAGCTCTGCGCGAATTCACAAGGCATGCTATTCTGGCTGTCAAGACAGGCGCAACACGCGAAGGCTTGCAACAATGACATTCAAACTCACGCTGAAGGCAGCATGGATTTCCATGGCGCTGGCCGCCTGCGCCGCCGATCGGCCTGGCGCCAAGAGCGCAAGCGAGCGTTGCCGAAGCTACTTGCAGCAGAGCTCCAAAGCCAGACTCCAGTGAGAGTTGAAGGATGCGTTTGCCAAGTTCGAAAACAAATTCTGACAACCCAAAGGAAGAAATGATGAAGAAACGCGATTTCCTGGCCGCCTCCGCGCTTGGCGCCTCCATCTTGCCAGCCAGCCTGTTGGCGCAACAGACCGCAAAGGCCTTGCGAACACCCGCCCTGTTGACGGTGACCGGCCTCATCGGTAAGGGCAACCGGGGTGCTCTGGACCCGGCCCTCGACCAGATGATGGCAAAGCAGAAGATCAAATTCGACAAGGCTTTCGTTTTTGATTTTGCGGCGATCACTGCACTGCCAAAAGTCGAAATCAAACCCACGCTGGAATACGACAACAAGGCTCACAGCCTGAGCGGTCCCCTGCTGAGCGAGCTGGTCCGCGCTGCCGGTGCCCCGGCCCAGGGCACGCGCTTGCTGCTGCGCGCTGTGGACGGCTACAACATCGCGATCACGCTTGCAGATGCACAGAAGTATCGGTTCATCGTCGCAACCCAGCTGGACGGCCACCCCATGCCGCTGGGTGGCCTGGGGCCGCTGTGGGCCGTCTACGACGCCGACCGCTTTGCCGACATGGCGGCCAAGCCGGTCACGGAACGCTTCAGTCTATGCCCCTGGGCGCTGTACCACATTGATGTGCAGCAGGTCTGAAGCGCGCTAAGCGTCATCACTATTTTGCAAGCCAAAGTGCCTTGGGGACGCTCGCCTCGCGGCAGATTGATTGAATGGTTTGTGGGTCTTGACTCCCACGCACATTTCTTCTTTGGGCTTCCAACTTTGCGTTGACCAATGCAACAGCCTGGGTCTGCTGATTCTGCCAATGACTACCGAGTGGTGGTGTCGGTGGCCTACTACACGGGGTTTGTGTACGTCAAATTCATTGGCACTCACCTGGAATATGACGCAGTGGATGCCGACACGATTGAACAATATTGAAAGGATGCGCGCTATGGACATTCAACCCCTGCACACCAAAGCTGACTACAAGGCCGCACTCAAAGTGATCTCCGCTCTGATTGATCTGGACCCGCAGCGCTTCACGCCTGAGGGAGATCGTCTGGAAATTCTTGGTATTTTGGTTGAGGCCTATGAAGCCGAGCACTACCCCATTGACCCGCCCGACCCCATCGAGGCCATCAAGTTCCGCATGGATCAGCAGGGACTCAAGCCCAAAGACCTGGAGCCCATGATCGGGCGCCGCAACCGGGTTTACGAGGTACTCAGTGGCAAGCGCAAGCTCACCATGGCTATGGTCTGGAAGCTGCATACCGGCCTTGGCATACCAGCAGAAAGTCTGATTCGACAGGCTGCTTGAGAGACGCTCTGACGCAGGGCTCTGCCGTCGCGGTGTCCAAGCCGGGCGTGGAAAATGGTTTTCTCGCGAAGCGCTTGGGGGTCGGCCTATCTAAGAGCCTGCCGTCTTGTCCTTGGCCAGCCACTGCGCGTAAGTGATGCGCGCAACATCAAACTGATCCGTGGTCCGGCAATATACCGAGGGTGAACCCAGACGGCCGATCGGCGCAAACTTGTTGACACGCAGGCGTGGCCCGATCAGATGATCGGCAACGTGGAACATCACCACTTCACCAATCAACAGCATGTTGGCGCCGAGCTGCTGCGCACTAAAGAGCTTGCACTCAAAGCTCACCTGCGCCTGCGCCACACGCGGCGTCTTGATGTGCACCGACGGCGCGGTGTGCAGTTGTGCTGCTTCGAGTTCGCTTTGATCCGGCGGAAAGTTGGCCGCCGAAATGTTCATGGCGTCGAACAATTCCTCGGTCACCATGTTCACGACAAACTCGCCGCTGGCTTGAATGTTCTTTTCGGTGTCCTTGAGTTCCCCTTTGTCATTGCGGCCCACGCTGATGATCAGGTACACCGGGTCGGCGCCAAGGGCGTTGAAAAAACTGAATGGCGCCAGATTGACCACACCGCTTTGACTGAGCGTGCTGACCCAGGCAATCGGGCGCGGCACCACCAGGTTGGTCAGCAGTTTGTAGTTGTCGGCATTGGACTGAAGTGCGGGATCGATTTGCATGAGGGCGGCTCCGGTGGGAATTGGAACGGATGATAGCGGGGATCCCACCATTTGCATTGAAAATACAGAAATCTGTATACTTGAACCGATGAAGACCACGCTCGATATACATGACGCGCTGCTGATCGAGGCCAAGACTCTGGCGGCGCGCCAGCGGCTGAGCCTGACCCGGCTGATTGAAGAGGGGCTGCGCATGCGGCTCGGGGCTGCGCAGGGCCCTGGCGCCAAGCCACGCCGAGCCATGCCTGTCTGCAAGCCCAAAGGCGCGCGACCGGGTAAATTCAATCCGGCTCTGAGTGGACTGAGCACCGGCGAAATGCTCGATGCGCTTGACCAGAATCCGAGCGATGCTGCCTGATGTGAATGTGCTGGTGGCAGCGCACCACAGCAGTCACCCGCACCACCGCATCGCAGCGCAATGGCTG
>CAIVLG010000106.1 GCA_903906695.1 uncultured beta proteobacterium | reverse complement strand
GGCAGGCCAGGAACCTCAGCGGCTACCCTGGTTGTGATCCTTTTGCGGGTGTTGTCCGCCCGCGTCCCTTGGACCTTGCTGTTGCGGATGCCCACCGGGCGAAGGTGCACGACCGCCTGCTGGCTTGTGTTCAGAAGGAGGCGGATGCCCTCCAGGTGGTCTAGCACCGGGTGGTGCATGACCATCGGGCGGTCTGTGGCCTTGCTGCGTAGGATAGCCTCCGGGCGGTCTGGCCCCAGCTGCAGGCGGATGCCCTCCCGGCGGCCTGTAGCCGGGTGGCGGGGGCCTGCCTCCTGGCCCATAGTGCGGCGGTGGTGGCCTGTTGATCCAGAGCTGCCGTTGTGGATACCACGGGCGACCCTGGTAGTAGCTGTCCCAGTAGTGGCCCACACTGAAGGCTAGAACGCCAATACCGATGGCGGCGCCATAGCTAATCAGTGGAACATTTGCACCCCGGTACGGATAAACGATGTTTCCGGCATAGGCCCAGCCCCGGTAGGGGCCTGCAATCACATCACACCAACGGTAGTCGTTCAGACAACCCTGCACGTTGAACGCAGACCCGCGCGGCAAGATTGCGACCTCGGGATACTCCGGCGAGGGTCCGGCAAGAAGAATCAGGTCCTGTGCCGCATAAGCCGACTGGGCCTGGGAAGTCCCCGGTAACGCAAACGCAGACAAGGTTGCGACCAAGAGACCAAGCGTTTTCAAATATTTCATGTATCGCCTCATTTGGTTAATTTGGTTAATACACGGTGTTCATCAACATCAACATCGCGACTTGCGTCGCCTTGGCAATCGTGTCGAACGCCAGAGCTCAATGCCATGAGCCCATCTGCGAATGTACAGGCTTAACGTCGGCGCGATTACTCTCGAATACTCAAACACCATGTTTGTTGACAATAATCAAAATGGCGCAAGACGTTCTTGTCGCACGCCCGCGCATTCCCTGCACAATTGATCGACGCGACCCACCCTGGGTGCGCTCACAACGGGAGCCCGAAATGAAATGCTTGAAATGGACAGGGTTTTTGACTGCGGCCTTGCTGGTCTGGCCGGCGCTGTCTTCTGCAGGGTTGGCTTACACGTCCAAGCCGGCCAATCTTCGAGCGGGACCGGCTGCGGAGTACCCCATTGTCGCGATCATTCAGGGTGGCACCTCGATATCTGTAGAAGCGTGCCAGAGCGATTTTGAATGGTGTGACGTGATCGTTGGTCCGTATCGTGGTTGGCTCTACGCCGGCAATATCGCCTATCCCTATCAAGGCACGAACGTGCCTGTGATTGAGATGGGGGCGGCGCTGGGCATCGGCATCACCGCGTTCAGCATTGGGACCTACTGGGACCGCCATTATGGTTCCACACCCTGGTATCCGCAGCGCCAGTACTGGATCGATCGGCCGCGTTCCCAGTTTAGCCGTGGCGACCACAGTCCACCGCCACCCTTCGGAGCAAGAGACGGTCGTCGTCCACCACCCCCACCGCCACCGCCACATGGGAATAGAACGGATGACCACCGCCCACCGCCACCACCGCCACCGCACAGTGCTGGAGTCGGAGACCATCGTCCGCCACCGCCATCGACACCGGGCGCCGGACCAGGCGTTCATCGTCCACCGCAGGGCGGGCCTGGCGTAGGAGCGGGGGATCATCGCCCACCGCCTCCATCGACACCGGGTGCTGGCTCGGGCGGCAAGCCCCCACCGTCGGGTGGGCCAGGTGCCGGCTCGGGCAACAGGCCCCCACCGTCGGGTGGACCAGGTGCCGGCTCGGGCAACAGGCCCCCACCGTCGGGTGGACCAGGCGCTGGCGCGGGCAGCAAGCCTCCGCCAACGGGTGGACCTGGTGCCGGCTCAGGCGCAAAGCCGCCGCCGCCCTCAGCACCCAGCACGGGAGGTCAGAGCCCTGCAAAAGGTAAAGAGTCTGGCGGTCGCTCCAAGCAGGACGAAAAGCCCGGCACGCATTGAGTCACAGGCGCGAGAATTTGTTGCATGACTCGGATGTTTGCGATATGTCAAACGAACGCTGTGGCCTCGACCCATAATGGTTTCGTACATCGATTTTGTGTTCGGCAATTGATCAAGCGGAGGTGCGTATCATGAAGAAGTTCAGTTTACGGTGGACGGTGGCGTTGGCATGCGGGGCCTGTTTGATTGCGGCCGCAAGCTCGACCCAGGCGGCACCCAAAGGTGCGAAAGCCATTTTTGACAGTGGCTCGGGCGGCACCATTGGAATGTCAACCAATGCAGCGCGCCCAGCGCCAGCAGCCGCGGCAGCAGTCGATCCGACCCCGGTCGTAGACCGATACATTGGCGTCTCCTATCAGATATTGGCGATAGAAAATGACGGACAAATGCGCGCGGTGTCCCAGAACCGTGTGTTCCGTTCGGGTGACCGCGTCAAGATACTCGCCCGCACCAACCGACCCGGATACCTGACTGTGGCCAACATCGGCACCTCCGGGCGCATGAGTGTGCTGTTCAGCGAATACGTGGATGCCAACCGGCTGACCGAAATTCCGCCCAACAGCAATTTGCGCTTCGACAACAACCCAGGCACTGAGAACATTCTGATCATGCTGTCGAATGAGCCCAGTCCGTTCGCGTCACCGTCATCGGGCAACCAGATGGCCGCCGCGCCGGCGCCGGCAGCACCTGCCTATCCGGCTCCGGCGGCTGCGCCGGCTTATCCCGCGCCACCAACTGCGGCTTACGCGCCGCCGGCCGCACCGGCTGCACCGGCCTATCCGCCGCAGCCAGCGCCTGCCTACCCGGCTCAAGCCGCGGCACCCTACCCGCAGCAGCCCATGCCAATGCCGGTTGATGCACAGGCGGCACAGCTGCCGCCGGTCATGCCTGATGCGTCTGCGCCACCGATCTATCCACCGATGCCCCCGGGCGAGGCCAGCGCCAACTTGGTGGCCTCTCTCCAAGGCGCCAAGAGCCTCAAGGCCAAAGGCGCCAAGGACCTGATGATTGAAGACAAGATGGAAAGCTCGTACGCAGTGGTGTCGTCCAGGCAGGGCTACCGGGCTGTCAGCGGTGGCGCCAAGGACCTGGTCGTCGAATCCTCGGCCGATGGAGTCAACTATGGCGTGGTACCGGTCTCGGCAGTGGCCGGTGGCGGGATACTGACGCTGGAAATCAAACTGAAACACCGTTGAGAGTTGCTAAGCGCACGAGCCAGCCGCAAGGTGGTGCTGCGTCCCAGCACTGCCAGCATGAAGTGACTTATTTGGGAGAGCCAGACGATGAAAAAGCCAATGATCCGCAAAGTTGCCACAGCCATGCTAGCGGTCATGCTGGTCGCTTGCGGCACGCTGCCACCTCCCGGGACCGCGCTCAACGCACAGCAACGTGCTGAAGCGCAACAAAACTGTGTCAGCCAGTACATCGTCGGCGGCGCCATCGGCGGCGCCTTGCTCGGCATGCTGGTGTCAAGCAAGCAGGATCGGTTCCAGGGCGCGGCTGTCGGCGCTGCCGTCGGCGGCGCCTTTGCCTACAGCATCGCGTGGGGCAAGTGCCTGGCCTACTATTCAGACGTCAACAGCTTTCCGGTAGCCGATGCGCGGCAAACGGCCGCTGCGGTGGGTTACACGCCGTCCCGCGGCAACGAGGTGAAGATTCAGAGCTTCAGCGTGAGCCCCAACCAGATCGGGCCCGGCGGCACCCTCAGCCTCAAGGGTTCTTACTACGTGATGTCGCCCGACGGCCTGCAGCAGGTCAAGGTGATCGAAAAGCGTACTGTCTATTTCTTTGACCCGCAGGAGAACACCTGGAAGGAACTGGGTTCGGAAGAGACGCCGGTCACCGCCGCGCTGGGTAGCCGCCGCTCTGAAGGGCAAACTGGCATGCCCAAGGAAGTGGCCGAAGGGCGCTACCGTGTCACTTTCAAGGTCAGTGCCTTGGGCCGCGAAGATCAGGCGTCGCAGGAGATCATCATCAAGAAGTCGTGATCTTGGGTCGTGGCTGCCATGCGCTTTTTTCACGCCGCTTTTGCACCGTTGTGGTTGGCGCTTTCGCTCGCGCTGGGCCTGCCTGCTGCGGCCCAGTCCGAGCGTTCACCTGTCACCTACCAGCATCTGCAGATCATCAATGACGCCTTTGTTCGCAATAGGGTGGCTGCCGGGCGGGTCGAACTCGACAGTTATGGCAGGGTGGAACTCAAGGGCGATTATGTCGATGAGCCCGAAGTAGACCGCGCTTTCTCATTGGCACAAGTGGTGGTGGGCGTGAAGTGGGTCTCACCTGTCACTCCGGAAAACATCCATGTCAAGACCTGGGAAAAGCGTCTGGGAAATCTGTTTGCCCGCGCCAATGTGCTCCAACCACCAACCCGTGGTGGTGTGGCGCCGGGGCCGATTCGAAACCGCTACGCCCTGGTGGTCGGAGTCGGGCACTTTCGCTATGGCATCAACCCGCTGGAGTTCGCCGGGCGCGATGCTCTGGCGTTCTCCCAGTTCCTGACCGATCCGGGGCGCGGTCGGTTCCTGCGTGAAAACGTCACTTTCCTGACTGAGGAAAATGCCACCCGAGGCAACATTGCGACGGCGTTGAACCGGCTTCGTCAAATTGCTCAGGAAGACGATCTGGTGACGGTTTATATGAGCAGTCACGGTAGTCCGCCCGACAAGAATGGCGCTGTCAACATCGTGACCTACGACACCGAGACCACGCCGCGCGAACGCATCTGGCAGACTTCCATCACGGAAGAGATGCTCAAGGAATTCGTCGAAGGAATTCGTGCCAAGCGTCTGGTCATGGTGCTGGACACCTGTTACAGCAACGGCGCTTACCGGGCGGTGCCGGGCTTTTTGCCACCCGGTGGCAAATCCCTGGGCTCCGATGAGAACGAAGGCTACGGCCTCAGCAAGGAATACGGAAGACGCCTCTTTGGTGCCAAGGACTTGGTGCTCGAGAGTGAGCCGAGCCGCCAATCGACAGCCAAGTCGATTGGCTCCGGCGCCGACGAGCCGTGGGGCAAGGTGTTGATTGGCGCCAGCGGTTCGGGCGAGAAATCCTGGGAGTCGGACAAGCTGCGCAACAGCATTTTCACGTACTATTTTGTCGATGGTTTGAGCCGTTACAACGGCTCCGTGCAACAGGCTTTCAACTATGCCAAGCCACGCGTGGTGAGCTATGTCAAGGAAGAAAAGGGTCGCGACATTGACCAGAACCCGGAAGCGATGGCGACCGTTGCCAACTGGGATATGCGTTTGACTCCGGGCGCAAGCCGTTAATCAGAACAGAAAGGATAGATTGATGCGAAATATTGCAAGAATTCCTGCCTTGTCGGCAGCGCTTCTGGCCGGCCTGCTCTCCTTGTCCGGCTGCGACAAAATCCCCGGCCTGGGCAAACCCGAACCGGCTCCCGCTGCGGCTCCGCCAGCGCCGGCGCCGGCGCCGGTGGCCAGCGCCGCCACGCCCGCTCCCGCTCTTGAAGCAACGCCCAGCGCCGCTGCCGGAGTTGCCACGCCAACGGTAGCTGCGGCAACATCCGCTGCGCCCAGCGCGAAGAACGAACCGAGTCTGGAAGCGCGCAGCTACATGAAGCAGGGATTTGCCTACATCAGCACCGCCAAGAATGCGAGGGAGGCTTACATCCGTGATGAGAATATCGAAAACGCCCTGAAGGAATTTTCAATGGCGATCCAGAAAGACCCGGCTTTCGCCGAGGCCTATTCGAGTCGCGGCGCCACCTACATGCAGCAGAAGAAGTTCAACAAGGCCGAAGATGATCTGCGCCGCGCCAAGGAACTCAGCCCGAACAGCCCGTCAGTGAGCTACAACTACGCTTGCCTGCATTCGCTCAAAGGCAATGTCGACCTGGCGCTCGACCAAATCGACTCCGCGCTGGCCAATGGGTTCTCCGATTACGATGCGCTTCGTCTGGATCCGGATCTTGCCAATCTGCGAAAAAATCCGGAGTTCCGCAAAGTTCTGGAAAAACACAAGGTCTTCATCGTCAAGTGACGGGCCGCAAGGCAAATGCATCCACTGGACAAGCAAACTACTGGCTTGTAAAAGCGTCGTGGCAGGACTTGCAGGTCTCGCCGGCAGCCCTATAGGCGACTTTGAGATTGTCCAGGTTGCCGGTCTTTGCGGCCGCGGTGAGCTTGCCCACTTCAGCCTGCATTTTGTCTGCCAGATCCTTGAATTTGGCCTGCTCAGACCAGATGGCGGGTTTGGCATCGGTTGGAGCTCCCTTGTCCGTCCCGGGGCCGAAGGCCGTCCACGGTAGCGACGACAACATCCTGACCAGTTCGGCACTTTCCGCCGCTGCTTTGGCGTCGAACGGAGCGCGCCCATTGACCATGCTGCCAATCGAGCCATAGAAAGCGCGGCCCTGCACAGTCATCACGCTTTGGCGGTACTTGATGGCCGCCTCGGGCGTGCGAAACTGGGCATGGGCTGGCGCCGTCAAAGCGGCAGTCAAAGTTGCGAGGGTAAACAATACAAGCTTTTTCATGGGGGTGATCCTTCATAACAACAGAGCCAACAAACCACCGGTGACTGCCAGCTGCATTGCAATCTACACTGGATCTCGTTGGCAGCCGAATTTTGACACGCTTGACGGAGGTTGTGAAAGCATGAAGAAGGTTCGCATCTGGGACTTGCCTACGCGGCTCTTTCATTGGGCACTGGTCATCTGTTTTGCCGGGCTCATTGTGACCGGCAAAACGGGCGGCAGCGCCATGAACCTGCATTTCAAAATGGGTTACGCGGTGGCAAGCCTGCTCTTGTTTCGCATCATCTGGGGCCTGGTGGGCGGCCGCTGGTCACGTTTTGCCGCGTTCCTTTACCATCCACGTTCACTCGTGGCTTACCTTAGAGGACAGGCTCCCGTCGAACACTCGGCCGGGCACAGCCCCTTGGCGGCCGGATCCGTTTTTGCGATGTTGGTCTTTCTTCTGGTTCAGGTAGCCACCGGCCTGTATAGCGAAGACAAGGGCGAGGTGTTCGGTCCTCTGAGCTCGCTCGTGTCGCAGACCACGGTGCGGCTCGTGACCGGATACCACAAGAACATCGGGCAAGTGGTTCTCTTGTTGCTGGTGTTTTCGCACCTGGCTGCAATTGCCTTCTACTACTTCCGCAAAAAAACCAATCTGGTCAAGCCGATGATTGTTGGCGACAAACTGCTTCCCGAGCACCTGCCGCCATCGGTTGACAATGCCCGCACTCGCATTGCTGCTGCAATCTTGTTCGCTGCCTGCGCAGCCGCCGTCGCCTGGATCGTCCGTCTTGGCGATTAGGGTTTTGCCACAGTCCAGGCGCCGTTGACACCGTCGCCGGTCTGGTCGCCAGGCTTTTTGTCCTTGATCCATAGGTACAAGGGTTTGCCTTTGAGCGCCCACTGCTTGGCGCCGTCGTCACGCGTAATGACGCTGTAGTCGCCGCTACCGGTGTCAGTGGCCGCCGCGGCCAAGGGTGGCCAGTTGATGGCGCACTGACCGTTACATGCGCTCTTTCCGCTTGCGGCAGTGTCTTTGTCAAAGGTGTAGAGCGTCATGCCGGCGCCATCGACCAGGACGCCAGCCACCACTTTGACAGGCGCATCCGCGGCCCATGCTCCCCAAGCCATGGCAGACAGTGAAAGAGCCGCAAGAATGTGACGTGTTTTCATCGAAATTTCCTATTCAAAAGTTGTTAAAAAATACTCAGCAAAGAATCTGTCATGTTGTCAATTCGACTGTGTCTCCCTGCTGGCAGCGGGAGGGTCTGGTTCCTGTTCAGTCAACGGCGAAACAGTAGAGTCTGCCGGCACCGCCGGTGCTTTTCAGCGTGTCCGGACTGCAGCCGCGCGATTGGTGTGCCGAATTCCAGGAATGCGCCCAGGGCGCATCGGCCAGACCGGTGATGTCACTGTGACCGAGCATCGCTGCACCTTCGCCGCTTTGGGTCCAGTTGCCGCAGGTGAGGTTGGGCGCTGGCGAAAATGCGTTGCCGTCCTGACGTGAGCCGGTCAACACATCGTGCGTATTGGGGGTGTCCCCCACCCCGTTGACCACCTCACCCTTTTCGGTCAAAGCGGTCAGTTTGGTCAGGTTGTTGGTGCCGTGCAACTGGTCCACATTGCCGGCAATCAAAGTGCCCTTGGCATTGAACCAGGGGCCCTTGCCGATGCGATCACGGGCATTGACTGGCGGCAGGTCTTTGGTGGCACTGGTGCTGAGATAGGCGTGCCAACTGCGCTGGCCGGCTCCGGCCGCGCCAGCCAGGGCCTGACAATGCGCGTCGGCTCCTGCCAGGCCGCCCAGGTCGGCCCCCTTGCCCGGGTTGGCACTGGTGACAAAGAATCCCATCGGCCCAGTAGGCGGGGTCGTTGCACACGAGGTTACCAGGGCTGCGCTTGCAAGCGCCATGGCAAGACGCGCAAGTCGGGTGAATACATGCATGGGCAATCTCCGGAGTGGTTCAATTTGGACCGCACTGTAGCGACATTTCTGAATGGCTGCACAGGCCGCACATGAAGACCCTATTGCCGTCGCCGCCTAGCTCGATGAACCTATCACGCCACCACCGAGGCAAACCTCGCCGTCATACAGGACGGCAGACTGTCCCGGCGTAACGGCCCATTGGGGCTGCGGGAATGTCAATTCAAACGATTGGTCTGCGCCAGGTTCCAGCGTGCAGGCAGCGTCCGCCTGTCGGTAACGGGTCTTGGCTGCCATCAGACCCGCTTGCGGTGCCACACCGGCCACCCAGCTGGCATTGTGCGCGCTCAGCTGATGCGACTGCAGCCAGCGGTGTTGATGCCCCTGCACCACCCAGAGCGTGTTCTTGTCGAGGTCCTTGCGCGCCACGTACCACGGAAGATGGGCTCCGGCGTCCGCTTTGTAACTGTCATCTGCCCGCGACTCAATTGGCTTCAAACCGCCGATCCCGAGCCCCTGGCGCTGGCCCAGCGTGTAAAAGCTCAACCCCACATGCTGACCGATGGTACGCCCGGTCTCATCCTTGATCGGTCCAGGCTCTTTGGCAATGTAGCGGTTCAAGAAATCGCGAAACGGCCGCTCGCCAATGAAGCAGATGCCGGTCGAGTCTTTCTTGCGGGCATTGGGCAGGCCGATGTCGGCGGCGATGCGCCGCACCTCGGTCTTGCGCAAATGGCCGATCGGAAAAAGTGTCTTCGAGAGTTGCGCCTGTGTCAGCCGGTGCAGGAAATAGCTCTGGTCCTTGGCCGGATCCAGACCCTTGAGCAGTTCGTATTTTTGCGTTGCTGCATTCAGACGGACCCGGGCGTAATGTCCGGTGGCGATTCTCTCGGCGCCGAGTCGAAGTGCATGGTCCAGAAACGCCTTGAACTTGATCTCGGCATTGCAGAGAACGTCGGGATTCGGTGTGCGCCCGGCCCGGTACTCGCGCAGGAATTCGGCAAAGACACGGTCCTTGTATTCGGCTGCAAAGTTGACGTGCTCAATCTCGATGCCAATCACGTCGGCAACCGCGGCGGCGTCGACAAAATCGATATTTGATGAGCAGTATTCCGAGTCGTCATCATCTTCCCAGTTCTTCATGAAGATGCCGATGACCTCGAAACCCTGCTGTTTCAGCAGCCAGGCGCTCACCGCCGAGTCGACGCCGCCGCTCAAGCCGACGACCACTCTTTGTTTAACGTTCTGCCGGTCCATAGATATGGGATTATCCTTGCCCCTGTATCGCAATAAACCCTTGTGAGAACCCTGGAGCAAATGGCATGGATCTTCAACTCAACGATAAAACGGCCCTGGTCACGGGCGCCAGCGCTGGCATTGGGCGCAGCATCGCCATCGCATTGGCGGGGCAGGGTGTGCGGGTCGCGATTTCAGCACGGCGCCGCAATCTGCTGAATGAGGTTGCCGATCACATCGTCGCCCAGGGCGGCCGCCGGCCGGTTGTGATCGAGTCCGATCTGTATGCCGACGATGCCGCCAAACTGCTGGCTGCTGCGGCCATCGCCGGCTTGGGCGCTGTCGATATTCTGGTTAACAACGCAGGCGGCTCGCGCAGTTTCACCGACCTGCACGTCAGCGAAGAACGCTGGCAGGAAGCGATCACGCTGAACTTTCACCGACCGCGCCAGGTCGCCGATGCGCTGATTGACCAGATGGTTGCGCGCAAGTGGGGCCGCGTCATCAACATCACGGGAAAAAGCGAGCCTGAGCATGTGAACGGTGCGTTCTGTGCCAAGGCCGGCATTCACAGCTGGGCCAAAGGATTGAGCCGGATGGTCGGCAAGCATGGCATCACGGTCAATTGCATCCCGCCGGGGCGCATCCTGTCGGAGCAGATTTTGCGTAATTACACGCCCGAATACCGGCAATGGCAGTCTGACCATGAAATTCCGGTAGGTCGTTATGGCGAACCCGAGGAACTGGCGCATCTGGTGTGCTTCCTGGCCTCACCGCTGGCGGCTTACATTACCGGAGCCGTGATCCCGGTCGATGGCGGTTTGCGCAGATACCAGTTCTGAAAGAAAATCCATGAATCCGACTTCTTTGATCCCACGCCGCCAGTTGCTGCTTGCCGCCGGTGCAGCAGGCTTCGGGTTGGCCTTACAACCAGTGCAAGCACAAAGCACCTGGCCGTCCAGGCCAATCCGCTTTGTCGTGCCCTTTGCGCCGGGCGGCACTTCCGAAATCGTTGCGCGCTCGGTGGCTGCCGAGCTGTCAAAGCAGTTGGGCCAAAACGTCTACGTCGAAAACAAGCCCGGTGGCGCCGGCATTGTCGCCATGGCCGATGTGGCCAGGGCGGCGCCCGATGGCCACACCCTCATTCTGGGTCACGTCGGGACCCTGGCCGTCAATCCTTATATGCTCAAGAACCAGCCATACGACGTGAACAAGGATTTCATCCCCGTCACGCTGCTGGCCAAAGTACCCAATGTGTTTGTTGTGCATGCCGATGTACCGGCGAAAAACTTCCGGGAGTTCGTGGCCTACGTGAAGAAGCATCCGGGCCAGCTCAATTACGGCTCGGCCGGCAACGCAAGCGCCGGTCATCTCGCGATGGAGTACCTCAAGCTTGTGACCGGCATGTTCATCACGCACATCCCGTACCGCGGCACCGGTCCGCAACTGACCGATTTGCTGGCCGGACGCACGCAGGCCTCCTCTGCCGGATTGCCGGCCCTTTCGGCACACATCAAAAGTGGCAAGCTGCGCGCCATCGCAGTCGGCACCCAGCAGCGCATTTCGCAATTGCCGGAGGTGCCGACAGTGGCCGAAATGGGCTACAAGGATTTCGAGACTTCGCAGTGGTACGGCATCCTGACGCCAGCCGGAACGCCACCCGAGATTGTCAAACGTTTGCAGGAAGAGTCGTTGCGGGCGCTTAAATCCAGTACCGTCACCGAGCGCTTTGCCAACGACAACGCCGTCGGCGGCGGCGGGCCGCCGGCAGAGTTTGCGGCCTTCATTGCGCGTGAGCAAAAAATCTGGAGTGATATCGTGCTGCGCGCTCAGATCAAGGCCGACTAGGAGATTGCTGTTTCATTGACCCATGTCATGTCGGTCATGGGCGTGAACGGGGGTAAATTCAGTTAAGCTCGGCGTCGCAGTGTTCTCCGTGCCTGGCCACGAGGGAGCGCGGCACTACTTTGCAAAATTCAAGTTGAGGAGTTGCTTCATGCAAACTGGCGTACCTAATGGGACGACGTCGGGGACTACCCCGGTCGCCGCTGCCCCCGCGACAAGCAAACCAGCACAGCGCATCGGCGTGCCGCGTGAAATCTTTCCAGGTGAAAAACGAGTGGCCACCGTGCCGGAAGTGGTCGAAAAGCTGATCAAGCTCGGCTTCGCCGTCTCGGTCGAGTCCGGCGCCGGCGATGCGGCGAACTGTTCCGACGATTCCTATCGTGCCGCCGGCGCACAGATCGTCGACACGGCGGCCGCGCTCTGGGCCAGTTCAGACATCGTGTTCAAGGTTTGCGTTCCGACCCCGGCCGAAGTGGACCTGATGCGCGAAGGCGGCATCCTGATCGGCTTCATCTGGCCAGCGCAAAACCCCGAATTGATGCAGCAACTCACCGCCAAGAAGGCGACGGTGCTGGCCATTGATTCGCTGCCGCGCATGCTGAGTCGCGCCCAGAAGATGGACGCGCTGACTTCCCAGGCCGGCGTGGCAGGATACCGTGCGGTCATCGAGGCCGCCAACGCCTTTGGCCGCTTCTTCGCCGGCCAGATCACGGCGGCAGGCAAGGTTGCACCCGCCAAGGTCTTTATTGCCGGCGCCGGTGTGGCCGGTCTTGCCGCCATCGGCACCGCAGTCGGTCTGGGCGCCATCGTGCGTGCCAACGACACGCGTGCCGAAGTGGCCGATCAGGTCATCTCGATGGGTGGCGAATTCGTCGCTGTGGACTACGAGGAAGAAGGCTCCGGCGGCGGCGGTTACGCCAAGGTCATGAGCGAGGGCTTCCAGCAGGCCCAGCGCGACATGTACGCCAAGCAGGCCCGGGAGGTGGACATCATCATCACCACCGCGCTGATTCCTGGCAAGCCCGCGCCGAAGCTGATTACCGCCGAGATGGTCAAGAGCATGAAGCCCGGCAGCGTCATCGTTGACATGGCGGCTGAGCGCGGCGGCAACTGTGAGCTGACCGTGCCCGGCGAGGCCGTCGTAAGGCACGGTGTGACCATCGTCGGCTACACCGACCTGGCCTCGCGCCTGGCCAAGCAGTCCTCCACGCTCTATGGCACCAACCTGTGGCGCCTGGCCGAGGAACTGTGCAAGGCCAAGGACGGCGTTGCCAATATCAATATGGAAGACGAGGCGATCCGCGGCCTGACCGTGACCAAGGAAGGCAACATCACCTGGCCACCGCCGCCGCCCAAGCAGGTGGCCGCGCCGGCGGCTGCCAAACCGGCTGCAGCGCCCCAGGCGAAGAAGGGACACGGCCACGGCGCCGCCAGTGAACCGATGGCTGGCAACAAGCTGGCCATCATGTTTGCTGTGGCAGCTGTGCTGTTCTGGTTTGTCGGTGCCAACGCACCGGGCGCCTTCCTGGCGCACTTCACGGTCTTTGTGCTGGCCTGCTTTGTTGGCTACATGGTGGTCTGGAACGTGACCCCCGCGCTGCACACGCCGCTGATGAGTGTGACCAACGCCATCTCCAGCATCATTGCCATTGGGGCCCTGGTGCAGATCGCGCCGCCTGCCGGCACGACGGACTGGATTCGTTGGCTGGCAGTGGCGGGCATCGTCCTGACCACCATCAATATGTTCGGCGGCTTTGCGGTCACGCAACGCATGCTGGCAATGTTCCGCAAGTAAAGGAGACCATCATGAGTGACAGTTTGGCGACCGTCTCCTACATTGGAGCCACGATTCTTTTTGTGCTGAGTCTGGGGGGCTTGTCGAACCCCGAGACCTCCCGGCGCGGCAACCTCTACGGCATGATAGGCATGACCATTGCCGTATTGGCGACCGTCTTCGGACCGCGCGTTTCTGCTGCCGGCATCCCCTGGATCATCGGCGCGATGGCGGTCGGTGGCGCCATCGGCATTTACGCCGCGCGTACCGTGCAGATGACCCAGATGCCGGAACTGGTTGCGCTCATGCACAGCCTGGTCGGTATGGCGGCGGCCCTGGTCGGCTTTGCCAGCTATTTCGATCCGACCTCGCATCTGCAAGGGGCCGAAAAATCGATCCATGAGATCGAAATTTACATCGGTATCCTGATCGGTGTGGTGACATTTACCGGTTCGCTGATTGCGTTCGGCAAGCTCAACGGCAAGATCGGCGGCTCACCGCTGACATTGCCGGGACGTCACTGGATGAACCTGGTCGGACTGCTGGTGGTGATCTACTTTGGCGGCGTCTTCATGAACTCCCACACGATTGCCGATGGCATCGTCCCGCTGGTTGTCATGACCATCATTGCCGGTCTGTTTGGTATCCATATGGTGATGGCCATTGGCGGTGCCGACATGCCGGTGGTGGTGTCCATGCTCAACAGTTATTCCGGATGGGCCGCAGCGGCCACCGGTTTCATGCTCTCCAACGACTTGCTGATCGTCGTTGGCGCTTTGGTCGGCTCCAGCGGCGCCATCCTTTCCTACATCATGTGCAAGGCCATGAACCGCAGCTTTATCAGCGTCATTGCAGGTGGCTTTGGCACCGCCGGCGGAACCGCCGCGCCCAAGGGTGATGCGGCGCAACCGGCTGGTGAGGTGGTGCCGATCAGCAGTGCTGAGACAGCCGAGTTGCTGCGCGAAGCCAAGAGCGTCATCATTGTTCCGGGCTACGGCATGGCGGTGGCGCAAGCCCAGCACACGGTGTTCGAGATCACCAAACTGCTGCGCGAACGCAAGGTCAATATCCGTTTTGGCATCCACCCGGTCGCTGGTCGTATGCCCGGTCATATGAACGTGTTGCTGGCTGAAGCCAAGGTGCCCTATGACATCGTGCTGGAGATGGACGAGTTGAACGACGACTTCCCCAAGACCGACGTGGTGATGGTGATTGGTGCAAACGACATCGTGAACCCAGGTGCGCAGGACGATCCAAGCAGCCCGATCGCCGGCATGCCGGTGCTCGAAGTCTGGAAAGCCAAGACCTCCATCGTCATGAAGCGTTCCATGGCCTCCGGCTACGCGGGCGTTGACAACCCGCTGTTCTACAAAGAGAACAACCGCATGCTGTTCGGCGACGCCAAGAAGATGCTCGATGAAGTGCTGACCGCGCTGAAAGCCTGATAATCTGCTGCTAAGGCCCGTCGCTGATGAGGCGACGGGCCTTTTCTTTAGGAGACAAACATGGCAGATCGCATTTGGCTCAAGAGTTATCCCGAAGGTGTTCCCGCCGACGTTGATGTGACTCAGTACACCTCCATGGTCGACATGGTGGGTGAAAGCTTCAAGAAGTTTGCCGCCCGTCCGGCCTACAGCTTCATGGGCAAGGAGCAAACTTACGCGCAGATCGACAGCCTGAGCCAGGCTCTTGCTGTTTACCTGCAGGGCCTCGGCCTTGCCAAGGGCGACCGTGTCGCCGTGATGATGCCCAATGTGATGCAGTATCCGATTGCGGTCTGCGCCATCCTGCGCGCCGGCTACACCCTGGTCAATATCAATCCCTTGTACACGGCGCGAGAACTCGAACACCAGCTCAAAGATTCGGGTTCCAAGGTGATTGTCATATTGGAGAATTTTGCCTCCACCCTGGAGAAATGCCTGGCTGCCACGCCTGTCAAGCATGTGGTTTTGTGCGCCATGGGCGACTGTCTGGGCCTCATCAAGGGCGCGCTGGTCAATTACGTGGTGCGCAAAAAGAAGAAGCTGGTGCCGGCGTTCACGCTGCCGGGCGCTGTCCTCTTCAACGCCGCCATTGCCATTGGCACGGGCGGTACGCTGAAGAAGGCGGCAATCAAGCCCGACGATGTGGCGGCGCTGCAGTACACGGGCGGCACCACTGGCGTATCCAAGGGCGCGGTTCTGCTGCAGCGCAATCTGGTGGCCAATCTGTTGCAGGCCGAGGCCTGGTTTCAGCCGGCCCTGAAGAAGATTCCGACCGGCGATCAGATCAATCTCGTCTGTGCCTTGCCGCTGTATCACATCTTTGCCTTCACGGTGGGCATGATGATGTCCATGCGCCTGGGCGGCAAGCTCATTCTGATTCCCAATCCGCGCGACATGGCTGCGACACTCGGCGAACTGGCCAAACACAGGATTCATGTCCTGCCGGCCGTCAACACCTTGTTCAATGGCATGGTCAACCATCCCGATTTCAAGAAAGTCGACTGGAGCCATCTGGTGGTCTCGGCCGGTGGTGGTACGGCGGTGCAAAGTGCCGTGGCGAAACTCTGGTTCGAGAAGACCGGCTGCGCGATTGCCGAGGGTTATGGTCTGAGCGAGACATCGCCGATTGCCACATCCAATTCGGTCATCACGACTGAGTACAGCGGTACGATCGGCGTTCCAATATCCAACACTTGGCTCAGACTGCTCGACGACGATGGCAAGGAGGTGCCGTTCGGCGAGCGCGGTGAGATCGCCATCAAGGGCCCGCAGGTGATGGCCGGCTACTGGCAGCGACCCGACGAAACCGCCAATGTCATGACCGCCGACGGCTACTTCAAGACCGGTGACGTCGGGGTCATGGATGAGCGCGGCTTCTTCAAAATTGTGGATCGCAAGAAGGACATGATTCTGGTCAGCGGCTTCAATGTGTTCCCGACCGAACTCGAAGATGTGGTCGGACAAATGGAAGGGGTGCTCGAATGCGCTTGCGTCGGTGTCAAGGATGACAAGACCGGCGAGGGCGTCAAGCTTGTCATCGTGAAGAAGAACCCGGAACTGACCGAGGCCCAGGTGCGCGCCTACTGCAAGGAAAACCTGACTGGTTACAAACAGCCCAAGGTCATCGAATTCCGCGCCGAGTTGCCAAAGACCCCGGTCGGCAAGATCTTGCGCCGGGAATTGCGCGACCAGACCCAGCCATGAGCAGCATCAGCGCAGCGCCGGTGTTGGGCGTGATTGGGGGCAGCGGTGTTTATGACATCGAAGGGCTTGCCAACAAGCGCTGGCAGCGCGTGCCCTCACCGTTTGGCGAAGCCTCCGACGAACTGCTTTTCGGCGATCTGCACGGCCAGGCCATGGTCTTTCTGCCGCGTCATGGACGTGGGCATCGGATACCCCCGTCCGAGATCAATTTTCGGGCCAATATCGACGCCTTGAAACGCGCTGGCGTGACCGACCTGATCTCGGTCAGCGCCGTCGGTTCGCTGCGCGAAGACCTGCCGCCCGGCACTTTCGTCATCGTCGACCAGTTCATCGACCGCACCTTTGCACGCGAAAAAAGCTTCTTCGGGACCGGTCTGGTGGCGCACGTGTCGATGGCGCATCCGGTCTGCCGCCGACTCGGCGATCAGATCGAAAGCGCGGCACGCGAGTCGGCAATCAAGATTGTCCGTGGCGGCACCTATCTGGTGATGGAGGGGCCGCAATTTTCAAGCGTGGCCGAATCGGAACTGTACCGAAGCTGGCACTGCGACGTGATCGGCATGACCAACATGCCCGAAGCCAAACTGGCGCGCGAGGCCGAGCTCTGCTATGCCACGGTGGCGATGGTCACGGATTTTGATTGCTGGCACCCTGGTCATGACGCGGTCACGGTAGAAGCCATTGTCAAGGTCTTGCTGGCCAACGCCGACAAGGCGCGCGAGTTGGTGAAGAAGGTGGCACCGCGACTGCACAGCGACCCGCACGCCGCCGGTTGTTCCTGCCGCAGTGCCTTGCAGTTCGCGCTGATCACCGCCGAGGAGGCACGCGATCCGGCGATGAAGGCGCGGCTGCAAGCTGTGGCGGGCCGTCTGCTGGGCCCCTGATGGTGCGCCAGGCGATGGTCGCGGCTGTCCGGCGCCTGAGCGCGCTGGGTTTGAATCGCGGCACATCCGGCAATGTCGGGGTCCGGCTGGCGCAAAGTTTTCTGGTCACACCCTCGGGCGTTGGGGCCGAAGAATTGCAGCCCGATGCGATGGTCGAAATGGATTTCGATGGCGCCGTTCTGGGCCAGGGCCAACCCTCGAGCGAATGGCGCATCCATCGCGACATCCTTGCGGCAAGGGCCGAAGTTGGCGCCGTCGTGCACACGCATTCGCGCTATGCCACCACGCTGGCCTGCCTGCAGCGCGGCGTTCCGGCCTTTCACTACATGATCGCCGCCGCCGGCGGCGACAGCATCCGCTGCACGCCCTATGTCCTGTTCGGCACTCAGGAGCTTTCCGACCTTGCCTTGCAGGCGCTGGACGGCCGCAAGGCCTGTCTGCTGGGCAACCACGGCATGCTGGCCTTGGGTGCGGATTTGAAAGCTGCTGTGGCGCTGGCAGTGGAGGTGGAGGCGCTGTGTGAACAGTACTGGAGCGCCTTGCAACTCGGTGCCCCCAAGCTCCTCGGCAAGCGTCAAATGCAGGCGGTGCTGGAAAGATTCAAGACTTACGGTCAACGGCTACAGGACTGAGCCATGATGAAGAGCCACGCCGACGCCGGACCTGCCATACAGACGCTGCGCTGGCGCGATGGCGCGCTGGAGATGATCGATCAACGGGTGTTGCCGGCGCGCTTTGAGTACCTGCGCTACGGCTCGGCGGCCGAGGTGGCCGAGGGCATCCGCTCGATGGTGGTGCGCGGTGCGCCGGCCATCGGCTGTGCCGCAGCCTATGGCGTCGCATTGCAAGCGCTGACGTTACGCTCGGCCAGCCCGCAAGCCTTCGAGCTTGGCCTGGAGGCCGGATTCAAGGTGCTGGCGGCGAGCCGACCGACGGCGGTCAATCTGTTCTGGGCGCTCAAGCGCATGCGCGGCGTCTGGGACGTCAACGCGCAACGCAGCCCGCAGCAAATCGCTGAGCTGCTGCTGAGCGAAGCGCATGAAATTTCAGCCGAGGACGTTCGCATCAACCGCGCCATGGGCGAGCACGGTGCGGCTTTGCTGGCTGACGGCGCCCGGGTGCTGACGCATTGCAACGCCGGCGCCCTGGCCACTGCAGGGCACGGTACGGCGCTGGGTGTGATCCGCTCTGCGGTGGAAAGTGGCAAGCGCATTTCCGTGATCGCCGACGAGACGCGGCCTTTTTTGCAAGGCGCGCGTCTGACCGCCTGGGAGATGGTGCAGGAAAAAATTCCGGTGACGCTGATCACCGACAACATGGCCGGGCACCTGATGAGCCGCGGCGAGATTGATGCCGTCATCGTCGGCACTGACCGCGTCGCCGCCAATGGCGATGTGGCCAACAAGATCGGCACCTACATGGTTGCGGTGCTGGCGCAGCGCCACGGCATTCCTTTCTACGTGGCTTGCCCGCTATCGACGATTGACCTGACTGTTCCCGACGGCGCCGCCATTCCGATCGAAGAGCGCGCCGCCGAGGAGGTCACCGGCTTTCGCGAATGCCAGTGGGCGGCTCAGGGTGTGCAGGTCCGCAATCCCGCTTTTGACGTCACGCCGGCCGAACTGGTCACGGCCTTGATCACCGAAAAAGGCGTTCTGATGCGGCCCGAACGGGAACGCATCGCCGGTCTGCTGCGGCGCATGCCCCCATGAAACGCCTTCGCCTGTACCTGCTGTGGTTCTTGTGGCTCTGGGCTGGCCTTGTGCACGGCCAGCCCATCGCCGTGCGCGACCTGGCAGTCCTGGTCGATGAACATGGAACCGAGACGATTTCAAGCGTCAGCGCCAGTGCCGCAGCGACTCGCTTTGTGCCGCTGGTCGGGGCTCTGACTGCCGGTTACACACGCAAGGTGCATTGGCTGCGTTTTAACGTGCAGGTGCCAAAGGCCGGTCGCTGGTGGCTCGAGGTCCAGCCACCTTTCCTTGATGACTTGCGATTGTTCGAGCCCGGCACTTCGGGTTTTATCGAACGACGCTCGGGTGACCGGCAGACATTTGAGGTACGCGAGGAGGATGATCGTGGCTTCGTCTTCAAGCTGCTCCTGCCCGACCCGGCCGCGCGCACCTTCTACTTGCGACTGGCGACTGACAGCAGCGCCATGGTGGCTCTGCAACTGTGGAATCCCCGGCAGTTTCGTGCCGCCACCAACAGTGAATATGTGGCGCTCGGGTTTTATTACGGAATTACCTGCCTGGCGATGCTGACGATGCTGATCTTGTCAGGCTGGCTTCGCGTGCCGCAATACGGATGGTTTGGACTGGTGATCTTTGCCAACATATTGTTCGATCTTGGCATCAACGGCTTCGTGTCTCAATACTTTCTGCGCAGCTTCCCGCAGACCGCCGAGCTCTGGCTCAGCGTCGGGATCCTGCTGGTTGTTTTCGCCACCGGTCTCTACCTGCGCAGCATGTGGCCCGCCGCGCGCACAGCACCGGAGCAATCGAAAAAGATTTCTGCTCCTGCACGCTCTCGCGTCCATCTGGAGATCGTCTTGTTGGCGGTCTTGTGGCTATCGGTCGAGCACTACCCCGAGGCCAAAATCTTTGCCCTGTCCTATTTGCTGTTTTGCGCCCTGCTGGTGATCGACGGTCTGCGCCCCCTGTGGTTGGACAAACGGACCGAATCACGGTATTTGTTCCTTAGTGCAGTATTTCTCCTGGCTGGCAGCGCGGTGACCATCGTGCTGTCTCTGGGCTGGGTTTCCTCGCAGGACCTGTCAGTGCTCTATCTTCATCAACTGACACTGGTATGCGCCGCATTGGTCATGATCGTTTCAATGGCGATGTCCATGCGACGCACTTTCATCAGTCAGTGGAATACCGAGAAACGTGCGCAAGACGCTGAACAGGACTCGATCCTTCAGCAGCGGGCGCTGGCCGAGCAGGGGCGCTTCGTTGCCATGCTTTCGCACGAAATCAAGACACCTCTGGCAGTGATCGACAGCGCGACACAGGCTCTGGAGCGCATCAACCAAAGCGAAGACGCGGCGATTGTGCGGCGTCACGAACGCATCCGCCGCTCGGTCAACCGCATTGACCGACTGATCGAACAGTTCCTGACCGCGGACCAGATTGCGCTCCAGCGCATGCAAATCAGCCCTGGCAGGGTCGATGTCTCGAAATTTCTGGATCGGATCTTTGCTACCTATAGCACTGAAGACGCGCAGCGCCTCGTGGCATTGATTCCAGTGCAGACAGCGGCGCTGGTGGCAGATGCCAAGCTGTTGCAAGTGGCACTGACCAACCTGATTGACAATGCACTCAAGTACTCGCCGGTTGCCGGCAAGGTCAGGGTATCGGCCAATCCCGCCAATGAACAAAACGTCGCTGGATTCGAGTTCATCGTCGCTGATGAAGGTGCCGGCGTTCCCAGGGAACTTGAGGTCGTCCTGTTTTCGCGCTATGCGCGGGGTGAAAATGCGACCAGCATCCCCGGAACCGGCCTGGGCCTTTACCTGGTGCAGCGCATCGCCCAGTTGCATGGTGGGCAGGCTGAACTTCTGCCAAAGCGTAGCGGTGCGGTTTTTCGCATCTGGGTTCCCATTGAATCGGAGGGGCTGCCATGATCCGTGTCGCAGTGGTCGAAGACGACCACGATCTGCTTGACGACGTCGTTTTTTCGCTTCGCGACGAAGGGTTCGAAGTCGCCGCCTGCTCCAATGGCGTAGCGCTGGACCGCAAACTCGCCAGCTCTGATTTTGATGTGGTGGTGCTCGACATCGGCCTGCCGGGAGAGGATGGCCTGTCCATTGCCCGACGCCTTAGGGCGACCCGACCGCAGCTCGGCATTGTGATGCTGACCGCTCGCACCGATGCACGTTCGCGCGTCAAAGGC
>CAIVLG010000105.1 GCA_903906695.1 uncultured beta proteobacterium | reverse complement strand
TGGCCGGTTTACCGGCAACGGCGACGCAGGGCGTGGCCTACTCGGGCAGCTTCACCTGCAGCAACGCTGGCACGGCAGCTGCCAGTGGCGCGACCACTTGCACGATCACCAGCGGTTTGCCAGCCGGAGTCAGTGTGGGCAACTGCACGATCAGTCCTGCCAACAGCGCCTGGGTGGCGGGAAATGCCGTAGCGGCTGGGCAGACCGTGAGCTGCACGGTCTCTGGCATACCCACGAGCAGTGGCAGTACAACGGTCTATGGCAGCACCGGTGCCAGCAACGACAGCAACGCGGCCAACAACACGGCAAGCCTGGCAATGCTCACCAACACACCACCAGCGCCTGTCCTGACGATTGCGAAAACCCACAGTGGCAACTTCACGCAAGGCCAAAGCGGCGCTGCCTATAGCATCGTCGTGAGCAACAACGGCACTGCGGCCACGAGCACGGCGACGCTGACGGTGACGGACACCTTGCCTGCGGGGTTGAGCTTCGTCTCGGGCACTGGCAGCGGCTGGAGTTGCAGCGCAGTGGGCCAGAGCGTCACCTGCACGAGCACGACGCCGATTGCGGTCTCGGGCAGCAGCACGATCACCCTGACGGTCAACGTTGCGGCCAACGCGGGCACGCCGCTGACCAACTCGGTGAGCGTCACCGGTGGTGGCTTTGGCGGACCGGCCACGGCCTCTGATCCGACAACGATAGCGTCCGGACAGAGCAGTGTGACGATCTTCAAGACCGTCTATCAGGGACGAAACAGTGGCAGCGCTTGTCCTGGAGTCAGCGAACTGGTTATTGTCGATGCTGCCCATGCAGCCAAGGACATCACCTGGTGCTTTGCCGTGACCAACACGGGTAACACCTATCTGACCAATCCGCTCTTCAATGACCCGGGTCTGGGCATTAGCGCGGGTGCCAATCAGGCCTTGGTAAAACTGCGCTCAGGTGTCTTGCCACTGGCGCCGGGAGCCTCGGCTACCTGGTATGTCGAGGAATCGCGCACGACCAGCTTGCTCAATACGGTGACGGTTGCGATGACGCCTTCCGACTCGGGTGGTGTTGCGCTGCTCGGCCAACCGGCTGTCAGCGCAACATCAGCTGGCAAGACCACCTTCGCCTACGTCTTCGACCCACCATTCGGCATCAAGACCGGGCAGGTCAATGGCGTCAACGTCATCCGCTGGACCATGGTATGGATCAATGACAACCTTGTCACGGCTCAAGGGGTGATCGTCACAGATCCGCCGCCGACTGGGATGACCTATGCGGGCAACATCGTCTGCACGCCACAGGGCAGCACGGTGGTGAACTCTTGTGGATTCGAAGCGCCCAGCAGCTTGTACCCGCGTGGCCGGGTGATGGTTGTCGCTGATATGGGGCCGGATCTGGGGGCCACGAATCAGTCCAATGCCAACAATGCGCTGCAAATCGCGTTTGACGCGACCATAGACAATCCCGCGGTCCAGCAATCCTTCCAGAATCAGGGTACAGCCTCCTGGACGCCACCGGGTGGTCCAACGATGACCGGGACCACCAGCGCACCCGGAACTTCGGGTGATCCCACAACAGTGCCGTTTGTGCCAGCGGCGACGCCAGCCATTCCAACACTCTCGGAGTGGGGGATGATTCTGCTTTCGGGATTCGTCGGCATATTTGCAATGTTTCGACTGCGGCGTCAGCGGGCTCGGTTCGGGTCGTAAACCGTTGTTTGCAGAAGAGCGGTGTCATATCGCTTTTCTTGCAGACCACTGGCTTTTGCGAGTGGGCCGTGTCGCCAGTGTCGGTTGTTGGCGCGCCGACCGGCGGTAAATCAACGACCAACTACCTGACAGAACCTTTGTGACGACCGAGCTCCCAGGTGCAGTCCCGCAAACGGGCTTGCACTATCATGCGCGCTTGTTGCAATGCATTATTCGATCGGAGAATTCCCCATGACCATTTCCATGTACCAGGCCTGTGTCCCATGCTTTGTGAGGACGCTCAGTAATCTGTCCGCCATTCTTGACAAGGCGCAGGCCCATGTCGATGCGAAAAAGATTGATCCAGCGGTGCTGACAAACTACCGCCTGTTCCCGGACATGCTGCCTATGACGAAGCAGGTGCAGATTGCCTGCGACGCCGCCAAGGGTTTGGTGGCACGTCTGTCGGGACTGGAGAACCCGGTGCACGAAGACAACGAGAAAACACTGGCTGAATTGCAGGCGCGCATCGCCAAGACGCTGGCCTTTGTTCAGAGCGTGACGCCGGCTCAGATCGATGGCAGCGAGGAGAAGGACATCGTGGTCAAGCGCGGCGACACCGAAACGCATTACCGGGGTATGCAATATCTGCTTGGCAATGCGCTGCCAAACTTCTATTTTCATGTGACGACGGCCTACAACATTCTGCGCCACAACGGCGTCGAGATCGGCAAGCGCGACTACCTCGGCAATCCTTGAATCCGTGCGCCGCTTCTTCCTGATCTTTGTCTCGCTGCAACTGCTGCTTTTTGGTATCGAGTTGACGCAGCCGGTGCAGCAGTTTCTGGTCCTGCCCTGGACCACACTGCTGGCGCGGGGCTGTGTGGCGCTGGTGACCCTGTTCGACGCCAATGCCGCCGCCGCCGGCAAGGTGCTGTGGAACCCGGCGACCGGCTTTGGTGTCTCCATCGAACCCGGCTGCAATGGGGTGGAAGCGTGCATCATTCTGGCTGCGGCCATGATTGCCTTTCCGTCGAGTTGGAAGCACAGGGCCTGGGGCCTTGGCTTGGGCTTTATCGCCGTGCAGTTGCTCAATGTGATTCGCGTCATCAGTCTGTTCTACCTTGGGCAGTGGAATGCCAGCGCCTTTCGTATTGCCCACGAATTCTTGTGGCAGGGCCTGATCATGCTGGATGTGCTGGTGGTCTGGCTGCTGTGGGTGCGCGCCAGCCCGACGTCGCGTTTGACTCCTCCATGAAGCAATTCCTATCCTGGAAACCGCCGACCTCGTTGTGGGTCTTCTTTGCCAGCGCGATTGGCTGGTTTCTGCTGATCACATTGCTTTGGATGCAGGTCTCGAAATGGACTTCCTATCCGGTTGGCACACTGACTGGCGTTGCGCTGGAAAGCGGTGCCAGCTACTGGGTGCGCTCGGTTCACCATGTACCCGGAAATATCGAAGTCGAGACCCGGATCGAGGTCGCACTGCCTGATGCGGTCAAGAAGCAAAAAGGCACGGCGGAACTGGTGGCGCAGGCGGACCCCGCCCACTACGGTTACGGACTGCCCTTGTTTCTCGCGTTGTTGCTGGCCTCGCGCAGCCAGCGTCTCTTGAAAAGGGCGCTGGCGGGCTACTTTGTCTTGCTGTTGCCACAGGCGTTCAGTCTGACCTTCGAGATCTTGCGTCAGATCACGGTGGCTGGCGGCAGACCGGGTGTGCTGCACGTCGATCAGTGGCAGATAGAGGGCATTGCGCTCGGGTATCAGGTCGGGTCTCTGCTGCTGCCGACCCTGGCGCCAGTGGCGCTGTGGTTGTACCTTGATCGAACGTTTTTCGAATCGGTGATTCTGGGCGGCTGGTTGCGCCGTGAGCCGGTCAACCCGTCATGACGATAGATTTCCATCGCCATCAAGAAAGATCGTAGCCATAGGACTTGATGACAGCCTTGGCCTTGTCGCTTTTAAGAAACTTCATCAGGGCCTCGGCCCCCGGTTTACCTCGTCCCTTTTCCAGAATTACGGCGTCCTGACGAATCGGCTGGTACAGCTTGGCTGGAACTAGCCAGGCTGAGCCTTCAATCTTTCCGTCTTTCAATACCTGGGACAAGGCGACGAAGCCAAGCTGGGCATTGCCAGTGCTGATGAACTGGTAGGACTGCGTGATGTTCTCCGCCGTGACAACCTTGGGCGCCAGAACGTCGTACACGCCCAGAGCCTTCATGGCTTGTATTGCTGCCGCGCCGTAAGGGGCGAGCTTCGGGTCAGCCAGAGCAATATGCTCGAAGTCGCCCTTCTTTAAAACCTCGCCCGCCGCATCGACCACAGCAGGCTTGGCTGACCACAGCACCAGTTTGCCGACAGCGTAGGTGAATTGGGTGCCCGCCACTGCGGCGTTTTCGGCCACGAGACGGGTCGGCGTTTCATCGTCTGCGGTCAGCAGCACTTCGAAGGGTGCGCCATTCTTGATCTGCGCGTAGAACTTGCCCGTGGAACCGAAGGCGGCATTGATCTTGTGACCCGTATCCTTCTCAAACTCGGCGGCAATTTTCTGCATTGGCGCGGTGAAGTTGGCCGCAACCGCGATCGAGATTTCATCGGCGTGTACCTCGCATGACACGCCAATCAGGCAGCACAACAAGGCGGTGAGTAGTTGGGATGACTTCATTGCGGCCTAACTTGCGCTGTGATAACCCAGGATCGCCTTGGTCTCAAGAAACTCTTCAAGTCCCCAGACGCTGAATTCGCGGCCGTTGCCGGACTGCTTGTAACCACCAAAGGGTGAGGCCGGGTCGACGCCGGCACCGTTCAGATGGATGTTGCCGGCGCGGATCTGGCGTGCCACCCTGCGTGCGTGCTCAATGTCACCGGACTGCACATAGCCCGACAGGCCGTACGGTGTGTCGTTGGCAATGCGGATCGCGTCCGCCTCATCCGTATAGCCGATGATGGACAGCACCGGACCGAAAATTTCTTCGCGCGCAATCGTCATCTGATTCGTGACATGCGAGAAGACGGTGGGCTTGACGAAGTAACCTGCTGTCAGGCCGTCTGGCAGACCCGGGCCGCCGCATTCGAGTTTGGCGCCTTCTTCAATGCCCTTCTGGATCAGCGCCTGGATCTTGTCCCACTGCAGTTTGGAGACCACGGGACCGGCTTTGGTCTCTGCCAGGGTCGGGTCGCCAACCTTGACGGACTGCGCGGTGCTGCGGGCGATGGCTACCGCTTCGTCCATGCGTGCCATGGGCACCAGCATGCGCGTCGGCGCATTGCAGGACTGGCCGCTGTTGGACGTGCAGGAGAACATGCCAGCAGAGATCGCCTTCTGGAAATCGGCATCGTCGAGCACGATGTTGGCCGACTTGCCACCCAGTTCCTGGCTCACGCGCTTCACGCTGGGGGCGGCGTTCTGCGCCACCAGCACACCGGCGCGGGTCGAGCCGGTGATCGACACCATATCCACTTCCGGGTGTGTCGAGAGGGCCGTGCCGACGCCCGGGCCATCGCCGTTGACCAGATTGAAAACACCGGGCGGCACACCGGCTTCGTGCATTACTTCAGCGAACAGCAGCGCGTTGAGTGGCGCCACTTCACTCGGCTTGAGCACCATGGTGCAACCCGCCGCCAGTGCCGGACCCACCTTGGCCGCGATCTGGTTGAGCGGCCAGTTCCAGGGCGTGATCAGGGCACAGACACCAATCGCCTCGTGCACGATGCGGCTGCGTCCCACGTCTTTCTCCCACTCAAAGGACTTGAGCGCCTTCAGCGCCTGAATCAGATGCCCCAGACCGGACGGTGCCTGAGCAGCAGTGGCCAGCGTGATGGGTGCGCCCATTTCCTGCGACACGGTGCTGGCAATTTCGGGCATGCGTGTTTTGTAGACGGCGATGATTCTCTCCAGCAGCGCAGCGCGCTCCTCGATGCTGGTTTGAGAATAAGTAGCAAAGGCTCGTCGTGCGGCGGTGACCGCGCGATCCGCATCGACCGCGTCGCCGATGGCGATGCTGGTAATGACGGCTTCGGTGGCCGGGTTCAGTACCGGAAGGGTCTGCTTGCTGTGCGGTTCGACCCATTGGCCGTCGATATAGAATTTTCGGGCGTTTTGCATTATGTTTCCTGAACTTGTTTAGGGACGTCAGGCAAAGTATCGCATCTCACCAATTCTTGGTCGCTCAAGGAAAACCATGAAACTCAAATCAATTGCCCTCATCGCCGCGCTCGCCTGCGGCACCCTCTACGCCCAAACCATCGAGGTCAAGGATGCGTGGGTCCGCACTTCGGTGCCGGGTCAAAAGGCGACCGGCGCCTTCATGAAAATCACGGCCAAGGATGGCGCCAAATTGATTGGCGTTTCGTCGCCCGCCGGCGGTGTGGCCGAAGTCCACGAGATGAAGATGGAAGGCAATGTCATGAAGATGCAGGCCGTCCCGGGTGGCCTGGACATACCTGCGGGCAAGACGGTGGAACTCAAACCCGGCGGCTACCACGTCATGTTGATGGACTTGAAAGCCGCTTTGGTCAAGGACAGTACCGTGCTGCTGACCCTGGTGTTCAAGGATGCCAAAGGCGCTGAGAGCAAGGTGGAACTCAAGGTGCCGGTGGCTGCAAACGCGCCGGGGGCGCCGGCGTCCAATGCCGGCGACATGCCGGGCATGGACCACAGCAAGCACAAGCCCTGAGAGTTGTTTCAGAGATTGGTGGCTTCAAAGGCAAGCCGCCGGGATCGCCAGGATGCGTTCATCGAGCCAGCGCGCCCGTTCATCGTTGTTGATCACCAAGCCCAAAGGGCAGTCGTTTGCGGCGACAAACTCTGACAGGGACCGCAAGGCCCGTTTGTCGCTCTGCTGCGTGAGTTTGATCTCCACCGGCAGCACTTGCGACTTGCCGAACTGCCCTTGCAGAATCAGGTCGATTTCCGCACCGCCACGGGTGCGGTAATGAAAGGGTGCCACTTCGATACCAGCGTTCTCAAAGCCTCTGAGCAGTGTTTCCACCACCATGCCTTCCCACGATTTACCCACCACCGGATGCGTGGCTAGCATTTGGCTATCGGCAATGCGCAGCAAGCGGTGCAGCAATCCACTGTCGCGCAAATAGCCCTTGGGATGTTTCACAAGTTGCTTGGCGACTGATCGCTCCCACGGGGGAATATGTCGCCACAGGAAAGTGTCATGGGCGATATGCAACCAATCGCGCACCGTGGGCTCACTCACCCCCAGCGTTCTGGCGATGTCGGCGTTGTTGAGAATATTGCCGGAATGCTGGCTGAGTAAATTGACGAACTGGTGGAACCGGTCACGATTCAGCCCGGGGAACAGGGCGCCAATGTCGCGCAGCAAATAGGTGTCTATGTAGTTGCGCTGCCACAGGTTGCGAAACTCTTCGCTGCTGCTTAACCAGGGCTCCGGATAGCCGCCGGAAAACCAGTAGTCCTGCACTTGTTGCTGGCTCAGTCTTGGGCTGGCCGCAGCTTGGATCTGTGACAGGGGCGCACCTAAGGTTAGCAAAGAATACAGCGCCGATGGTGGCTGTTGCCAGGCCTCTGACAAACTCAAGGGGGCCATCTCGATTCGGCCGACGCGACCGGCGAGGCTTTCTGAAATTTGCCGCACCAGATCCGGTGAACTCGAACCTGAAAGCAGAAATCGCCCTTTCTTTTGACGATCCCGGTCAATCGCAACGCGCAGGGCCGAAAACAAGGGTGGTACCAATTGCGCCTCGTCAATCACCAGTTTGTCGCTGTGCAGGCGCAGGAACAGATCGGGGTCAGTCAGCAGTTGCTGCCGATCAGCTGAGTTTTCCATATCGAAGCGCTGCCATTCGCTCCCGAGCGTGCCCAGCAGTGTGGTCTTGCCGCACTGGCGCACTCCCGTGAGCACAACACACGGGAAGTGGGTCAATAAGGTCTGGACCTGAGACTGAATATGGCGAGTCAACATAAATGTAAATAATAAATTCATTGTTTACTAATTACATTATTCTATCTGACCAAACTGTATCTGGTGATGAAGGAATTGCCGCGGTCTCGCGGGCCGCCGTTCTTGAAAATAGCCATCGATCTTTCAAATCAGGGTTTTCCCCTAGGAAAATGAAGTCATAGACCGCTAACAATCTCTATGTATTCAATTTCATAGGCAAGGCACTTCTCAAGGTGCCACAACCCCGCAG
>CAIVLG010000104.1 GCA_903906695.1 uncultured beta proteobacterium | reverse complement strand
TGCAAAATCATGCGCATGATCGGCTTGTTCCAATAGGAGCGACGGCCTTTGTCTCGCAAGAAAGCTGCTTCGGCCAGTTCTGCGTCGGACTCGAACTCGGGAATCTTGGCATCTTCCTTCATCGGCTGTCGCTCTGGATCCGATTTTGCTGGCTTTGATTCAATCGGTGCCCCCGCGCTGGCCTGGTCAAAGCGTGAAAGATCGGGCGCGCTATGCGCATCCTTCTGCGCAGCTTCTTGCGTCTTCGGTATCAAATGCAGTGATGCGTCAAATACTTCATCACATCGGCCGCACCGAACCCACCCTCCGGAGATTCGAAGCTGGTCTGGCACCACCCTGAACAGGGTCTGACATGCCGGGCAACGTGTAATCAGACTCATGGCTGTGGAATTGTAGGGGCACCCCCACGGAGCGTCAGCGCTTTGCGCTCATGCGTATCCAACCATCTTCCAGATCGTCGACGTTGAGCTGGCAGTAGGGTGCGTAAGCTTCTTTAAGTTCGTCGGCCTGGCGTTCAAGAATACCCGCCAGCACCAGTGATCCCCTAGGAGCCACAAGTGACCACAGAAGGGGCGCGAGCACCTTCAAAGGCGTCGAGAGAATGTTCGCCAAAACTGTTTGGTAGAGGCCTGAGGCAATATTGGGCGAGCCGGCACGGAGTTTGACTTGATTTGCCTCGGCGTTCTGCCGCGTTGAAATTACGGCAGCCTCGTCGATGTCGACGGCGTCAATGTCGGCGGCGCCAAATTTTGCAGCGCCAATTCCCAATATTCCCGAACCGCAACCGTAATCGAGCACCCGGCCGAGGTGCTGTTGCTCGGCGATCCAGCGCAGACACATGCGGGTCGTGGGGTGCGTGCCGGTGCCAAAAGCCAGCCCTGGATCGAGCCGAATGACGGTACGGGCTTGTGCTGGAGGCTCATGCCAGGTCGGCACAATCCAGAAACTCGGTGTGATGTCCACTGGTGCAAACTGGGATTGGGTCAGGCGCACCCAATCCTGCTCAGGCACCGCCTCTATGGCCAGAGCAGTGCAGCCGACGAAGAAATCCTGTGCCTGCAAGACGACCAGTGCCCCACTAGCCAGGGTTTGCGATTTGTACAGGGCGGATATCCGCGAGCGCTGCCACCCTGCTCGGGGCGGCGGCATGCCCGGCTCACCGAACAAGGCTTGTTCGGCATTCGTCTGGGCATCTGCATCTTCGACGCTGACACTTAATGCATCCAGCGCGTCAAGTGCATCACTCACCGGTTCGACTTGAGATTGCGGACAGAGCAGCCTGAGCTCAAACATGGGCCGCACTGTTCAGCGCTGATGGTGACTGAGCCACTCTTCGAGGTAATGAATATTGGTGCCACCCGCAACGAACTTTGCGTCGAGCATCAATTCCCGGTGTAACGCGATGTTAGAACTGATGCCTTCCACCACGGTTTCACCCAGTGCCGTGCGCATGCGAGCCAAAGATTGATCTCGCGTATCGCCATGCACAATGATCTTGCCGATCATAGAGTCATAGTTGGGAGGTACGAAATAATTGGTATAGACGTGGGAGTCCACGCGCACGCCAGGTCCGCCGGGAGCATGCCACATCGTGACACGGCCGGGCGAAGGAATAAATTTATACGGATCTTCGGCGTTCAGCCGACATTCAATGGCATGCCCCCGGATTTGGATCTGGCGCTGAGTGAAAGGCAACTTTTCTCCAGCGGCAACCATTATTTGCGTCTTCACGATGTCGATACCGGTCGTCATTTCCGTTACCGGGTGTTCAACCTGCACGCGTGTGTTCATTTCAATAAAGTAGAACTCGCCATCTTCATAGAGAAACTCGAAGGTTCCGGCACCCCGGTAGCCGATCTTCTTGCAGGCCGTGACACAGCGCTCGCCCAATCGTTCGATTAGCTTGCGCGCAATTCCGGGTGCGGGTGCCTCTTCTATGATTTTCTGATGCCTTCGCTGCATCGAGCAATCACGCTCGCCGAGGTAGACGGCATTCTTGAGCTTGTCGGCCATGACCTGAATTTCGATATGCCTGGGGTTTTGAAGAAACTTCTCCAGGTACACCGCTGGATTGCCAAAAGCGGCGCCCGCTTCGGCTCTGGTCGTCGTAACAGCATTGACCAGAGCCGCTTCGGTGTGGACCACGCGCATACCGCGCCCGCCGCCCCCACCTGCCGCCTTGATGATGACTGGGTAGCCCACTGCCTTGGCGATGCGACGAATCTGAGTCGGATCATCGGGTAACTCGCCCTCTGAGCCCGGTACGCAAGGAACGCCAGCCTTGATCATGGCCTGCTTTGCAGAAACCTTGTCACCCATCAAACGGATCGACTCGGGCGTTGGTCCGATGAACTGAAAGCCGCTCTTCTCCACACGCTCTGCAAAATCCGCGTTTTCACTTAGGAAGCCATAGCCCGGATGGATCGCCTCGGCATCGGTCACTTCAGCCGCCGAGATGATGGCTGGCATGTTCAGATAGCTGAGCGACGATTGGGCGGGCCCGATGCAAACCGCTTCCTCGGCCAACTTGACGTACTTGGCTTCACGGTCTGCTTCAGAATAAACCATCACAGCACGGACGCCTAGTTCGCGACATGCGCGTTGAATTCTGAGTGCAATTTCGCCGCGATTGGCAACCAGGATTTTTTTGAACATGGTTAACGATGTTCTGCCTTATTCGATGGCGAACAGAGGCTGCCCGTATTCAACCGCCTGTCCGTTTTCGCAGTGAATTTGGGACACGATTCCCGATTTGTCAGACTCTATCTCGTTGAGAATCTTCATTGCTTCAATGATGCAGATGGTCTGTCCAGCCTTGATGTTGTCGCCGATTTCGACAAAAGACTTGGCTCCTGGCGCTGCTGATCGATAGAAAGTGCCCACCATGGGCGACTTGACCTGATGGACTACAACCGGCGGCACGGTGGCAGGACTTGACTCCGTTGGCAAGGGGCTCGGCGTTGGAGTCATGGCCAATGCAGAAGCCAAAGGAGCAGTCACCGCGTGCTGTACAGGAGCCAGGCCGACTCCCTTGACAATGCGAACCTTGCCCTCGGCCTCGGTAATCTCCAGTTCTGAGACATTGGAGTCGGACACCAAGTCAATCAATGTCTTTAGCTTTCTTAGATCCATGGGTTCTCCTGCATCTTCTCGTAATAACTGATCAATTTACATCCATGTGATGTCTTAGTGCTGTTATTTGTTCTTATTCTACCGAAAATACTAAAGTCTCCTGGTTCTTAGGCTGGTCAGTCCCGTTCCTGAGGAAATGTTGGAGCGTTACTCAATAGCTGCAGGTGGCTACAGTTGTGCGGTCCACTCGAGCAAGTCAAGCGCTGAAATTTGACCCATTTTACGCTGCACAATTTGCCCTGCTGAATTGAGTACCGCCGTGAACGGCAAGCCACCTACCGAATTTCCGAGGTATCTGCCGATTTCGACTCCCGACACACCCGCCATGACCACCGGAAAAGTCACCGGCGAACGGGTCAAAAAACGCTTCACCGGTTCCTTCTGGTCAATTGCAAAACCAAGCACTTGCCACCCGTTAGCCAAGTGTTCACTATAAAAGCTGCTCAATAACGGTAGTTCGTCTATACAAGGGGGGCACCAAGTAGCCCAGAAATTCAGCAATAAGGGTTTGTGACGAAAGGAATGCATACGAATCATTCGATCGTCGGGCGTTTCGAATTCGCGCAGCCAGAAGCCCGACTCAACAGTTTGTGGACTGTCATGCGGTCGAGCAGTTCGCCAAGCGATGCCAAAACCTGCCAGCGCGGCTGTTCCGGCGACGGCACCCAACAGCCAACGTCGCCTGTTTCTTCGCTCGGTTATTAGACCGTAGCGGAGTTGTGCTGGATTGTTCATGCTTGCTGTTGATGCAGTAATCGCCGCACCGCTACCAGGTTGCCACTGGGCTTGCGCCGTTTGGAGTCCGATCGCAGGGCGCCACGAATGCTGTCCCGATCATAAATCAACAAATGAACGCCAACCTCTTCCTTCAAGTCCGGGCAAAAGGCATGAACGCTGAGGGTTTCGACCGGCTTGCCACGCAAGCCGGCAAGCGTGTGCGCGACGTACCGTACTTGATGATCTATCAACGAAAGTTCCGCCGATTTGCTGTCATCACAAAAAAGTTGAATATAGATGTCCGACAAGCGCGTCGCGCTGCCGTACCAGACCGCGCCGCCAAGGTGCGGCCAGAACGCAGCCATGCGTTCCATCCAGAGCAGGGCAAGGCGCCGCAATGCGTGCAATTCGGAGGGCTGTGTATCGGCGCAAAAAAGTGCGATGTACTCCATGACCGCGTCCTCGACTTCGTCGTTGGCGGGCAAAGAGCTACGTGCTGGCAGTCCCAGTTGCTTGGCGGCCCGGCGCTTGGCAGGTCCGTATTCGAGTCCCTCGTCCACCACCAAGCGTGCCGCTACGGCCGAAATTTCTGAATTCATCGCGCTCATCAGTACTCATTTTGCCCTTTTTCAACAGCCTAGAATCCCGGCATGCACATTCATATTATTGGCATATGCGGAACTTTCATGGGTGGTCTGGCGGCGCTGGCGCGTGAAGTCGGGCATAAAGTCACAGGCTGCGATGCCGGCGTCTATCCACCCATGAGCGATCAACTAGGCGCTCTGGGTATCGAGTTGATTGAAGGCTTTGGCGCCGATCAGCTGGCACTGAAACCAGACATGTTTGTTGTAGGCAATGTCGTGAGTCGCGCGCGTTTAGCCGATGGTAGTCCGAAGTTTCCCTTGATGGAAGCTGTGCTCGATGCCGGGCTTCCGTACACCAGCGGCCCCCAATGGCTGGCTGAGCGCGTAATGCAAGGTCGCCATGTTATAGCCGTTGCTGGAACGCACGGCAAAACAACAACGACGGCGATGATTGCCTGGATCCTGGAAAACGCCGGTTTACAACCCGGCTTTCTGATCGGTGGCGTTCCCCTGAACTTTGGCGTGTCCGCGAGAGCGGGGTTGGGCAAGACCTTTGTGATTGAAGCTGACGAATACGACACCGCTTTTTTCGACAAGCGGAGCAAATTCGTCCACTACCGCCCGCGCACAGCAGTACTTAACAACCTCGAGTTTGACCACGCCGACATCTTTGACAATATTGCGGCCATTGAACAGCAATTTCACCACCTACTGCGCACAGTGCCAGCAAGTGGTCGCGTTCTTGTGAATGGTCTGGAGGAAAGTCTCGCGCGAGTTTTACACTTGGGACTCTGGAGTGAGGTTCGCAGCTTTGGCGCCCCCATGAACGACTTCAGCGTCAAGGGTGATCCGGATTCGTTTGAAGTACTGAGTCAGGGGCAAGTGGTCGGTCAAGTGAAGTGGGCACTAACTGGAGTCCACAATCAAATGAATGCCTTGGCGGCGATTGCAACTGCCGATCACCTGGGCGTTTTGCCGGCCGTTGCGGCGAATGCCTTGGGCAGTTTCGAAAATGTGAAACGCCGCATGGAAGTGCGGGGCATCGTATCGCGTTCCGCTGCCAGCATCACCGTCTATGATGATTTTGCCCATCATCCGACTGCCATTAGAACCACGATCGATGGGTTGCGCCGCAAAGTGGGGCCCGGGCAGCGCATTCTGGCGGTGTTCGAGCCGCGTTCCAACACGATGAAATTGGGCACAATGAAAGCCCAACTTCCATGGAGTCTGGAAGCGGCGGATCTGGCGTTTTGCCACAGCGGCGGCTTGGGCTGGGACGCGCGCGAAACGCTGGCCAGCATGGGGAGCAGGGCAGTGGTGCTTGACAGCATTGATGCCTTGGTAACACAAGTTGTGGCGCAAGCACGGGCCGGCGACCATATTCTGTGCATGAGCAACAGCGGTTTTGGCGGCATTCATCAGAAACTTTTGCGGGCGCTGCAGACCGATTAAGGTGCGCGACGCGCCTTAACAGCCTGCGACAACCGTTCCAGGGCGGCACACGAATCATCCCAGCCGAGGCAGGCATCCGTGATACTTCTTCCATATTCCAGTTTCTGCGAATCATCTTTACCCGGTGTGAATTTCTGGGCACCCGACTGCAGGTGGCTCTCCACCATCACGCCAAACACCCTGGTTGAACCAGCTGCCAGTTGCGCCGCGATGTCGCCAACCACATCGAGTTGTTTCTCGTGGCTTTTGCTGCTATTGGCATGGCTGCAGTCGATCATCAATTTGGCTGGAAGCTTGGCGGCCAGCAGGTCTTTGCAGGCTGCCGCCACGCTTGCGGCGTCATAGTTGGGGGTCTTGCCGCCGCGCAGGATGACGTGACACTCAGGGTTCCCATTGGTTTGCACAATAGCTACTTGACCGTTCTTGTGGACTGACAAGAAATGGTGGCCACGGGCTGCGGCCTGGATCGCGTCGGTGGCAATTTTGATGTTGCCGTCGGTGCCATTCTTGAAACCAATTGGCGCCGACAGACCGGAGGCCAGCTCGCGGTGTACCTGACTTTCGGTGGTGCGGGCGCCAATCGCACCCCAGGAAATCAAATCGCCCAGGTACTGCGGAGAAATCACATCCAGAAACTCGCTGCCGGCCGGAAGACCCAGTCGATTGATCTCAATCAGCAACTGACGCGCGATGCGAAGACCTTCGTCAATGCGGAACGTTTCGTCGAGATAAGGGTCGTTGATAAGGCCTTTCCAGCCGACAGTGGTGCGCGGTTTCTCAAAGTAGACGCGCATGACGATTTCCAGCGTGCCAGCATACTGACCACGTTTCTCCTTGAGCCTGCGCGCATACTCCAGCGCCGCCGCGGGGTCGTGGATCGAACAAGGGCCAATTACGACCAGCAGGCGGTCGTCGCTGCCGGTCATGATGTCATGAATGTTGCGGCGTGTGGCGCTGATCAATGATTCGACGCCCGTGCCCTGAATTGGGAAGAAGCGGATCAAATGCTCGGGAGGTGGCAGCACGGTGATGTCCTTGATGCGTTCGTCGTCGGTTTGACCCGTGCGGTCGGTGGTGTAGGCACCAGGGTTCGCGTACCAGTCATCAGTTTGGAGAGCAGCGGCTTTTGATTTCATGTTGAGATTCCTGAGTGATCGAAGCAAAGTCAAAGAGGCATAAAAAAACCGCCGGTGCTGCCGGCGGTTTCTGGAAGATCGGGACGTCTCTACCGGGTACGTTCAGAACTCTCTACCGCCGCAGGCGCTTGAGAACCGAAAATAGCTAAAGTAAAAACAGGCTGATTTCATGGGTCGAAATGTAGCACAGTCAACTTCAGGCCGTGCCGCCGACGGTCAGCCCGTCAATCCGAAGGGTCGGCTGGCCGACACCGACCGGCACACTTTGGCCTTCCTTGCCGCAGGTGCCAACGCCGCTGTCGAGCTTCATATCATTGCCGATCATGCTGACGCGCTTGAGGCATTCTGGCCCGCTACCCACCAGGGTCGCGCCTTTCACCGGGTACAGGATTTTTCCGTTCTCGACCCAGTACGCCTCGCTCGCCGAAAAGACGAATTTTCCCGAGGTAATGTCCACCTGCCCACCGCCGAAGTTGCTGGCGTAAAGGCCTTTCTTGATGCTGGCAATGATTTCCTTTGGGTCCTTGTCGCCACCGAGCATATAGGTGTTTGTCATGCGTGGCATCGGCACAGAAGCATAGCTCTCGCGCCGTCCGTTGCCGGTGGCGATAACGCCCATCAGGCGGGCGTTCATGGCATCCTGCATGTAGCCTTTAAGGATGCCATCTTCGATCAACACGTTGCGCTGTGTCGTGTTTCCTTCATCGTCGACATTGAGTGAGCCACGACGGTCAGTCAGTGTGCCATCGTCAAGCACGGTGACACCTTTCGCTGCGACGCGCTGGCCAATTCGACCGCTGAATGCACTCGAACCCTTGCGGTTGAAGTCTCCTTCCAGGCCATGGCCGATCGCCTCATGCAACAAGATGCCAGGCCATCCGGGACCCAACACTACTGTCATTTCGCCCGCCGGTGCGGCGCGCGCCTCCAGGTTGGTCAGCGCTGCATGCACCGCCTGGTCCACATATTCGGCAATGTGTTTTTCGTCGAAATAGGCCAGTCCAAAACGCCCGCCACCACCGGCTGAACCGATCTCGCGCCGGCTCTTGCCACCGATCACCTGTTCGGCAATCACGGTGACCGACAGGCGTATCAGGGGTCGCACGTCGGCCGCCAACGTGCCATCGGCGCGCGCTACCAGCACGACGTCATACTCGCTGGCCAGGCCGGCCATGACCTGGGCGACGCGCGGATCCTTGGCACGTGCCAGTCGTTCCACGCTTCCAAGCAACTTAATCTTGCTGGCGCTGTCCAGAGTCGCAATCGGGTCCAGCCCCGGATAAAGTGACCGCTCCTTTGCTATCGTCTTGGCGACTGAACGTACCCGTGCGGACCGAGACGCGCTCGAGATGGTTCGCACGGTACGGGCTGCGTCCAGCAGCGATGCAAACGAAATATCGTCCGAGTAGGCGAAGGCAGTCTTCTCGCCACTGACGGCGCGCACGCCGACGCCCTGGTCGATGCTGAATGAGCCGGTTTTGACAATGCCTTCCTCAAGGCTCCACCCTTCGGTGCGGGTGTACTGAAAATACAGATCGGCTTCGTCCACCCGGTGTGCCTTGATTTCATCAAGGGCACGGGTTAGATGGGTTTCATTCAGGCCAAAAGGATCAAGCAAAAGCGACTTGGCAATCGCCAGACGTTCAAGAGTGGGTTCGCGAGAGATCATGGTTGATTCTAGTTGGGGACAGTGCTGGCTCGCTTCAGGACTGCACCAGCCGTTTGGACTTGGCGACTGACATCAGGATGCCCAGCCCCATGCCCAGCGTCACCATGGCGGTGCCGCCGTAACTGATGAACGGCAGCGGGACGCCTACCACGGGGAGGATGCCGCTGACCATGCCCATATTGACGAAGGTGTAGGTAAAGAAGATCAGCGTGATGCTACCCGCCAAAAGCCTTGAGAAAAGTGTTGGTGCTTCCAGCGCAATGCTTAGACCGCGCAGTATCAGGAAGCAAAAGCCAGCAATCAGAAACAGGTTGCCGAAGAGCCCGAACTCTTCTGAAAAGGCGGCAAAAATGAAGTCGGTTGTGCGCTCGGGAATGAACTCCAGATGGGTCTGCGTGCCCTGCATGAAACCCTTTCCCCAAAATCCGCCCGAGCCAATCGCAATCATGCCCTGGATGATGTGAAAGCCCTTTCCGAGCGGATCGCGCGTCGGGTCGAGCAAGGTGCAGATGCGCTGTTGTTGGTAGTCGTGCAATATCGGCCAGCGCACGCCGTCGGCACAAAGCTGTGGCTCGAACCCCACCAGCAGCGCAACACCCAGCACCCCTAGAAGCAGCGGCGGCAAAATCAATTTCCAGGAGAGGCCGGCGAAAAAAATGATCGACAGCCCGGCCGACAACACCAGAATTGCGGTGCCCAGATCGGGTTGACGCACGATCAGGGCAATCGGCAACGCCAGTAGCAGGCCAGCCACCACAAAATCGAGCGGCCGCAACTGGCCTTCACGCTTTTGAAACCACCAGGCCAAAGTCAGTGGCACGGCGATCTTGAGGATTTCGCTCGGCTGAATGGTGAAACCCACATTAAGCCAGCGCCGCGCTCCCTTCTTGGTAACGCCAAACAGGGCCACAGCAACCAGCAGCGCCACACCCACAATGTAGAGCGGGACAGCCATTGACATCAGCCGCTGTGGAGGAATCTGCGCCACCACAAACATGATGAATCCGGCCAGCAGCATGTTGCGACCATGATCTTCGAAGCGGCTGCCCTGGTCGTAGCCCGAGGAATACATTGTCAGCAAGCCGGCGCACGCCAGCAAAAAGACGGCAAAAGCCAACGGTCCATCAAAGCCGCGGAACCAGGGCGTCACACGTTGCCAGATGGGGGGACTATCAAGAACAACTGCCATGACGGAATTATCTCTTGTCGGGTGAACACTATGATTCGTTCATGCCCTCTGCGTCACCGATCACACATTTGCTCTATCTGCACGGTTTTCGCTCATCGCCAAAGTCCAACAAGGCGAGTCAAATGGCTGCGCTGCTTGCAGCGGACTATCCCGAGCTAACGTGGTGGTGTCCGCAATTGCCGCCCTCGCCGCGTAAGGCCATGGCGATGGTGGCGCACGGTATTGCGGACTGGCCGCAGTCCCGCATGGCGGTGGTCGGATCTTCGCTCGGTGGTTTCTATGCGAGCTGGGTTGCTGAACGAACCGGTTGCCGGGCGGTGCTGCTGAACCCGGCGGTCGATCCGGCACGTGATCTGCAGAAGTACATCGGCGAGCAAAGTGGCTGGCACGACCCCGGAGAAAGTTTCTTCTTCCAGAGCGAATTTGTGCTGGAATTGCGCGACATGACTTTATCCGGTCTGCGGCGGCCGGATCGCTATCTGGCGGTGATCGCCAAAGGCGATGAATTGTTGGACTGGCGCGAGATGCAGACCCGCTACGCCGGTGCCCGGATTCGTTTGCTGGAAGGCGGCGACCACGCGCTCAGCGACTTTGAGCTGCATCTGCCCACGGTCATGGCGTTCCTGGGGCTGGCGTAGTTAGTCGCTGGGTTCCAGCACTGCTGCTGCGTGGGTGTAGCATTTCTTGGGGCAGATCTTGGCGCATGCGGTGCAGCCAATGCACAACTCCTGGTGCGCAATGGTCATGACCTTTTTTTCATATTCCTCGTCGCCGTCATCTTCATCCGGGTCGACACGAACACGGCCGCCGTCCTCGTTGAGGCCCACCAGTTCCAGCACGCCACGCGGGCAGACCTTGAAACAGCGTCCGCAGCCTATGCACTTTTCTTCGTCCAGGGCCGCCACAAAGCTTGGCGTCCAGTTCGCCCCGCTGGGCAAGGTGACAGTGAAGGTGTCGCTCATGGTCAGGCTCCGTATTGCGCTACGGCAGGGTAGCTGTTAATCATCTGAATCGCCTCTTCCAGAAACTTGTTACCAGCCTCGGCCAGCTTGGCCAGCGACGCAAAGCCGAAGCGGTGCACATCGCGCAATTGTTTGTTGACCACCACCAGTCGGCCAGCGATCAAGACCATGCGGCCAAAACCTTCGTGACTCATCTTCATCATCGGCGAGACCATCTGCCCGGTCTCGCGCTCGATGGCGACCGCAATCGCGTTGTAGAAGATCTCCAGATGCCACAGGGTTTCGGGGTCCGGGTCGCCCAGGATCGGTAAGGCACGCCGCTCTTCAGCGCTGTGGATGTAGGGTTTAAGCAATTGCAGGTCGCTCTTGCTGTCCCAGGTGCCGTTGGTATCCTGCGCGCGCAGTTGCTTGATCAGTTGCTGAACAAAGGGCGTCTTCAGAAAAGCCTCGTCGCTCGTGGCATCACTCACTGGGCTACCTCGTCTTCTTCGAAGCTCGGCGAATGCTGCGCATCTTTGGCCAATGCCTTGCGCAGCCAGGGCGGCGGCGTGCCCTGCAACACCGTTTGCAGTTTGTCCAGAATCCCGGAAATCGCTTCCGGTTTTGGAACCTTCACCGGGTGAATCTTCATCGCTACCACACGCGCGGCGCCGGAGCCCCCGATGGCGGCTACATAAAGCATGGCGCAGTCCTTGATGGCTTCGAGTTTGGGCGCAAGCTTGTCCTCGTTGCCGTCTTCTTCCAGATCGTCGCCAAAGTCAAAGCGCTCGATAAAGTGGTGCCACTGGGGTGTGACCTCGTAAACAAGAATGCTCTTGGCCCAGCCAAAGTGCGCGTCAACGTGCTGCTGGTCCTGTGTGGCGAAGGCTATCTTCATGAGGCGCTCCTAGGGGTTTGTCAGGCGCTGGCGTCTGCCAGCATGGGAGAGTTGTCGATAACCGTTCTTGCCGCACGCAGCGCCTCGGGTGTCAAAGGCCAGTCGTTCGGATGGTGGTGTTCAATCTGTTCGATCATGAGATTGGCAATCTCAAAAATCAGGCTCATGGTGCCGCGGTAGCCCACATTGCACCGGTGCGCATTGCCAACGCGATCGAACACCGGAAAGCCGATGCGCAGGAGTGGCTTCTTCAGGCGCTCTGCCGCCTGTCGGCCATGCGCGTGCGTGACCAGCAGATCGCAACCGGCGGCGCCGCGCTCAAAATCCTCCAGATCACCCAGAATCACCTCGTCGGCGGGTAACAGTGCATGGGCGTCGGACCTGGTGGTGCTGACGCAGCAGCGCAACTCGGCGCCCATCTCGTGCAGCAGACTGCCAACGGCCAACAGCAAGTCGGGCTCGGCCGCGATGGCCACCTTGGTGCCGCCAGTGTAGAAGTGGGCGTCGAGCATGGCGTCGAGCAACTGGCTGCGCTGGCGGCGGTATTTCGGTGGCACCGGTCGCCCCGAGAGCTGCGCCAGTTTCTGCAGAAAACCGTCGTTCACTTCGAGACCGGTCAAACGCGGGAAGATCTCCAGCGGCGTGCCGGCGATGGCCTGCAGCGCCTGGGCTGCCTCGCGCGTTTGCTCACCCACACCGAGCGTGCAGGCGGACGCACCTGCGGCGCGAATCTGCTCCAGCGTGGTGCCGCCCAAGGTGGTACCACGCCAGTCGGGCGGAATGTGACCGTCCAGTGAACCAGAGATATCTGGCAGCACGATGACCGAAAGGCCAAAGGCTTCGATGATCTCGCGCAGCTCGTCAATGTCGCCGGGGGACAGATGGCTGCCGGGCAACAGCGTCACCTGATCGGGCTTGACCAGCAGGGGTTTAACCAAAGTCTTCACGATGGCAGTCACCGCATGCTGGTAACCACTTTCGAACCCGCCCACATAGTCGGGTGTCGATACATAGACGATCTCGGTGTCGGCCAGTTCCGGCTTTTGCTTGCGCGCCGTCACCAGGTAACCGTCCACATCGTCGCCCTTGGTTTCGGTCAGACCGGTGGAACAGATGGCGATGATCTTCGGTGCGGCGCGGCTGCGGATATTGAGCAGCGCAGCTTCCAGATTGTCGTAACCGCCCAGAATCGAAGTCACTTCGTTCATGGCCGTGGTTTGCAGCGGGATCGATTCCTTGAAGTGGCGCACCAGCAACACCAGGCCGAAGGAGGTGCAGCCTTGCGAACCATGCATTACCGGCATGCAGGCGTCCAACCCCAGAAATGCCAAGGTTGCACCCAGTGGCTGGCTCATCTTGAGCGGGTTCACCGCACAGGCTTTTTTGGATTCAACAACCTTGGCCATGGTCAGACACTCCCGCTGTTTGCTACGGCGCCCAGTGGCTCGCCATCGTTGTCCCAAGGCGCCGCAATGCGCACCTGCTGCCAGACCGGGTTCTGAATGGCGCGGTCGATTTCGTGCACCAGCTCAACCATGCCTTCGTAGCCGGCATAGGGGTGATAGCGCTCCTGGTTGATGTCGAGCCAAGGCATGCGGGCCTTGAGCGCCACAAACTGCGAGCGCCCGCCTGAGAGCATGATGTCGGCGCGCGCGTCGCGCAGCATGGCGTACATCTCACGCGGCGTCATGTTTTCGATCATGTGGGCGCTGTCGTCCTCTGTCAGCCCCATGATTTCGCGGATTCTTTCCTTGTCTTCCTTGGTGCTCTTCTTGACGCTGGTGCCGACAACCTCCATGCCGGCCTCCTGCAGCGCAGCCACCACCGACCAGGACTTGACGCCGCCGGTGATCAGAAGAGCACGCTTGCCCGTCAGGCGTTGCCGGTACTGGGCGATGCGTTTGTAAGCGCGCGCCTCCTCAATCTCGATCAGGCGCTCGGTGCGGTCCAGCAGGTCCGCAGCCGCACCCTGTTGCACTAGCAGCCTGGCAATCTGGCGCAGGCTCTCGCTCATGTCACCGATGCCGTAAAACGAACCTTCAAAGTAGGGAATGCCCCAGCGCTGGTCCATCTTGGTCGCAATGTTGATCATCGCTTTGGAGCAGACCATCATGTTGACCCGGGCCCGATGCGCACAGGCAATGTCGTTGTAGCGGGCGTCCCCCGCAATGCAGGCCAGCACGCGGATGCCCAGGGCTTCGAGCAGGGGCTTCACCTGCCACAGCTCACCAACGAGGTTGTATTCGCCAATGATGTTGATGTCGTAGGCGGTAGTGAACTCCGGCTCACGGGTGCCTATCACGTAGTCGAGCAAGGCCTCGGCCCCGAGTTTGTTGCCCAGGTTCTTCTGGCCGGCAAAGCCCGGCGCGTTAACCGGAATGACGGGTTTGCCAAACTTCTCGGAGGCGCGCTGGCACACCGCCTCGATGTCGTCGCCCACCAGGGCGGTAACGCAGGTCTGATAAACAAAGACGGCCGGCGGGTCGTACTTGTCCAGGATCTCGCGAATCGACTTGAACAGGCGTTTTTCGCCGCCATAGATCACGTCGAACTCATTGATGTCGGTGGTAAAGCCGGTGCGATAGATCTGCGGCCCGGAGGAGGCGCAATGCCGGTTGTCCCAGGAATTTCCCTCGCAAGCAATCGGCCCGTGCACCAGATGCGCCACATCCACCACCGGTTGCAGCGCGATCTTGGCGCCGTCAAAAGCGCAGCCGCCAGCAGCAGCGCCGGGCGCGAGTTGCTTGCTGCAACCCTTTTTGCGATCCTTGTCGCTTTTGCCCTGGTTCTTGTCGCAGCCAGGCTCATCAAACACACCGGCGATCCGGACCTTGAGTGCAGTGGACATGGACGACTCCTGAAAGGTGGGTTGTCCATGCTCAGCATTTTTGATGCCAGGCCAAAGCCTGGCTATGGCCGTGGGTTTTGTGCGGTATTGGAGGCGCTACTGTCTGCGTCTTGGCGGGATTGAAGTGATTGCGACAGACGGTTTGCGACAGTGTCGAGCGCAGGCGGCTCGTCAAATCGATATCGCCGCTGACGCTTGAGGACTGGGGAGCGGTTGTTCGTGAAAATCTGCTGGTGGGCAACTGAGTGCCCCAAGCTGACAACTACGATCTTGGGCACCAGCCGTTCTTGGCCGTGGTCTGGGGTGTCGAAGCGGTCGCTCGGATAGTGGTACTACGGCACGATCCGCACCGGCTCGGCCGGCCACGTACCCGCAAGCAGCGGTTTGAGTAGCTCCGCGAGCTGGCGCGGGATGAAGGTCTCGCTGGAGGCCGCGATCTCGTCGGCACTCCACCAGCGCAGCTCGCGAAAGATATCTCGCTCCTCTGGCGTGAGTGCCGTCGGCATGGGTTCAAAGGCCGGGATGCGCTGGATGTAGACGCGCGCCAGCGTGTCGACCGGTTGTCCATCGCGCACGATGCGCTTGGGTGACGTCCAGACCCAGTGGCCCGGATGGCTGAGGCGCAGCCCAGTCTCCTCGAAGATCTCGCGCAGCAGCGCGTCCTCGAACGCCTCGCCCGGATGAAGGGATCCGCCCGGTGTCAGCCAGAACGTCTGTCGCACCGCCGTTGGCTTTGGCGCCATGCGCCCCAAAGCCAGCTTTATCAGCAGAACGCGGTCCTGCGGGTCGATCAGCAACGCTCTGGCAGATTCAATAACGCACTTTTCTATCACATGGAACCCGGTGTGGATGAAGCCTGCAGGCGACACCGCTGCAATAGCTCAGGCCCGTTTGAGGCTATGGTTCTTCAGCGGCAAATCTCGAATGCGCTTGCCGGTCGCTGCAAAGATGGCGTTCAGCACGGCCGGTGCGGCCACCGCAATCGTCGGCTCGCCGACACCACCCCAGAAGCCGCCCGAGGGCATGACGACCGTCTCTACCGCCGGCATTTCGTCCATTCTGAGCACCTGGTAGCTGTCAAAGTTGTCTTGCTCCATGCGGCCATTCCTGACGGTGCATTCGCCGTAGAGCGCGCCAGACAAGCCATAGGCGAAGGAGCCTTCGACCTGTGCTTCAATTTGTTGCGGGTTGACGGCGTGACCGGGATCGGTAGCGGCCACGATGCGGTGGATCTTCAGGACCCCCGCGTCACTGACCGAAACTTCAGCGCAGGCTGCGACGTAGCTGCCAAATCCCATGGTCTGTGCCAATCCTCGAAAAACGCCCTTGGGAGCCGGTTTGCCCCAGCCAGCGCGTTGCGCGACCTCGTTGAGAACAGCGAGGTGCTTGGGATGGTTGACCATCAATTGGCGGCGCAGCGCCAACGGGTCCTGCCCAGTCGCATGGGCCACCTCGTCAATAAAACATTCGAGATAAAGTGCGTTCTGGTTCAGATTGACGCCGCGCCAAAAGCCGGCCGGCACATGCGGGTTGTGCATGGCGTGATCGATCAGCAAATTCGGGAAGGTGTAGCCAATCGACGCCTCCGGGCCGCTCGGGTTGAGCCCTTGGAAAACCACTGGATCCTTACCGTCCCTGATGGCCTGTGGTGCGACGGTGGACAAAATGGATTGCCCCGCAATGCGCATATGCAGACCGATGACTTTGCCTTGTGCGTCCAGCCCGGCGCTGAACTTGCATTGTGTGACCGGGTGGAATCTTCCGTGCAGCATGTCTTCTTCACGAGACCAGATCAGCTTGATGGGTGTGCCCGGCATTTGCTTGGCCAGAGCGACGACCTGCGTTACATAGTCGTGCGCCGCGCGTCGTCCAAAACCACCACCCAGATGCAGCTTGTAGACCTCACATTGGCTGGCAGGCAGACCGCAAGCGTCGGCGGTCGCAGCCAATGCTGCCTCGCCATTTTGCGTTGGCACCCAGACTTCACAGCGCTCGAGCGTAAAGCGTGCCGTCGCGTTCATCGTTTCCATCGTGGCATGGTTCTGATGCGGGTAGGAATAGACAGCTTCGAGTTTGCGTGCCGCCGTCGCAATGGCAGCGCGGGCATCACCAACCTGATTGCCGACAACCGCCTGAGGCGCATCAAGCGTAGCTTTCAGGACAGCGGCAAAGCTGGCGCTGGAGAGCTTGGCATTCGGGCCTTCGTCCCATTCGATGGGGAGTGCATCCAGCGCTGTCTTGGCGTGCCACCAGGTGTCAGCCACGACGGCAACCGCACTCGCGTCCACGCGCAGCACCCTTCGGACGCCGGGAAGTCTCTCAATCGCGGCAGCATCGAAAGTCTTGAGCTTGCCACCAAAGACGGGGCAGTCCTTGATTGCCGCATTGAGCATTCCGGGCAGCACCAAATCCAGGCCATAAATCTGCTTGCCCGTGGTCTTGTCCACCGTATCGATGCGTGCAAGACGCTTGCCCGCGAGGCGCCAGTCCTTCGGGTCTTTCAGAACCACATTGCTGGGCGGTGTCAGTTTTCCGGCCGCCGTTGCGACCTTGCCGTAGGTGGTGCTGCGACCAGAGGCTGCGTGCGTGATAACACCGCTGGCAGTCCGGCACTCGCTGGCAGGCACCTTCCAGGCGTCGGCGGCGGCTTGCAGCAGCATCATGCGCGCCGTCGCGCCGCCCTTGCGGACATAGTCGTTCGACTGACGAATGCCTTGGCTGCCGACAGTTCCAAAATTACCCCAGACGCGGTTGCGCCGCAGACTCTGACCCGGTGTCGGGTATTCGGTGCTGACCCTGGCCCAGTTGCAGTCGAGTTCTTCAGCGACCAATTGAGCCAGACCCGTCAGCGTGCCTTGCCCCATTTCGGAGCGGACAATTCGAATGATGACCGCGTCATCGGGGCGCACCACAACCCATGCATTGAGCTCCTGGGATTCGGTTCCGGGCGACTCCTCGGACGAAGCCTGGCTTGGCAGAGGAATCGAGAAGGCCAGGACCAGTCCACCAGCGCCAGCAGCCGATGTCTGCAGAAAATGCCGCCGCGATACGCCCGTTGTTGGGGTCCGTGCCGCTTTCATGTTGTCCTCCCATCGGCGTGTTCGATACCCAGTCCGGCGCGCGTGACGTCGCCGCCGTCTGCCACCACCTTGATTGCCGAGCGAACGCGGTTGTAAGTGCCACAGCGGCAGATGTTGGTCATCGCTGCATCGATGTCTGCATCGCTCGGCTTGGGTTTGTTGTTCAGCAGAGCCACCGCCGCCATGATCATGCCGCTCTGGCAAAACCCGCATTGCGGCACATCCAGCGCGGCCCAGGCCTTTTGGACCGGATGCGAGCCGTCTGGCGACAAGCCCTCGATCGTCACTATTTTGTCTGTCACCTTGAATGCGGAGACGGATCGCACGCAACTGCGCGTCGGCACACCATTGACCAGAACAGTACAGGCACCACACTCGGCGACACCGCAGCCGTACTTGGTGCCGGTTAAACCGAGCTGTTCACGCAGCACCCACAGCAGCGGAGTGTCATGTTCGGCTTCGTAATCACGGATGACACCGTTGACGTTCAGTTTTGCCATATTCGCCGCCCCTTGTTCATATCCTCATCGGTCGCTTGGATCAGTTCAGGCCGTGTCTGAGCGAGTATCGCGCCTGGACAACGTTAGCCACCTAAGGATATGGTACTCGTCCGTTGCAATATTCCAGCGATACGCCGCGAAACGACTTCAATCGAGAATATTGACTGACCACAAAGATGCATAGAAAACAGATATCCGGGTTGCGGTCACCGGTGAGCGCGAACAAAGTGTCTTAAAGAGTTAAGGTTTGTAGGATGCCCGCCCGCAGAGGTGTACCGCGCTCGCACGGATTAGCAGAGAAGGGTGGGCGTCGTACAAGCCTCGGGGGAGGAAACCGCGGCGAGTGCTGCGGTTGTTGCAGTGAGCTACCGCGCTATGGGGATTTGAAGAACCAGAGCGCGGTTTGATACCGTGACCATGGCGAACAGTCCGACCTAAATGCCCGCAGGTTTCTCGATCCTGCATCGATGCACCGCATTCTTGGTTGACTTGCTGCGCCGTGGCCAGCGGATTTGCACGACAAGGCAAAGCTGATCCATGCCGGCTCTTGCGAGTACTGAGGCGGCAGGCAGTTTGACCATCTCAAGGTTCTTGCGTTCATGGTGCACCCTGAAGGTGAGGCGGCGCACGAATGGACTGGCCGCGCACAAACGTTGCAACAATGATCATTGGAGCTCCGCAGTGCGCACAGACAAAGGTCGCTCGCACAGGCTCACCCGGCTCGTCGGCGGTACTGGCGTTGGCAAGCACAGCAGGCACCACGTGCAACAACTCCCTTGCGCGCGCCAGGTTCTCTTTGCGAGCGTTGTTGGCGATCAGCCCGTAGTGACGAATGCGGTGAAAGCCGCCAGGCAGCACGTGCAGCAGGAAGCGGCGCATGAACTCCTCGGGATCGAGCGTCATGGTCTTGTGGCGTGTGTTGCCCTTGTCCCGGTAGTCCTTCCAGCCAAACGTCACACCGCGCTCGTCCATCGAGACCAGCCGTGAGTTGGCGATTGCCACGCGGTGGGTGTAGCGCGACAGATAGGCCAGCACGGCCTGAGGACCGGCAAACGGACGCTTGGCGTAGACCACCCATTCGCAGCCTCGCATCGGCGCCAGCCATTTGGCAAAGGTGCTCGCATCGCTGAGTTGGGCGTACTCACCGAAGAACTGCAACTGATTGGTGCGATGCGCCAGTTCGAGTTCTTCGAGGAAGCGCCGACGAAACAGCCGCGAGAGCACACGCACTGACAGGAAGAAGCCCGGCCTGCACGCCACCCAACGCTGGCCATCCTTGGACAGACCGCCGCCAGGTACGACGGCGTGCACGTGCGGGTGGTGCGTCAGCGCCGATCCCCAGGTGTGCAGCACCAGGGTTGCTGCGATCTGCGCGCCCAGATGCTTGGGGTCGGCTGCGATGGTGAGCAGTGTTTCTGCCGCAACCTCAAACAACAGTCGGTAGATCACCGCCTTGTTGTAGAACGCCATGGCGCTGATCGGGGCTGGCAAGGTGAAGACCACGTGGTAATAGTCCACCGGCAACAACTCAGCCTGGCGTGCATCGAGCCAACGCTTGGCCGCACTGGCCTGACACTTGGGGCAGTGTCGGTTGCGGCACGAGTTGTAGGCGATCTCGCCGTGCTCGCAGGCTTGGCAATGCAACAGGTGTCCCCCCAGCGCCGCGCTGCGGCACTGCTCGATGGCCGACATGACCTTGAGTTGACCCAGACTCAAGTGCCCTTGTTGGGACTTGCGCCAAGCGGGACCATGACTACGAAAGATGTCGGCGACCTCCAGGGCGAGGCGCCCCACGAAGTTACTCTACGTGTTCTTGAGCGTTTCCAGCGGCGACAGCACTTCGCGCAGAATGTCGGTGGCCACCTGAACATACTTCGCGGTGGTTTCCAGCTTCTTGTGGCCCAGCATCACCTGGATCACACGAATATCGACCTTCTGTTCCAGCAAATGGGTGGCAAAACTATGGCGCAACGTGTGCATGGACACACGCTTGTCGATTTGGGCAATCACAGCAGCTTCATGGATAGCGCGATTGAGTTGACGGGTGGACAGTGATTCAAGTGGATCCAGGCCCGGAAATAGCCAACCACCATCGAGCATCTTGCCTTGGGCGCGAGCAACGCGCCACCACACTCGCAAGCGCTCCAGCAGTATGGGCGAGAGCATGGCGTAACGGTCTTTGCTGCCTTTGCCTTGCTCCACTCGCAACGTCATACGCTCACTGTCGATGTCGCCCACTTTGAGCGCGACCACCTCACTGACACGCAGCCCGGTTCCATAGGCGACCGACAGCGCAGTCTGGTGCTTGATGTGTCCGACCGCACCAAGGAGTCTGGCTACTTCCTCACGGCTCAAGACCACCGGCAGTTTGTGTGGAACCCTGACCGATTGCATCTTGGCCATCACATCGGCGCGACCGAGTGTGACGTCAAAGAAAAATGTCAGCCCAGTGATCGTTGCATTGAGCGTGATCGGTGATGTGCCCGCGTCAACCAGATGCAACTGAAAGCGGCGCAGGTCTTCTGCGCTCGCAGTATCAGGTGACTTCTTGGTAAACGCGGCAAGTTTGTAGACGGCGCGAATGTACGCCGTCTGCGTCTTGGGCGCGAGTTGTCTCATGTGCATGTCTTCGAGCATGCGTTGACGTAGCGGTGTGATGGGCTGGTTCGATGACTCCATGGTTGTGCTCCTGTCGTGAACGAGGCCGATTGCCTCGGTCCAAAACATACGCAGAAACTCAACCTGTGAAAACCAACAATGCTCGATCAGTGCCTACCGCGCGAGCGGTTTAGTCCT
>CAIVLG010000103.1 GCA_903906695.1 uncultured beta proteobacterium | reverse complement strand
TGCCCGCCGGCTGGCGCGCGAAGAAGGCATTCTGTCGGGCATCTCCTGCGGCGCTGCTGCCGCGGTTGCGGTACGCCTGGCGAAACGTCCGGAACACGCCGGCAAAACCATCGTCGTGATCCTGCCCGATTCCGGCGAGCGCTACCTGAGCTCGGTGTTGTTTGATGGCGTATTCGACGCCAGTGGTGCGTCCATCGCAGCGAACTAAACCGTTTGCCGACCCGTCTACCTCAAGCCTAGAATGAGAGGGGAAAACGATTAGCGATTGAATCAGGGAGCCAGGTCATGCCAGCAAGCGTCTCGCACACTTCCCACTCGGCCAACGCGCCGGCTCAGACCATCCTGATCGTCGATGACACGCCGCAGAACCTGACGGTGCTGGGCGAACTGCTCAAACCGCACTACCGGATACGTGCTGCCAACTCGGGGGAACGCGCCTTGCGTGTGGCCGGCTCGGACCCGCGCCCGGACATCATTCTGCTTGACGTGATGATGCCTGAGATGGATGGGCACCAGGTGTTGCGGCACCTGCGCGAAGATCCGAACACACGTCAGATTCCAGTGATTTTCATCACCGCCATGACGGCGACAGAAGACGAGCAGTTGGGGCTGGAACTGGGCGCCGTGGATTACATCACCAAGCCCTTCAACCCTGCCATTGTTCTGGCCAGGGTGCGCACCCAGCTGGAGCTGAAGCAGGCGCGTGACCGGTTGGCGGACGAAAACGACTGGCTGGAGCGCGAGGTTGCGCGGCGCATGCACGAGAACATCCTGATCCAGGACCTCAATGTGCGGGCACTGGCCTGTCTGGCCGAGGCGCGTGACAACGAAACCGGGCACCACATTGTGCGCACCCAGTTCTACGTGGAACTGCTGGCCCGCCACCTGGTGAACAACGAGCGCTTCAAGGAAGCACTGGCTGGCAACCGACTTGCCATGGTGGTGAAAGCTGCTCCCTTGCACGACATCGGCAAGGTGGGCATTCCGGACGCCATCCTGCTCAAGCCTGGCAAGCTGACCGCTGAGGAATTCGAGATCATGAAGACGCACGCCGAGATTGGTGCGCACGCCATCAGCAAGGCCATGGACCAGGCGCTCGCCGGTGCCGATGACAATGCGGCCGAGCAGGCGGCGGGTGCGTTTGCCTTCATGCAGGTGGCCAACGAAATCTCGCTTTGTCATCATGAGAAATGGGACGGCAAAGGCTACCCCCAAGGCCTCGCCGGCGACGCCATTCCGGCATCGGCACGGCTGATGGCATTGGCCGATGTGTTTGACGCGCTGACCTGCCGGCGCGTCTACAAGGCCCCGATCCCTCTGGACAAGGCGACACAAATCATCAAGGAGGGAAGCGGCACACATTTCGACCCGGAGGTGGTGGCCGCCTTTCTGGCCTGCCACCAGCGCTTCGCAGAAATCGCGGAAAGATTTGCGGACCCGGTACCAGAGACTCCGTAAGCCCCGCGCAACCCGACAGGTCACCACCCCATGAACTTTCGCCTTTTGTCTGCGTACAAGTTGCTTGCACTTGCGACCATGGTCGTTTCGACCGTAGCGTCTGGTGCCGCAAGCCCCGCATCCGCGCCGGTTGCGAGCAAGTTTGCCGAGGTTCCCGCCAGCGCGGAGTTGCTAGCCAAGGTCCGCGCTGGCGGTTTCGTCCTCTATCTACGCCATGGCTACACCGACAACAACCGTCCGGACCGCGTGCCTGATGTGGACCTGAACGATTGCAGCACACAGCGACCATTGACAGAGGAAGGGCGACTGCTGGCCAAGCGCGTGGGCGAGGCGATCAGCAAGGCGAAGTTGCCCATCAGCGAGATCCGCATCAGTCCGTTGTGCCGGTCCAGGGAGTCCGCTGCCGCCGCCTTTCCTGGCAAACCGGTCACGATTGACAAGCTGCTGATGTACACCGCCAATCTGACCGATGTGCAAAAAGCGCCCATCATCGCCAACACCCGCAGCCTCCTTTCTACGCCGACCGCACAAGGCAGCAACCGCCTGCTGGTGGCCCACGCGCCGAATCTGATGGACCTGATCGGCTATTTTCCGAAGGAAGGCACGCTGGTGATTTTCGGGCCAAAGGGAGAGGCTGGTTTCGAATACCTGGGCAGTGTTGCTCCGGCGCGCTGGTCAGAACTGCTGCATTGAGGTCCAAGCAATGAAGGCCCTGTCGTCCCGCAAAGTTCCGCTGTATTTGTTGATTTTCGTTTTGCCAGTGCTGCTGGTCGCGCTGCTGGTGGTCGCGCTTAACCTGCTCTTCCTTTTCGATCTTCGACAGGCAAGTCAGGCGGGCTTGGTCGAGCAGGAGCTCAACATCCAGATGATCGCCTCTGCCACCCAATTCAACCGCGAAATGGCCACCATCCAGAACTTGGTGGATGGTGCTCTCACAGACGCGGCGGGTGGCAAAATCGACGAGGGCACTGCCTACCGCATCCATTCACTGGTAGTGAACCGGCTGGCGGCACTGGAGCAACAATTGCCGGCGATGCTTGAGCGCGGCGCCAATTCGGTAGATCTTGGCGAGGCCCGACAAGACTTCGAAACGTACCGCAATCTGATCATTTCCGCCACTGATCTGGCCGCCGTAGACCCTCTGGGCGCTGCGCGGCGGGTCTACCAGGCCGCACAGAGTTATGTAGCCCTGTCTGTACACACGCACCACGTCGCAGAAACCGTGGCGCAATCGATGACACAGCGCAGCGAAGCGCAGGCAGAGCGGGCCGCGCAGCGCATGTACCAGATGGTCAGCATCGGCGGGTTGATGATCTTCGCGCTCCTGTTGTTCTGGGTCTTTGTCTCAGGCCGGCTGAGCCGGCGTATGACCAGTTTGACCCAGGCGCTGCAGGACTTGGCCTGCGGCGAAATCAATCCGCCAGCATTGCCTGTTTTGCATGCCATCGGAGGTGATCCGAGCAGCGTGCTGCGCGACATGGCCAGCGCAGTGCTGAATTTTCGCGAAACGATCATCAGCGGTCGAGGAGCCCGGTACGACCTGGGCGAACGAATGAAGGAGTTGTCCTGTCTCTATGACGTCATGACCCTCACGGAAGACGCCAGCCTTGACCTGGACGAGATGCTTGTCACCGTCGCGCAACGCTTGCCGGCGGCGATGCGCTATCCGGATATCGCATCTGGCTGGATCAACTACAAGGGACGTCGCTACGGAGGTAGCGCCGCGGGTGAACACCTGAGTGTGTGCTTTGGGGGCACGCCGGAACAACCCGACCTGTTGGGCCTGAGCTACATCTCGAGTCTGCCAGCGGATGCTGGCGAGCCATTTCTTGAAGAGGAACGATCCCTCTTTCAGGCGCTGGCCAAACGCATGACCAACGTCATAGAGCGCAGGCACACTGAAAGGACGCTTGAACAGACCGATCGCGCTTTGCGCACGTCTAGGCAATGCAATCAGCTGTTGATTCGCGCCCAGCATGAAGGTCAGTTAATGCAGGACATCTGTCGTCTTGCGGTGGAGACGGGCGGTTACCGGATGGCCTGGGTCGGCTTTGCCGAAACCGACGAGGACCGCACCGTGCGCCCGATGGCAAGTTTTGGGTTCAATGACAACTATCTTGCGTCAGCCCGGATCTCCTGGGCCGACGTGGAGCGCGGACGCGGCCCGACCGGAACAGCGATACGCGAGCGCCGGACCGTGGTGGCACAGGACATCCTCAGCAACCCGGCACTGGCGCCCTGGCGTGAAGCCGCCGTGCAGCGCGGATATGGATCGGCCGTTGCACTGCCTTTGCTGGCAGAGGACGGGCATTGTTTCGGCGCCTTGAGTCTGTACGCCGAAGAGGCCGACGCCTTCAGCGGTGCCGAAGTCGAACTGCTTGATGAAATGGCCAATGACCTGTCCTTTGGTATTCGCACCTTGCGGACACGGGCGGAATTGAGCGCAAACCACGCGGAACTGCGCAAACTGTCACTGGTGGTTGAACAGAGCCCCAACTCCATCGTCATAACCAATCTGGATGCAAACATCGAATACGTGAACGAAGCGTTTATCCGCAATACCGGTTACCCCCGGGAAGAAGTACTGGGCAGGAATCCGAGTCTTTTCAAGTCCGGAAAGACGCCTGCAGCCACCTACGCCAGGATGTGGCAGACGCTGGGCAGCGGAAAGACCTGGACCGGCGAGTTCATCAACCACACGCGCCATGGCATCGAATATATAGAGTCAGCCATCATCATTCCCTTGATCCAAAGCGATGGTCAGGTCACGCACTATGTTGCCATCAAGGAAGACATCACCGCTGCGCGGCAGCAGGACGATCAGTTGCGCAAGATGTACCTGGCAGTCGAGCAAAGCCCCGAAAGCATAGTCATCACCAACCTTGAGGCGCAGATCGAGTACGTGAACGCAGCCTTTGTTCACAACACCGGCTACAGCCGGGAGGAGGCCATGGGGCAAAACCCGCGCCTGCTCAAGTCCAACCACACGCCGCAGGCCACTTACGATGAAATGTGGGCAACACTCTCGGCCGGTCAGGCCTGGCGGGGCGAACTGTTCAACCGCCGCAAGGATGGCAGCGAATACGTGGAGCTGGCCAATATCGCGCCGATCCGACAGCCAGACGGTCAGATTACGCATTACGTGGCCATCAAGGAGGACGTGACCGAGAAGAGGCGCATGCTGGATGAACTGGACCACCATCGCCTGCATCTGGAGGAACTGGTCACCAGTCGCACCGAAGAACTCAACGCTGCACTGCAGGAACAGGGTGCTTTGTTTGAAGCGGCCAGTGTTGGCATGGTCCTGCTGCGCGACCGGAAAATTGTGCGTTGCAACTGGACGCTGGACGAGATGATGGGATACGACCTTGGCGAACAACTGGGCCAGACAACGCGCATCTGGTACCCCAACGACGTGGCCTATGCCGAGGCTGGCCAGGAGGTGTATGAGCGCATCAACCGCGGCGAGATTGATCTGGCCGAGCGGCATTTGGTGCGCAAGGACGGCAGTTCTTTCTGGGCACGCATGTCAGGGCGCGCGATTGATGTCGCCGATTTGTCCAAGGGCATGGTCGGCATCATCGAGGACATCACCAGCGAGCGCGCCGCAGTTGACGAGATCCGCAAGGCGCAAGCACTGGCCGAGGCGGCTGCGCGCATGAAAGCGGACTTTCTGGCCAACATGAGTCATGAAATCCGCACCCCGATGAACGCCATCATCGGCATGTCGCATCTGGCGATGAAGACCGAACTGACACCGCGCCAGCGCGACTATCTGAAGAAGATTCAGAGCTCGAGCCAGCACCTGCTGGGCGTCATCAATGACATCCTGGATTTGTCCAAGATCGAGGCCGGCCGGATGGTGGTCGAGCACATTGCATTCGATCTGAATCAGGTCTTTGACAACGTCGCCGGGCTGATCGGTGAGAAGACGGCCGCCAAGGGCCTGGAACTGATTTTCGATGTGGGGAGCGAGGTGCCGACCAATCTGGTTGGAGACCCCTTGCGCCTGGGACAGGTTCTGATCAACTTCGCAGGCAACGCCGTCAAGTTCACTGAACGCGGCGAGATTGCCATAGCCGTCTCGCTGGAGCAGGAATCGGGCCGTGATCTCACCCTGAAATTCTCGGTGCGCGACACCGGCATCGGCATCACGCCGGAACAGCAGGCGCGTTTGTTCCAGAGTTTCCAGCAGGCCGACTCATCGACGACGCGAAAGTACGGCGGCACCGGGCTTGGTCTGGCCATCTCCAGGCAGCTTGCCGAGTTGATGCAGGGGCAGGTGGGGCTGCAGAGTGAGGCCGGCGTTGGCTCCACATTCTGGTTCACCGCCAAGGTTCAACGTGGCGAAGCGACTGAACGCAAGTTGTTGCCCGAACCCGATCTGCGCGGTCGTCGCGTTCTGGTGGTGGACGATAACGAACATGCACGCGACATCATCGCCGAGCAGCTGCGCAGCATGACCTTTGTCGTCGCGTCCGTGCCCTCCGGGGCGCAGGCGGTGGCAGAGGTGGCTCGCTCCGCGCTGGCTGGCGAACCCTATGAAATTGTCTTTCTGGACTGGCAGATGCCGGGAATGGACGGCATTGCCACGGCCACGGAGATTCGCAAACTGGCATTGGCCAGGCCACCCCATCTGCTGATGATTACCGCTTACGGGCGCGACGAGGTCATGAAGTCTGCCAAGTCCGCGGGTATCGAAGATCTGCTGGTCAAGCCCGTCAGTGCGTCACTGCTTTTTGACAGCGTGATGCGCACTTTGGGAGGCGCCGAGCGCGAGCAGGTGCGCAGCCTGGTGTCCGCTCCCGTCGAGGCCGATCTGGGGCCGATTGCGGGCGCGCGCATCCTGCTGGTGGAAGACAACGAGCTCAATCAGGAGGTTGCCACCGAATTGTTGCGCTCAGCCGGCTTGATTGTTGACGTTGCCGTAAACGGAGCGATCGCGGTCGAGAGAGTTCAGCAGGCGAACTACGCCCTGGTCTTCATGGACATGCAAATGCCGGTGATGGACGGACTGAGTGCGACGCGTGAGATCCGCAAGCTGCCGTCGAGTTCTGAATTGCCGATTGTGGCCATGACAGCCAATGCCATGGCCGGGGACAGGGATCGCTGCCTGGAAGCCGGCATGAACGACCATCTTGCTAAGCCAATCGATCCGGATCAGCTCTCGCGCACGCTGATCAAGTGGATCAAACCACTGAGCGCAACCGCAGCCATGGTGACCGCCAGGAAGTCTGTTTCCAAGGTCGAGACAACGCTCCCCGCGCTCGCGCCCATCGCGGGACTGGACATGAAGCTCGGGCTGCACCATGCACTGGGGCGCCAGGCGCTTTATGGCTCCTTGCTGCGCAAATTCGTCCTTGGGCAACAGGAATTTCCGACTCAGCTGGCCGCAGCACTGGCGCAGTCGGACTGGCAGACGGCCGAGCGGCTTGCGCATACGCTCAAAGGGCTTTGCGCTCAGATTGGCGCCAGCGGCCTGCGCGGTGAGGCCGAGCGTCTCGAAACCGCTATCCGGCAGCGTGAGGAGCCGACAAGCTTTGCCAGCCTGCACAGCGCGGTCTTGCGCCAACTCTCTGAACTGCTGGATGCAATCACTGCGGCACTCCCGGCCGAAACAGCGACAACCGCCAGCGCCGGTATCGATGCGCAGCAGTTGCAGGAGCTTTGCACGCAGTTGGCAGCGCAGCTGACGACCGATGACTTCACCAGTGGCGACACTCTGGACGCCAATGCGGAGTTGTTGCGCGCTGCACTGGGTACGTACTTCGCACCTCTGGCTGATGCGGTTCACAACTTCAATTTCGCAACCGCGCTCGACCTGTTAAGGAAGGGCGTCGTTGACCATGGCATCCGGATTTCATAATCTGCGAGGGCTCAGTGCTTTCGAAAGCGATTGAATGCTGAATTTGCTGTTGGCATAATTGCCAACATGCAGGCCCGTTTGGTTACCAGATTCAAAAACATCACGCCAGACGGTGGTGTGATTGAACTGGTGATCTGGAAAGTGCCGGCACCCGTGCCTCCCGCAGAACACGGCTACAAATGCCGCGCCGTCACCGCCCGGAGAACACCATGACCGATCGTTACCTCACCATCACAATGCAAGCCGACTGGCAGGGCGCCTTGCGCGCAGCAGGCCGTGCGGCCAAAGATGACAGCTACCAGGGTGAAGTTTTGAACTTCGAAAGCCCTGGTGATTTCTTTGGCCAGTTGTCTGAAAAGCGCTGGGAAGTTGTGCGGGCCTGCCAGGGCAGGGGTGAAGTGTCTGTGCGGGAACTGGCTCGATTGGTCGAACGCGACGTGAAACGAGTGCACGAAGATGTGACAACTCTGTCCGAGTTGGGCCTGCTTGAACGCACCGAGAGCGGCGGAGTGGTGTGCCCCTTTTCAACGATGCACATCGACATGTACCTGAAAGCAGCCTGAGTAGGCGAGTCTTTTCACTTGGGTGTAGGGGAGCCCAGAAACCGGCTAAACGCCAGCGCCCATGCCGCCAGCGTCCAGACAATCACCGCACCGGAAGGCAGGTCAAACAGCGCTGACAGGGTCAAACCGCTGGCATAGCCCAGAGCGCCTATGGCGTAAGCCGTGAGGTGACGGTGTCGGCCTTGCAGCTGGCGCGTCCCCAGCGCCGGAATGATGAGACTGGAAAACACCAGATAAACGCCCACCAGCTGCACGGAAGCCGTCACTGCGAGTGCAAAGACCGCGTAAAAGCCGAAGCGCCCAAGACGCTGCACCCAGCCCAGCCAGAGCGCCAGCAAGAGCAGTGCAGTGACACCTGCAAGCCACAGCAACTGCGTCGTATTGACCCAGAGAATCTGGCCGACCAACAGGTCTTTCAAATGCTCCCCGCCATGCGGATTGCCCGATAGCAGCAGGATGCCGGCGCAAGCCGCCAGAATGAACATGACGCCTATCAGGGCTTCCTGCTGCTGTGGTGCGCGCCGCTCGGTCCAGGTCAGCAGCAGGGCGCCGAGCAAGGCAGCGGACACGGCGGCAATCTGAACCGCCACGCCACCTTCGGGCAAGCCCAGCGCGTCGGCGCCTATCACGCCCAGTCCTGCGATCTGGGCAATGGCAAGGTCGATAAAGACGATGCCCCGCTCCAGCACCTGCGTACCCAGCGGCACATGCGTTGCGAGTACCAGCAAGCCCGCGATCAGGGCCGGGCCGAGAATGGCCCAATCGATAGCGCTCCAGTTCATTTCTTCGCTCCTGCGGCCAGCATCCGGGCCAGCGTGTCATCGAACAGGCCGAACAAGTCCTTGGCGCCGTCGGTGCCACCGACCGTGAAGGGTATCTTCACTGCTGGAACATTGGCGTTCCTGTTCAGCCATTCGGCCGGTTTGGCGTCCTGGTAAGCAGAGTACAAGGTCATGCGAACGGGTACGTTCTTCAAGGAAACCAAAACGTCCTGCAAATGCGAGGCGGTCGGATCGACGCCCGGCTTGGGCTCCAGCACAGCCACTTCTTTCATTCCCAACCAGTCGTACAGATAGACAAAGGCCTTGTGCTGCGACACCACAGCCACATCCTTGAGTGGCGCGGCCTGGGCCGCCCAGCGCTGCATGGCCTGCTGCCAGCGCTGCGAAAAATCCTTTAGACGCAGCGCGTAGTCGCTGGCGTGGGTCGCGTCGATTTGAGCCAGCCGTGCACCCAGCGCCGTTGCCACCAACGCAATGTTGCGCGGATCGGTCTGGATATGCGGGTTGCCGGCAGCGTGCACGTCGCCCTGCGAGCGGTCCAGCTGGCTTGGAACGTCGAGCTTGCGGACAAAGTCGGCAGCGGCGAAATTGCCGCTTTGGCCGGGCTGGACTTTGGCATTGCCTGACTGCTGCAACAACACAGGCAACCAGCCAATCTCAAGTTCGGCCCCGGTGCATACCACCAGATCGGCGTTGCGTGCACGGGCGATCAGGCTGGGCTTGGCCTGGATCTGGTGTGGATCCTGCAAGGCGCTGGTAGCGACCGAAACTTCGACCAGATTGCCGCCAAGTTCCTGCGCCAGGGCGCCCCATTCGGGCTCACAGGCCAGAACGCGCAGCGCGGCCTGCGCCGGAACGGCCAACAACATCAGAGCTGCGACGACCAGGGCGAGAATGGATTTTCGATTCATCATGAGTGTGTTCCTTGGATCGGGTGAGCGTTCAATAGCTGTGGGCGCCATGCGCACCCAAGCTCATCTGGTACTGCAGGAAGAGCTGGTTGTCGGTCAACCCTTGCCTGGATTTGTCCTGCGCCAACTGCAAGCGAAAGCGCGAGAACTCGCTCGGGTTGAAGTCGAACATCAGCGTGTTTTTGCTGGGCTGGTAGCCGCCGCTTGCGAAGGTGGACGTGTTGATGGCGTAGTCCGTCGTCCCTGGGTTCAGTCGTTCTGTGCGCAGGCCGACACGCCAGCGGGGCATGAACTGATAGATGCCTTGCAGATACCAGCCAGATTGTTCGGCACGGTAAGCGTCCGACAGACTTCCATTGCCCGGCTCGTAGCTGAGACTGCCACTGCGCGTGCTTTGCAGGTATTCGCCCTGCAACTTGAAGTTGATCCGCGTTGCATTGCCGTCGGGAGCCCATTTCCAGACGCCGTCAAGAACCCAGACTCGCGTGTTGCCGGTAAAGGCGCTGTTGACGACGTTGCTGCCGCTCGCATCCATCATCGTGAGACTCTGGTCGGTGGCCTGGGCGCTCAGCAACGATATGCCCGCACGCCAGTTGTGGCTGTCGCCAATATCGCCACCCGTGTGCAGCGTCAGCGCGCTCATGCCGGCTCCGTTGCGACCGGCGTCACTGCCGGGAAAGCTGCGACCGCGACCCAGTTCCGCGCCGAGCTCAAGGTATTGATCGGTCGGTGCCAGCCAGTGGAGTTGCACACCATCATCCCCGTATTGAGTGCCCAGAAATGCCTGGTAGGCCAGCGGATTGTCAACAAAGTCCCAGGTGTGTGCATGCTGTGAATTGAGATAACCCACGCCAGAAAAGAAACGCCCCGCTTTCAATGACAAACCATTGCTCAATGAAGTGGTCTGAATAAAGGCCTCCTCGACTGAAACGGTGTTGTCAGGGTGTAGCGAAATATTGGCCGCACCGCGCAACCAGGGGTCAATGTTGGCGGCCAGACCGAGCTCGGATTCGGCCAGACTGAGGCCGCGCGAACCAGATCCTGCGCTGGAACCGGTAGGCAACTGGAAGCCGGTCAGGTAGTAGTTTGCCGGGTCCTGGGAAGTTCGGTTATAGCCGCCAGCAAGGATCAGCGACATGGCTGGATTGAACGCGTTAGCACCGCTGGCTGACGCTGTAGCCGCTGGAGCGGCAGTGGATGGCGCTGCCACCGGAGCAGGCGCTGCTGGCGCATCGGCGGTGACAACGACCGCCGGTGCGGCGCTTCGTTCCGCCGCCAGAAGTCTTTGTTCCATGGCTTGCAGCCTGGCTTCATAGCTGGCGCGCATGGCGTCTATTTCCTGTCGCAACAATTGGATTTCAACTGCCGCGCTGGCTGAGGTATCCGCCTGAGCACCCAAGGGCGCGACCAGGGCGAGTGCAAAACCCGCCGACCACAATTTGCTCATACATTCCTTCTCCAGACAATGATTTCGAATGACGCCCGTGCCGCGCGCTGCGCAGTTCGTTCGCCAAAGCCAACCAATCAATGCAGGATGAAAGGTGGAGCCCGGCTGTCATAGGCACGCGAAGGTGCCAGAAGAAAAATGTCGCGCAAATCGGCGACCGCTGCTTCCTGAAACTCGTCGGCCTGCGGCAGTCGGGGCGATGAGGCCAATGGCGCGCCACCGATCAAGGCGGCAGCGCTCAAACACAGGTCGCAATGCCCCTGGTGAATGGCCTTCTGGCCATCGCACTCGACAATTGGGTCCGAATTGAGATGCGAAAGCACGTGCCAGGTGGCAGCGGTTTGCGCCAACGGCAGCAACAACACAAGCCACAACAGCCACACCAAGTGGCGATGTGAAAACAGTTTGCGGCGCGCGGGGTGCATAGGGGCTGGATGGTAGTCGAAACTTTCAGGTGCTGCCAAATGTCTTGCGCCGGATTCTGGCAACAAGGTCTGAAACAGCCTGATTTTGCAGTGCTGCCGCCTTGTGGTCTTGAATTTGCGAGTGGATCAGGCGTTCCAGCCGTTCAGTCTGCGGCGTGACCGGGCCAAAAAAACGAGGCTCGTCGCCTACTGCCAGCAACAGGGTCGGGAAGTCGTCCACATCGAGCGGATGAATCAAGTCGGCCTCGTCTTCGACATCAATCCAGAGAAATTGAGCTTGCGGATGCTTGCGCTGCACCTGTTCGAAGCGGCTTTGGTAGTCACGGCAAACACCACACCACTCGGCGCACAGACAGACAACAAGGTCGGGTGCTGGCAGTGCCGGAGTTTTAGGGTTCATGGGGCAATGATCGCAAAATTCATCATACGAATAGGTCTATTAACAAATATGAAATAAGTAGTTTGAGTTTTATAGTGAAGAATTCACAATCCTTGGAGGCCCGATCGTCTGGTCTGGCCATCACCTTGACCTCCCCACGAAATCCGTATGAACCTAAACAAAAGCATCACGCTGGCCCTGGCTAGCATCGCGCTGAGCGCCAGCAACTTTGCAGCGGCCCAAACCACACTGCTCAATGCCTCCTACGATGTGGCGCGCGAGTTCTACAAGGACTACAACAGCGCCTTCGTCGCCCACTACAAGAAGAGCACCGGCAAGGACGTCAGGATCGACCAGGCACATGGCGGCTCCAGCGCCCAGGCACGCGCCGTCAATGACGGGCTGGAGGCGGACGTGGTGACCATGAACACAACCACCGACATCGAGTTCCTGGCCGGCACCGGCGTCGTGGCCAAGGACTGGGCCAAGCGCTTCCCAGGCAACGCTTCACCGACCAGCTCGACCATGCTGTTTCTGACGCGTGAGGGCAACCCGAAACACATCAAGGACTGGGACGATCTGGTCAAACCGGGGATCCAGGTCATCATCGTCAACCCCAAGACGGGTGGCAATGGCCGCATGGCCTACCTCGCCGCCTGGGGCTATGTGCGCAAGAAGGGTGGCACCGACGCGCAGGCGGCTGAGTTTGTCGGCAAGCTGTTCAAGAACGTGCCGGTGCTGGCCAAAGGCGGGCGCGATGCCACCACGATCTTCCTGCAACGCAATATCGGCGACGTGCTGGTGACTTTTGAGTCCGAAGTGGTTTCGGTGGATCGTGAATTTGGCGCCGGCAAGGTGGACGCGGTGCACCCATCGGTCAGCATCGTGGCAGAGAACCCCGTGGCGGTGGTGGAGCGCACGGTGGCCAAGAAGGGCACGGCGGACGTCGCCAAAGCCTATCTGGACTATCTGTATTCGGACGAGGCACAGGAAATTGCCGCCAAACACGCACTGCGCCCGCGCTCTGCCGCGATCCTGAAAAAGTACGCCAGCACGTTCAAGCCGATCCAGTTGTTCACAGTGGCTGAGTACTTTGGCTCTCTATCGGAAGCACAGAAAGTTCACTTCAACGACGGCGGGCAATTCGACAAGCTGTACACCGTCAAGTAGATGAGCGCTGCGACCTTGAATGCGCCGGCGCCGAGTCTGGCTGTGCGCAAACGTCCGACACGCCGCGTGCTGCCGGGTTTTGGCCTGACGCTGGGCTATACCGTCCTGTATCTCAGCCTGATTGTGCTGATTCCACTCTCGGCGCTGGTATTCAAGACCTTCACGCTAAGCTGGGAGCAGTTCTGGACGGCAGTGGCCAGTCCGCGTGTTCTGGCCTCGTACCAGCTGACTTTTGGTGCCTCTTTCATTGCGGCTGTGGTGAATGTCTTCTTTGGCCTGCTGGTTGCCTGGGTGCTGGTGCGCTATCCGTTTCCGGGCAAGAAGATCATCGATGCGTTAGTGGATCTGCCGTTTGCCCTGCCCACGGCCGTGGCCGGCATTGCCTTGACTGCCCTGCTGGCGGGCAACGGCTGGGTTGGCCAGCTGCTCGAACCCCAGGGCATCAAGCTGGCCTTCAACCGCAACGGCATTGTGATTGCGCTCATTTTCATTGGTCTGCCGTTCGTGGTGCGCACTGTGCAACCGGTGCTGGAAGATGCCGAAAAGGAACTCGAAGAAGCTGCCACCTGCCTGGGTGCGACGCGCTGGCAGACCTTCCGCTACGTGATTTTCCCGACCATTGCGCCAGCACTGCTGACCGGTTTTGCCATGGCCTTCGCGCGTGCCATCGGCGAATACGGCTCTGTCATTTTCATCGCCGGCAACATGCCCATGATTTCCGAAATCACGCCATTGATCATCATTGGCAAACTGGAACAGTACGACTATGCCGGCGCCACAGCGGTGGCCGTCGTGATGCTGGGCATCTCATTCCTCCTGCTACTGGTGATCAACGCACTGCAAGCCTGGCAACGCCGGCGCTCGGGGGCATCAACATGAGGGCCACTGGAGAAGCCGCAGCGCCGGGCCGCCCCAAGCAAGGCACGGCCCCCTCGGGGGGCAGCGCAGTACGCAAAGCGTTCTCGAAGAGCGGCGCAGCCACAAGCGTGGGGGCGAGTTCCGGAACAACAGAGCCGGTGTGGGTGCGCTGGACGTTGATTTCGGTCGCCCTGGGCTTCATCTTTCTGTTCCTGATGCTGCCGCTGGCCGCCGTGTTCACCGAGGCGCTGCGCAAGGGATTCGGCGCATACATCGAAGCACTCAAGGAGCCCGATGCCTGGACGGCGATCCGTCTTACCCTTGTCACAGCGGCCATTGCGGTACCACTCAATCTGCTGTTTGGCGTGGCTGCCGCCTGGGCTATCGCCAAGTTTGAATTTCGCGGCAAGGCCTTCCTGACGACACTGGTGGACCTGCCGTTTTCGGTCTCGCCGGTGGTGGCGGGTCTGGTTTATGTGCTGCTGTTCGGCGCCCACGGCTGGATTGGCCCCTGGCTGCAGGCGCACGACATCAAGATCGTCTTCGCGGTGCCAGGCATTGTTCTGGCCACCGTCTTCGTCACCTTCCCCTTCATCGCACGCGAGCTGATTCCATTGATGCAGTCACAGGGCACCGAGGAAGAACAGGCGGCAATGGTGCTGGGTGCCAGCGGCTGGCAGACTTTCTGGCATGTGACGCTGCCCAACATCAAGTGGGGGCTGGTGTACGGCGTGATCCTGTGCAACGCACGCGCCATGGGCGAATTTGGCGCCGTGTCCGTGGTGTCGGGTCACATCCGCGGCCAGACCAACACCATGCCGCTGCATGTCGAAATTCTGTACAACGAATACCAGTCGGTCGCAGCCTTTGCCGTGGCCTCGCTGCTGGCGCTGCTGGCGCTGCTGACCCTGGTCATCAAATCGGTCGTCGAGTGGCAGTTCGAGCGCGAGCAGAAAGCTGCCGCTCTGTTACCGCCGGAGAAGCCACGCCCCTGATTTAGAACTTGTCATCCCGGACTCGATCCGGGATCCAGTGCCACGCAACCACTGGATTGCGGGTCGAGCCCGCAATGACATCGACGCGGCCCGGGATGACAACCTTGAAATCGAAGAAAGAATGATATGAGCATCGAAATCCGCAACGTCAGCAAAGCTTTTGGCAACTTTCACGCCCTGCGTGATGTGTCACTGGACATCAACTCGGGCGAACTGGTCGCGCTGCTCGGGCCCTCGGGCTGCGGCAAGACCACGCTGCTGCGCATCATTGCCGGGCTGGAGACGGCCGACAGCGGCAGCATCCTGTTCAGCGGTGAAGACACCACCGATGTGCATGTGCGTGAGCGCAACGTTGGCTTTGTCTTTCAGCACTATGCGCTGTTTCGCCACATGAGCGTGTTTGACAACGTGGCTTTTGGTTTGCGCATGAAGCCGCGCGCCAGTCGCCCCAGCGAAAGCAAAATCAAGCAGAAGGTTCATGATCTGCTCGGTCTGGTGCAACTCGACTGGCTGGCAGACCGTTATCCGGCACAGCTCTCGGGTGGTCAGCGCCAGCGCATTGCGCTGGCGCGCGCATTGGCGGTGGAACCGAAAGTGCTGCTGCTCGATGAGCCCTTTGGCGCGCTTGACGCCAAGGTGCGCAAAGAGCTGCGGCGCTGGCTGCGACGCCTGCACGACGACCTGCATGTAACGAGCATCTTCGTGACGCACGATCAGGAGGAAGCGCTGGAAGTGGCGGACCGAGTGGTGCTGATGAACAGCGGCGTTGTGGAGCAGATTGGCTCGCCGCAGGAAGTCTGGGACCATCCGGCAAGCCGCTTTGTTTATGGCTTCCTGGGTGACGTGAACCTGTTTCACGGCCGCGCGCACGAAGGTGAAATGCTGATCGGTGAGAGCCATGGTGGCCTGCGTCTGGCCACGCCCGAGCACGGCGACGTGCAGGATGCCAAAGCCTTTGCCTACGTGCGACCGCATGACCTGGAGGTAGAGCGTTACACGCCGGGCAACCAGAACACCGGCGCTGCCAGCGGCATCGTGGCACGCCTAACGCGTGCCATTGTGGTCGGACCGATCGCACGTCTGGAATTGCTACCGCTGGATGCTGCTGCC
>CAIVLG010000102.1 GCA_903906695.1 uncultured beta proteobacterium | reverse complement strand
GGCATTTCTTTTGCCAGCACCACCGTGCTCTTCGCAATGATCTACAAACTGATGCCAAGGGCAAATATTGCGTGGCGGGACGTCTGGATCGGCGCCGCGGTGACGGCACTGCTGTTTGAAATCGGGAAGATATTGATTGGCCTGTATTTGGGAAAGACCTCTGTGGTTGCAGGGTTTGGTGCCGCAGGTTCGCTGGTCGTCTTATTGGTCTGGGTCTATTTCTCAGCACAAATATTCCTGCTTGGCGCCGAGTTCACCTGGGTCTATTCGCATCTGTACGGTTCCCGGGCAGCGGCGGCCACAGCGGCGCCAGGCCCTCCATGAAGCCTGGCTGGATTCTCAAAGGGATGGCCGCGTTGGCGCTGGCGACAGTTTCGCTGGCTGTTCTCTCCGTCGCCATTTTCGGTTGGAACTGGTTGCGCGGACCGATCGAACGCGTGACCTTTGAGAGAACGGGTCGTCAACTGGTCATTGCCGGTGATCTCAAAATCACGTATGGTTGCCCTTTGTGCGCTAGCGCACTGTGACTGGTCGCTGGAAGTCGTATTGTGAGAGCGTGGCTTATGCGCCGCATCATCAACCCACCTTAAAGGACTTCCATATGCAAAACACTCGCCGCGATTTCTACAAACTCATGCTCGTCACCGCTACGGCGCTGACGCTTGGCACCATCAGTCTGCAGTCACAGGCGGCCAGCGCCGAAGACCTGAAGCAGGATGCAGTCCAGGCCTTGAAGACGCTTTACCAATCACACCCGGAGGCGGAAAGCCTCGCCAAGAAAGCACGTGCCGTTCTGGTGTTTCCAAAAATCATCAAGGCCGGTCTCGTCTTTGGTGGCAGTTACGGCGAAGGCGTCATGACCAAAGGCGGCAGTTTTGCCGGATATTACAACTCGGTGTCGGCGTCGTGGGGCTGGCAAGCCGGCGCCGAGTCTTATGGCTACGTCGTATTCCTGATGAATGATCGTGCCGTGCGCTACCTGGATAAGTCCAAGGGCTGGGAATTTGGTGTCGGTCCGTCGCTGGTTGTGGTCAATGAGGGCATCGCCAAGAATCTGTCCACATCCACGCTGAAGAACGACGCCTATGCCTATATTTTTGACCAGCAAGGCCTTATGGCCAGTCTGAGCATCGAAGGCACCAAGGTCTCCCCGATCAAGAAGCCTTAAATTGGGGCTCAGTCCTGCATTGCCTGTGCACAGAAGGCCGAGAGTTCACCAAGCACCACTTGTACCGCCTGGTTGGCCGCCAGGACGCCACCATAGGCGTCTTCGCTGCCGGCGTTGACCAGTGCGTCAAACTCGCGCCAGGCCAACACGCGGCGCGTCTTTTCGTCCACCAGAGTCGCGCGCAAGGTGAAGCGCACGCGGCTGGGCTGACTTTGAAACTCGTGTTGCAGCCGCACGATCATGGTGTCCAGGCGCAGGTCACCACTCGCTGCACCGGGTGTCAGCACGACCGCCCGAAAAGCTGCGCTTTTCTCGATTGCCGTAACCAGCAGTGGTCCCAGCATGCGCGCCGGTGGATCGACCCACTCGCTGTGCGCGAAATACTCCAGCTTGAACGGCTGGCGCAGGTAAATGATGCGCGGACTGTCAAATCCGGCGCTAGCATGTGGCGGATTGATGATCAGCGTCGCAGCACGGGCCGCCGGCGCCGATACCGGCACCGCAGCGCTGTTGGCTGCACCGTCCAGCGCATAGAAGGCCACGGGCGGCGCCGATCCCAGTGCGCCACAGGCGCCCAGGCCCAGCAGGATCAGGCTGACGGCCAGCAGTCGGACTCGTGGTCGCATCGCAGCTTTCGTGACGGTGCTCATGGTGTTACTCCTTTTTCTCCCGGTCCGGGTGCTACCGGCTGATGTCCGAACAGCAGGCTGCGCGGATCCCGTGTGGTCTGTTCACTCAGGCGCCGAAGGGACGAGCTCAGCGTGCTCAGCTCGTTCAGCAGGCGTTCCAGCTCAGGCAGCGTTTCCACGCTGAAGCGCCTTGCATCAGCGCCGACGGCGTCCAGCGTCGCGCCGGCACTGGCACCGGCTTTGGCGACCTCAAAGCCCATCTTCTGCACGGCGTCGGCGCTGCGGCCGATGCGGTCCACGACGGCGCTCATTTGCGCCGTTGCCTGGGCGCTGTTTTCCAGCGTCCGTCCGGCGTTGCGAAGACCGGCATCAATGGTCTCCTTGCGTGCGGCGAGGGTGTGCGCCACGGTGGCGATGTCGGCCAGCGAGTTCTTCAGCGCGGTCTGGTTTTCAATGCTCAAAATGGCGTTGATGTTGTTGGAGGTGTTGTCGAGCTTGGTCAAGACGTTGGTCAGTACGTTCTCCAGCCGGGCGCCCAGCGATGGTTTGGTGTGGATCAGCGGGTAGCGGCTGTCGGGTGTGGCCAGCAGCAGCGGCGAAGCCATCGAGCCGTCGCTGAGTTCGACATAGGCGATACCGGTCAGGCCCTGTGTCTTCAGCACCGCGATCGTGTCTTCCTTGATGGGCGTGCCCTGCTCGATGGCAAACAGCAGATTGACCCGGTTCGGGTTGCCTTGGTCGAGCTCGATATCGCGCACTTTGCCGACATCAACACCGTTGTACTTGACCGGTGCATTCAGATTCAGTCCGGCCACAGATTCGTCCTCGATGGCCTGATACAGCGTGTATTGCTTTTGCCAGGCGCCGCCCGATGCAAGCCACAGCACCACGGCTATCAGCACAGCGCCCAGTACCAGTACGAAGGCGCCAACAAGGGTGTAATTTACTTTGGTTTCGATGATGCCACCTCGATTCGGTCTGAGTTTTGTTGCTGCGCGGCGCGGCCGCGCGGACCGGCAAAGAACTTGTGAATCGCCGGCTGCGTCACCTGGGCCAGCTCAGCCATCGTGCCGATCGCCTGCACTCTTGTATCGGCCAGCACGGCGACGCGGTCGGCCACCTGCCACAGCAGGTCCAGGTCGTGCGTGATCATGACGATGGTCAGGCCAAACAGGTCGCGCAGCTTGCGCACCAGTTCATCGACACCGGCGGCGCTGTCGGGATCCAGACCGGCAGTGGGCTCGTCCAGAAACAAGAGTTCCGGGTCCAGCGAGAGCGCACGCGCCAGTGAGGCACGCTTTAGCATGCCGCCGCTGAGCTGGCTGGGATATTGGGCGCCGACCTCAGGCTTCAAGCCGGTCATGGCGAGCTTCCAGTCGGCGATGTCGTCGATCAAGCGGTTGCCAAGACGGCAGTGTTCACGCAGTGGCAAGCCAATGTTTTCAAGCACCGTCAAGGATTCAAACAGGCCGCCGTGCTGAAACATTACACCGCATCGCTTGCGCAGGGCCAGGGTTTCAGCGTCGCTCAAAGTGGCCAGGTCCTGGCCCAGCACGTGAAGCGTGCCGGCGCTGGGGCGCTGCAACAGGATCATCTCGCGCAGCAGCGTTGACTTGCCTGAACCGCTGCCGCCGATCAACGCAAAGATTTCGCCGCGCCGCACCTCCAGCGTGACATCGCAGTGAACCACATGCTCGCCAAAACGGGTTGACAGCTTGTTGATCTCAATGACCGCCTCACGGGTTTGCGAACGTGCCTGCATGTCAGAGGTTCAGCACGCTGAAAGCGATCGAGAACAAGGCGTCGGCAACAATTACCAGAAAGATGGCCTGCACCACGGCGCGCGTGGTCTGGCGGCCCACGCTGTCGGCGCCGCCGTGGGTTCGAAAGCCCTGAAAGCAGCCGACCAGCGCGATGATGGCGGCGAAGACAGGCGCCTTGCCAATGCCCACCGCATAGGAGGTGAGGCTGACGGCTTTGACGAAGCGCTCCAGAAACTCGCCATAGCCGACACCCAGTTGGGCACGCGCCATGATCATGCCGCCGATGACGCCCAGCACGTCGGCAAACACGGTCAGCAAGGGCAGGGCGATCACCAGCGCAATGATCTTGGGCAGCACCAGCAGTTCCAGCGGCGCGATGCCGATGGTGCGCATGGCGTCGATCTCTTCGGTCACCGTCATGGTTCCGATCTGCGCGGCGTAGGCCGACCCGGAGCGACCGGCAATGATGATGGCAGTGATCAGGGGAGCGAACTCGCGCAGCATCGACAGGCCGACCAGATCTGCGACGAAGATGTTGGCACCGTATTGGCGCAGCTGGTCGGCGCCCTGGTAGGCGACGACGATGCCCAGCAGGAAGGACAGCAGGGCGACGATGGGCAGCGCGTCGAAGCCGGCGCTGCGGATGTTGTAGAGGATAGGGCGCCACCGACAGCGCGACGGGTGGGCCAGGGTGCCGACCAGCGCCAGCGAGGTTTCACCGACGAAGGCCAGCAACGCTGTTCCTTGTTCGAATGCGGCGTTGGCATTCTGACCCAGACCCTCCAGGGCGGTTGGGCTTGGACTGGCGGAATTTGCCGGCGGGCGGTCCGGTGCGACGAGGTGTTCGGCAATCAGTGCCAGTAGCGCGGCGAATTCGGGGCGCAGGCCCTGCAGCGTGACTTCGATGCCCCCGCTGCGCAGGCGAATCAGCAGCATCTGCAGCAGCCAGGCACCCGCTGTATCCAGCACCTCAATGCCGGCGGCGTCAACCATCAACGGTGCACGGATGGCAGGGCGCGCGGCCTGCAATTGCAGTTCAAGCGTGCCAATGCCGCTTACGCTCCAGCAGCCGGACAAATTGAGGGTTTGCGGGTTGGGTCGCGCGATGGTGGCGGGCGCCGTCGGGTTGGGTTGCATGGTCCGGCTCAAGACTAGATGAAAGCTTAGGCATCATCTGTGCGCGAGCGAACACAGCGCCCTCTACTGCCGATAGAGTGTGTCTGACAGCAGGCGACCAATCTCCTTCTTCACCACGGCATAACACTCGCACGAGTTGGCCTCCAATCCGAGCCGGTCAAGCACCGTGATGTGGCCACGACGGTAGCGGATCAGCCCCTTGTTCTGCAACTTTCCGGCCGCCTCGGTAATGCCTTCACGGCGCACGCCCAGCATGCCGGCGATCAGTTCCTGTGTGACGACCAGTTCAAGAGTGGGTTTGCGGTCAAGCGTCTGTAGCAGCCAGCGGCAAAGCTGTTGCTCCACCGGGTGATGCCGGTTGCAGACCGCTGTCTGGGACATCTGTGTCATCAGGGCCTGTGTGTATCGCAGCAACAGACGCTGCAGCAAGCCGGTCCGGTCAAACTCCTGTTTCAGCAAGTGGCGCTCCAGCCGGTAGGCCTGGCCAGAGGTCTGTACCACGGCTGAACTGGAGGTTGTGTGGCCGCCCATGAAGAGCGAAACACCGACCATGCCCTCGTTGCCCACTCCAGCCGTCTCAGCCGATGCGCCGGACTCGGTGACGTAGTGCAGGGACACGATGGCGGTGGTCGGGAAATAGGCGTGGCGCAACTGCTCACCAGGTTCATAAAGCATTTGCCCGACGGCCAGCGAAACCAGTTCCAGGTGTCCGGCCAAGGAATCGAACTCGGCCGTCGGCAACGCGGCGAGAAGGTGGTTTTGATTGGGGCTAGGGAGTATAGACATGACTGGGCTGCCAATTCCTGGGTGCTACGCTGTTGCCGTGACTTCGACGCCAATGCCACGGTAGCCAAGGAAGCGGCAGGACTGGTTGAACATCGGCTCGCCGCTGACGCGAAACTGCTGCTGCGAGCCATCGGCATTGACGCGGTGAAACAGGAAGTCCAGAAATGGCTGGCGTGCGGCGATGGTGGCTTGCAACTGCTCGCGCTCGGTCGCGTTCCATCCGGTCAACGTCAGGCCGCCGGAATCGCCCGTCAAGGGGCCGACCTGAATCCCCAGCATCTCCAGCACCGGGCCGGACACCTTCGTGAAATTCATGTTTTCATCCTGTTCCCAGTACCAGTCTGAGGACAGCTCGGTCAAGCTTCGAAAGCGCGCTTCACTCTCGCGCAATTCGGCGGTGCGCTCCAGCACGGTTTTTTCCAGTTCCCTGTTGTAATTTTCCAGTTTTTTGTAGAGCAATCGCACTTCGAGCATGTTGTGAATGCGGGTCTTGACTTCAAGCAGATCAAAAGGTTTGCTGATGAAATCCTTGGCACCCGCTTGCAGTGCGCGCAGCTTGTGGCCGGGTTGCGCGGTCAGCACCAGCACCGGGAGGTAGGCATCGGCGCCGTTGGTCTTGAGGGCTTCCATCACCTGGAAGCCATCCATGCCCGGCATTTGCAGGTCGAGCAGAATCAGGTCATAGTTGTTTTTTCGATGCAGTTCACAAACCTCATGTGGATGGGTGGTCGAGCTCACGTTGGCGTACCCGACCTCCAGCAGCAACTCGTCAAGCAACTTCACATTGGCGTCCTGATCATCGACAATCAGAATGCTGGCGTTCAGAATATCGGTGGCATTGATTTTCACTTGCTAGTCTCCTTGTTGGCGTCGGCTTGCGCTGCTGCGGCGAATATCAGACCCAGGTCCAGCGCTTCCATGAACTCATTGACCTTGATCGGTTTGGTCAGATAGCGAAAGAAGCCGGCCGCCAGGCCTTTTTCGATGTCGCGTGGCATCGCATTGGCACTCAGGGCAAGTACCGGGATGTGGGCGGTGACAGGATCTTCGCGCAAAATCTTGAGCGCCTGGATGCCGCTGATGCCTGGCAGATTGATATCCATCAGGATCACGTCGGGTTGATGGATGCGTGCCAGTGTGATGCCGCGAATACCGTCCTCAGCACCCAACAAGCGCATGTCGGGACGTCGCTCTATGAGTTTCTCCACCAATTTCATATTGGCCCGGTTATCTTCTACGTAAAGCAGAGTGCGCAACACCGAACCATGCTTGATCTGCACCAGAGGCAGAGCTTGATCTGAATCAGATGCAAACTGTGGCTCGGGTGCCAGGTGCAGTTCAATCCAGAACACACTACCGGACCCGGCGGTACTTTGCGCGCCGATTTCGCCGCCCATCAATTCGACCAGACGCTTGCTGACCACAAGGCCGATGCCGGTGCCTTCCTCGGTACCGGCCTCCTGCCCGAGGCGATTGAAAGGTTCAAACAGTTGAGCCAGTTTTTCGGGCGACAACCCTTCGCCGGTGTCGCGTACATTGATATGAATAATCTCCTCAGTGATGGCAGCGCCTGTGACCTCGACCGAGCCGCCGATGCGGTTGTATTTGATCGCGTTGGAAAGCAGATTGATGAGCACCTGCTTGACGCGGGTCCGGTCGGCGTTGACGAAACAGTGGCGATCGAAATCAGGAAAGCTAAGGCGGATGCCGCTCTTTTGCGCCAGTGGTTCGATCATCGCTTTGCAATCCTGCATCACTTCAGCCAACGATATGGCTTCCATCGAGAGCGACAGTTTGCCCGACTCGATCAGGGCCAGATCGAGAATTTCGTTGATCAACTCCAGCAGATACCAGCCGGCCTGCAAGATCTGGTTGATGCTGGATTTTTGCGCCGCGGACGGCTCCGGATGACCTGACTCCATGAGCTGGGCAAAGCCCAGTATGGCATTGAGCGGCGAGCGCAATTCATGGCTCATGCTGGAGAGGAATTCCGATTTGGCCAGGTTGGCCTTTTCTGCCACCAGCTTGGTGCGCTCCAGTTCGATATTCTTCTCTTGCAGCGCCCGATCCAGCAGCGCCCGGTCGGTCTCGATCTGCTTGCGTGCCTTGTTGTCGGTACCGATCAACAGGTAGCCGATGATGTCGTTCTGAGCATCGCGCAAGGCCGTCACAGACACCACTGCCGGAAAGCGGCTGCCGTCCTTGCGGATGTAGGTCAACTCGTAGATGTCCTCGATGCCGCGCGATGCCTTGAACACCAGGGCCTCAAAGCCCGGTTCGATTTTGGTGGCGAGCTCGGTGCTCAGCGTTTTGGCGCGAGCGATGACTTCCTGTGGGTCAGAGATGTCGGCCGGGGTGATTTTGTTCATCACTTCCAGGGCGGTGTAGCCCAACATGCGCTCGGCGCCAACGTTGAAGATCTGAATGACACCCCTGGCGTCGGTTGCGATGCTGGAGAAGTTGGCGCTGTTGAAGATCGCGCTCTGCAAAGCACCGGCCTTGGACAAGGCTTCTTCGGCCTGCTTGCGCGCGGTGATGTCGCGCAGAATGCCGGTGAAATAGCGTTGACCGCGCAATGACATCTCGCTGACGGAAATCTCCAGTGGAAAGCGACTGCCATCCCTGCGAAGGCCAAGTACCTCACGTGCCAGGCCGCTGGTACGCGCCTCAACGCTTGCGCCGTAGTACTCCAGAGAGCCCTTGCGCTGATCCTGATCGAGCTCCGGAATCAACAGGCCGAAGCTCTGTCCGAAGAGTTCGGCAGCGCCGTAACCAAACATATGCTCAGCGGCCGGGTTGACGGTCTCGATGATGCCGCCCTGAGCATGGATGGTGATGATGCCGTCCACTACCGTGTTGAGTATGGTCCGGATCTGCGCCGTGCTGTCGCGCAAAGCCTGCTGTGCTGCATATTCGTCACTGACATTGCGAAACACCAGAACGGCACCCACCACCCTAGCCGCATGGTCGCGTATCGGTGCGCAACTGTCGGCAATATCAAACTCGCGATCATCGCGGGCAACCAATACCGTGTGGTTAGCCAGACCCTGGACCGTTCCCTCCTCCAGGGCTGCCATGACCGGTATCGGGGTGACCTGACGGGTTTCCTTGTTAAGGATACGAAACACCTCGCCAACCAGACGGCCGTTGGCCTGAGCTTGCGTCCAGCCGGTGAGATGTTCGGCCACCGGATTCATCAGCTTCACACGCGCGTCGGCGTCGGTGGCTATCACGGCGTCGCCAATCGAGTTGAGTGTCACCGCCAGCTTTTCCTGGCTGTCTCGCAGGGTCACATTACTCTGCAACAGTTGTGCATTGGTCTGTTTCTGAACTTCGAGCAAATGCAGTGTCTCCAGATGAACTCGGTTCTTGAAATGTTGCTGAAACCTGTGGTAAACCAAGTAGGTAAAAGCCGCTGCCGACACCAGTGCAAGGACGCTCGCAGCTACCAGCATGGTAAACAGCCGATGCAGATTCAACTGCAGATCAGCATCATGCTGCGCCAGTGCCGCTTCCTCGATCTGGATGAAATTACGCAACTCGACCCGAATCGAGTCCATCAGGGGCTTGCCCTTACTTGCTTCCATCAGCGCCAGTGCCGCGGCAGCGCCATGGTTGCGACGCAACTCGATGACATCCGCCATTTCACTCAATTTGGCATCTACGAGAGGTGCAATTGTGTCCAGATGCTTGTGTGAATCGCTGGCCAGGGAACGTTGGCGCAATGCCTTCAAATCCGCACCAATGTTGTCGCGCACCGCCAGATAGGGTTCCAGAAAGCTGATATCACCGGTCAGCGTGTAGCCGCGCTGCCCAGTCTCGGCATCGCCTAATTTGGCCAACAAATCGGAAGCACCTTTAATTTCGATGTAGCCATATTTCCGCGCCTGTGCCGACTCTTCAATCTGCCTGAAAGCCCAAAACGACACTGAAACTGCCAGTGCCAGCAGCAGGCCTGACGCCGCGATCCAGCCGACAAATTTTCGGACCGTCTTCATGGCGAGTTGGCACCTGTTCGAACGCGGCGTTCGACAAGCCCGCAGCGCGGCGGCGCCACGCGTCGCTGCATGGATTCAACGCGTCCGGGGATTTCGAAGATTGTGCTCATGAGACAAGGGGTAATAAATTTCCTTGTTTTTCAGCTGCGCGGCTCGCCCTCGGCGTTGACTGTGACGCTGGTCCCCGGCGGGCTGCTCATCTGCACGCGATGCTCCTGACCATTGAAGTTGTATGTGACATCCCAGTAAGCTGCGCGTGCCTGGCTGGGTTCGTTAACGCAGCGTTGCACATTATGGGTGGTCACCTGTTGGCCGCTGTTGTTACGCGCCACATTGGCACCCACCGCGGCACCGGCAACGGCACCGCCCACCGTGGCGAGGTCTTTGCCTGTTCCGCCACCCACCTGGTGCCCCAGAATGCCGCCGATCAGGGCGCCCGCAATCGCTCCGCCCACGTTCGGTCTGTCCTGATTCTGGACCACTTGTTCACGCTCAGTCCAGCAATGCTGGCCGTCAACACCGACGACCGCATGCACCGAGGTGACTTCGGCCTGAAACAGACGTTCTTCATGGCGGCGTCGGTTGTCGTATACCAGCACCGGTGCCGGTGCAAAGCGATTGGCATCGATCTTTGCGTTCCAGCTTATCGCCCTTACCGAGGAAACCCGATCGTTCATACCCATGGCCGACAGCGATGCGTAGCGGCCCGGCAATAACACCGCGCATTGACCGCGAAAGCGCCGGTCGGTGCAAATCTCCCAGCGCTCACCAAATACCACGGCCGAAGAGGCCCGGTCATTGAAGCCGAAGCGATTGAGGTCCTCAAGTTGCCTATCTGCAGTGAAGCTTCGGCCGCCAAAGTTCTCATGTTCGTAAAAAATGATTTGAGCGACCACCGGGGCGCTCGCGTTTCGATGGTCATTTCCATAGACTGGGGTCTGTGCGCCGGCTTGTGCGGCAAAGGCCATGGCGCCCACGGTCAGGGCTTGTCTCAGGAATGTTTTCATGGAAATGTCCGGTTGATGTAAACGGCGCAAGGCTACGCTGGCAAATGTGTGGCGTCAGTGCGATAGCGTACAGACCTCGACTGTCTAAGGGAAAACAATCGACTCTCGCTGGTGGCGATGCGAAATGTGATTCGTCACTTGTTCCTATCCGAAACTGGAGAAATTTGCCATGAATCTGACCCATCGTTTATCCGTCTTCTTGCCAGGCATTGTGCTGCTGTCTGCCGTGGGCCTGTGTGGCTGCGCCGGCATGACGCATCAGGAGAAAGGCACCGCCACCGGTGCCGTGATTGGTGGCGTCGCCGGTAACGTTTTGTGTGGTGGACTTCTGTGCACCGGCGCCGGCGCAGCGGTGGGTGGTGTCATTGGCCATGAAGTAACAAAGTAAAGTCGTCAAACGCCAATGTGACAGCCCGAGCATTTCCAAGGCCCGCTCGGTTTACATTGAGCTTCTCCCCACGAGCGGAGCTTAACCCGGCCATCTTGCCGGGTTTTCTTACACTTGCGATTTGAAGTAATTGAAAGAGTGGGCGAAGGCGTCACGTATTTTTTCCATTTCAGTGACCATGGCCTCCCAGCCCACTTCACTGCTGGTTTTCAATTCGTCAAGTTTGGCCACGGCAAGTTTGGATTGATGACGAAGTTTGCGCATTTCCTCTTTGTAGAGGTCATGCGCATCGTCTGTCGCAGCCTGCGCTTTGGTTTCCAGTTTCGCCATCGCTGCATTCAATTCATCCAATTGAAGCTTCATTTTGGTGATGTATTGATTTCTTGTTGACATGGTGTTCATTCCTAGATATAAAAAAGTCATCGTCGGCCGAAGTTGGCTGACTCAAGAATATTTGAAGGCAAGCCTGTAAGTCTGTGCGGATGCGCACAGAACGAATAGTGGTTTGATGTTTCGGTTGCTGTAGGTACGTTGCCGCACAGTCAGGATGTTTTCACCAGGCTATCGTGGGTTCCGATCTAAACATTCTCAACCTTCTGGAGCTAAATATGAATAGAAAAGCAGTGATATCCGGCCTTATGGCCTTGTCTTTAGCCACTGGACAGGTCGCCTTTGCCCAAGGCGACAGCAATCCAGTCAACCGCGATGGTGATCGGCAGGGTCAACGCGGCAATCAGCAGGGTCGCCCGAACAACAACGCACGCCAGCCCAACTATGATGCACGCCAACCCAACCGGGGTCAGAACCCGGGACCGGGCAACAACAATGCCCGACATGAGGGGCGAGGCGCCGGCCCTGATCACTCTTACTATGCTGGCCAGCGCATGCCACCCCAATACCGAACCAATCACTATGTCGTCAATGATTGGCGCGGCCACAATCTGAGTGCTCCACCGCGCGGCTACCACTGGGTTCAATCCGGCAGCGACTATGTTCTGGTGGCAATTGCGACAGGTGTCATCATGCAATTGTTGCTGAACAATTGATGCCAAAACTGGCGCGACGACCACTCTGAATTGGGGAATGTCCGGGTCGCAGTCTCCGGTCAGTCCCTTTTCTGTAAAGCGGTCGTTGAACTCAAGAGTCCAACGAATCGAGATGCGCCTCAAAGGCCACTCGTCTCCTTGTCAAAATCAGATATTGATATCTTCTGTCATTGGAATATATCGTCAAACGCGTGGCATCATCGCCCCGCAACTCCAACACTGCTCAAACCCGCCTTCCACACGCTCACCGCAAGAGCAGTTCCAACGTCGCTGTGGCGCACGCCGCAAGTGACGCAGAAGCTCAAGCGCCAGAGATTCTTGCAATGGGTTTTGAATCCAAACTTCAGGCAGGCACTGGTCGGGTGGCAGTTCGCCCGAAGCACTGCGCAGATACTCGCGTTGCACGCTGGCGTCAATACCCTCCGCTTTGAGCCAATCGGCCCACAGCGTTGCCATCATCAGATTGGGAGCTTGGGTCAGGCGAAGCACGGGCTAAGCATAACTGCCTTAACCCGATGCGCAGGACAAAGATTTGCTTCTTGAACCAGCCTGCAATGCGAATTTGAAAACTGCCAGTGCGATTCAGTCGAACTCAGGCGACTCAACGCCCAGCACTTTGTGCAATTTGGGGCTGGTCGTGGTGTACTGCAGGAAAACCTTTTTTTCGGGGGAGATGATGGACATAGCCGCAAACGCGGCCAACGCGCATTCGTGGAACCCGCTCAGGATCAGCTTCTTCTTGCCGGGGTAGATGTTGATGTCGCCGATTGCAAAGATGCCGGGCTCACTGGTGGAAAACTTTTCGGTATCGACCGTGAGTTGCTTGCGCTCGATGTCAAGTCCCCAATCGGCGATCGGACCCAGTTTCGGGGATAGGCCAAAAAATACCAGCAGAACGTCCAGCGGCACGATGCGGGTCACCCCATCAGCGCCCGTGACCTTGACGCTGGTCAGCACACCTTCTTTTTCCTCGTAGCCCGCGATCTGGCCGACCATGAACTGCATCTGCATCGCGTCGCACAACTCCCTGATTTTTGCCACACTGGCCGGGGCCGCCTTGAAGCCGTCGCGTCGGTGCACCAGGATGACGCTTTCTGCCTTATGCGCGCTGTCCGAGACAAAATCAAGCGCCCAGTCCAGGGCCGAGTCGCCGCCACCCACGATGACCAGGTTCTTGCCGGCAAAATCAGTCGGATTGCGCACGCGGTAAAAGAGTTGTGAATCTTCAAAGGTCTCCAGACCATCGATCTTTAAGGTGCGCGGCTGGAACGCTCCGACGCCGGCTGCGAGGAAGATGGTTTTTGTCAGAAAACGGGTGCCTTTGGAGGTCTCTACAAAGAAACGGCCATCGGTCTGTCTTTCAACCACGGTGACTTCCTGACCATAGTGAAAGGTGGCGCCAAAGGGCTTGATCTGTTCCAGCAGGTTGTTTGTGAGTTCCCGGCCAGTACATACAGGGATGGCCGGGATATCGTAAATCGGCTTGTCCGGATACAACTCAATGCACTGACCGCCCGGATAAGCCAGCGAATCGACGACGTGGGCTTTGATTTCAAGCAGGCCGAGTTCGAACACTTGAAACAGCCCTACCGGGCCGGCACCGACGATGACGGCGTCGGTTTCCAGCGGATCTTGATGGTTACGCACGAAAGAATGGGTATGGGCTAAGGCGAGGCAGGCGGTCAGCGGATCAGGTGCTTCAGCTTGTCCGTCTTGTCTTTCCATTCGTCGGCATCCGGCAGCGGCGCCTTTCGTTTGCTTATGCCTTTCCAGCTCGGCAACTTGGCCAGTTCGGCATTGAGCTGGGTCATGTGCCTTTGATCTGCGGGCACGTCTTCCTCGGCGTATATTGCATTGACCGGGCATTCCGGAATGCATACCGCGCAGTCGATGCACTCGTCAGGGTCGATGGTCAGGAAATTGGGGCCCTCGCGAAAGCAATCGACGGGGCACACGTCCACGCAATCGGTGTACTTGCATTTGATACAGGCTTCGGTGACGGTATGTGTCATGTTGGAGAATATGCGGCAAATAGATCAGAACGCGGGATTTTAATTGATCAGCACGGCGCCCGCTGTCTTGTGCGAAGCGGTGTCAACCAACACCAGCGAGCCCAGGGCGCGGGAGCGTTTGTAGGGCAAGGTCGCAATGGCTTCCTGCAGCGCCAGTTCGACCTGACCGATGGCATTGGTATCGAGCCGGGTGGCATCGGTTTGCGCCAGCGTGTGAATGTCAAGTGCATGAGCGATGCGACTGACTTTGGCTTTGACCCAGCGATGTCCGTGCAACGCCCAATAGACTCTGCCGGCAACCAGCGGTTCTTCGTCCAGCCAGGCCACGGTGGTGCTGATTTGGCGATTGATCTGAAACTGATCGGATTTGGTCGCCAGCAGCCAGTCACCGCGCGAGATATCCACTTCCCGATCCAGCACCAGGCCGGCGCTGTGGCCTGCCTGCACCGCTCCGCTCTGGCGCGTGTGGCGTAGTACCTGCGACACGATGGCGGTCTGCCCACTGGGCAGAATCGAAATTTCCCGGCCTGGCTCAATGCTGCCAGTAGCCAGGCGTCCCCAGTAGATTCGGCGACCTTGCGAGGTGTCGCTCGACGATGAAAACTTCTCGACCCACTGCACCGGGAAGGCGAGGGGCAGGTTGATGTCGGGCGGGGTAACGGGTAACTGTTCCAGAAGTTCCAGCAGGCTTGGACCCTGGTAGTCACACCACCCATGCGCCGGTTGCACTACATTGTGGCCCTTGAGTGCAGAGATCGGCACAACCGCCGTCGCGCGGATTCCTGCCGCCTGCGCAAATACATTGAGCGCCTGACGGATGTTGGCAAACGCCAGCGCTGCCTGTCCTGTCGGCAGTCCTTGCCCCGAGTCTTCCAGCGCATCGAGTTTGTTGACTGCAAACACGATTGAAGGCACGCGCAGCAGATTGAGCAGCAGAGTGTGGCGCCGCGTCTGGGGCAGCAAGGCCAGCGAATCGCTTTGCCACTGCAGCTTGGTCGCATCGACCAGGACCACGGCGGCGTCGGCGCTTGACGCAGCAGTGACCATGTTGCGGGTGTATTGCTCGTGGCCCGGTGCATCGCCAATGATGAATTTTCGCTGTGCGGTGTTGAAGTAGCGGTAGGCCACGTCGATCGTGATGCCTTGCTCGCGCTCGGCGGACAGACCATCGGTGAATCGGGCAAGGTCGACTTCACCGCTCGTGCAAGCGCCGGCCAACTGATCCGTCAGCAGCGATTTGCTGTCGAGCAGCAGGCGCCCGATCAGGGTACTCTTGCCATCATCAACCGAGCCACAGGTGATGAAACGCAGCGCGGACTGGGTGTCACTCTTGGTTTCAAACATCAGAAGTAGCCATCCTTCTTGCGTTTCTCCATCGAAGCTTCGGAGGTGCGGTCGTCCATACGCGTGGCGCCGCGTTCGCTGAGCGAGGAGGCCAGTGTTTCAATCACGACTTCGGTCGCTGTGGCTGCCAGGCTGTCCACCGGGCAGGTGCAGGTGATGTCCCCTACGGTGCGAAAACGCACTTGGCGCGACTCGATAACTTCGCCTTCGACGGGCGGGGTCAGTTCGGTGACGCTGACCAGCAGGCCTTTGCGCTGCACCACCTTGCGCTGGTGCGTATAGTAGAGCGAGGGCAGGGCAATTTGCTCGCGCTCGATGTATTGCCAGACATCGAGTTCGGTCCAGTTGGAAATCGGGAACACGCGAAAATGTTCGCCGCTTTGCAGCCGGGTATTGAACAGGGTCCACAACTCAGGGCGTTGCGACTTGGGCTGCCATTGGCCGAAGCAGTCGCGGTGCGAGAAGATGCGCTCCTTGGCGCGTGCCTTTTCCTCGTCGCGGCGGGCGCCGCCAATCAGCGCGTCGAAGCGGAACTCGTCGATTGCCTCCAGCAGGGTGACCGACTGGTGCACATTGCGCGACTCACCCGGATGCGCCAGACGCACGCTGCCGCGGGCCATCGAGTCTTCCACACTTCGCACAATGAGATGTGCTTGCAATTCGCGGGCGCGTGAATCGCGAAAATCGGTCACTTCGGGGAAGTTGTGCCCGGTGTCGATCATCAGCAGCGGGTAGGGAATGCGGCCGATGCCAAAGGCCTTCTCAGCGCACTTGAGCATCACCAGTGAATCCTTGCCACCGGAGAAAAGCAGGGTCGGTCGCTCGAAAGCGGCGGCGACTTCGCGCAGGATAAAGATGGTTTCTTCTTCGAGCGCATCGAGGTGCGTATTGCTCAGGTGATCAAGGCCTTGCGAGTGGCTGCCGGACTGCAGTAGTTCAGGGTTGATACGGGAATTCATGTGAGCGCTCATTCGTGGCTTGTTGCAAGGTTCATGGACGCGCTGACATGCAGGCCGCATTCCTTGGCCGTGTCATCCTCCCACCACCAGCGCCCGGCGCGAAAATCCTCGCCCAGGCTGATAGCGCGGGTACAGGGTGCGCAACCGATGCTGGGGTAGAACTCGTCATGCAGCGGGTTGTAGGGCACGCGATGCGTGGCGATGAAGTGCCAGACGTCGCCCCAGGTCCAATAGGCCAGCGGGTTGATCTTGACACGCGCCGGGTCCGTTGTGTCGATCAGAGGTACCTCGGCGCGTGTGCCGGATTGCTCGCGTCGTAGGCCCGTGATCCAGGCCGTCTTGCCGTGCAGCGCGCGAGCCAGCGGCTCCGTTTTCCGAATCTGGCAGCAGGCCATGCGCTGGGCAACGCTCTTGAAGATGGCGTCGGGCCCTTCGCGTGCCAGGAACTGCTGCACGGAATCGGCTCGGGGTTTGAACACTTCGACCGGTGCCCGGGATTGCTGCTGGGTGTGCTCTAACAACTGCAGCGTTTGCGCGTGCAGGGCACCGGTGTCGAGCACAAAGATTGGAATATCGAGCGCCATCGAGTTGATGAGGTAGGTGATCACGACGTCTTCCGCACCCAGACTGGAGGCTTGCGTGACCTTGGGGTCGCCTGCAGAGCCGGTCGGTGCGTAGTCGCTGGCTGCCCGACGCAACAACGTTTCGGTTTGGGCCAACTTGGCATCAAAATCACTCGACGTCCGGGCGTGACGATCGATCGCCCTCATGTTGCGGCTCCAGAGCGGATCGGCTTGGTCCTGCTCGCGAAGAGGGGATACGGCGTCACGGCGTCACCCTGGTAAAAAGCGGTGTAGCGATCCAATTGGCGCTGCGCCTGGGCGGCGTCCTGGTCCGAGCGCAGCACGACTGTATCAAAGCCGCTGCGTTTCATTTGCAGCAGCTGGTCGATCAGCACGTCACCCGTGGCGCGGATTTCTCCCTTGAAACCCAGACGCCGGCGCAGCAGAAACGCCTGACTGAAGGCTCGACCGTCGGTGAATTTCGGAAAATGCAAGTCGATGCGGTGGACGCCCTGAAGGTTCAGTGCGCGTGGATCGGCATCGTTTGAAAGTGCCATAAAGGCAGCATCGGGCGCGGCTGCAGTATGGGCTGAAGTGTTCAACAGTTTCATGATCGACTTTGTCAGCGGGATTCAAGCTCGGGCGTCAGCGGTTGGCGCACGCTGTTGGCGGCCTGCTTGAAGGCTTCGATCCCAACGCGACGCAAAGTGGCGATAAAAGTTTCGCCCATTTCTCGTTCGCGACGGTAGGCATTGAGCACAGCCTCAATCACGTCGGGTACTTCGGCGGCCTCGAACGACGGGCCCACCACCTTGCCCGCCAGCGCCGCTCCGCTCAGGGTCGAACCGTCTGATCCGCCGAGTGAAACCTGGTACCACTCGCGGCCGTCCTTGTCGACGCCGAGCACGCCGATGTGGCCGCTGTGGTGGTGGCCGCAGGAGTTGATGCAGCCGCTGATGTGCAGATCAATTTCGCCGAGGTCGTGCAGTTCATCCATGTCCTGGTAACGCTCGGCAATGGCCTGCGCAATGGGGATCGAACGGGCGTTGGCGAGCGCGCAAAAATCGCCACCGGGACAGGCGATCATGTCGGTCAAGAGGCGAATATTGGAGCGGGCCAGACCGACCGCGCGCGCCGCTTGCCAGAGATCGGGCAATTGATCGGCGCGCACCCAGGGCAGCAGCAGGTTCTGGTCGTGGGTCACACGTGCCTCGCTGGCCGAGAAACGGTCTGCCAGTGCAGCCGAGGAATCGAGTTGAGCGGCAGTAGCGTCACCTGGGGCGTAGCCCAGGCGCTTGAACGACAGCGTGACAGCGCGCAGTTCGGGATCCTTGTGCGCAGCGACGTTTTGTTTCAGCCAGCGGATGTATTCGAGCTTGTCGCCTTCAGACCAGGCGTTAGTCAATGGGGTAGCCAGAGCATCGGCTTTGGAGCGCTCTGGCGGTACAAACGAGTTCCTTACGCGCTCCAGTTCCGCCTGCGTGATCGTGTGGGGTGCGCCATCGAGCGTCAGAATTTGCTGGTATTCAGTCTCGACTTCGTCGGCAAAGCGCTGGCCCTCGGCTTTGACCAGGATCTTGATGCGCGCCTTGTACATATTGTCACGGCGACCCCAGCGGTTGTAGACGCGTACCACGGCTTCCAGGTAATTCAGGATCTGATTCCAGGGAAGGAAGTCGCGAAGGGTGCTGGCAATCATCGGTGTACGGCCCATGCCGCCGCCGACCCGTACTTCGAAGCCGAGCACGCCACTGGCGTCGTGCCGCAGGCGCAGGCCGACATCATGCCAGGCGGTGGCGGCGCGGTCTTCGCGGGCGCCTGAGACGGCGATCTTGAACTTGCGCGGCAGATAGGCAAACTCCGGGTGCAGGGTGCTCCATTGACGCAGGATCTCGCAAAATGGACGTGGATCAGCAAATTCGTCGACCGCAATGCCGGCGCGTTCATCGCTGGTGATATTGCGTATGCAGTTGCCGCTGGTCTGAATTCCGTGCATATCGACCGAGGCCAGCAAGTCCATCACATCGGCGCTTTGTTCCAGCGCAATCCAGTTGTATTGCAGGTTCTGGCGCGTCGTGAAGTGGGCATAGCCGGTCGGCAGGGCGACAGTTCCAAGTTTGGCCTGAGCGCTCTGTGCCTTCTGGTAAACCTGCGCTTGCGGTTGGTCGTATTCGCGTGCAATCCGGGCCAGCACTCGCAGTTGCGCGCTGGACAATTCGCCGTAGGGCACGGCGACGCGCAGCATCGGTGCATGGCGTTGCACATACCAGCCGTTTTGCAGACGCAGGGGTCGAAAGTCATCGTCACTGAGTTGTCCCGCGAGGTTTCGCTCGAGTTGGTCGCGGTATTGCGCGGCGCGCTGTCGGACAAACTGCCGGTCAAAGTCGGTGTATTGGTACATGGGTTTTGCTGACCGGAGTTTTCAAACAGTTATGGCGGCCGATGACGGCAACGCGGGTGCAAGGTGTGCCGGCGAACCGGCGCGCAGTCGATAAAGCCGGACTGGATGTGAACCAAGTTGCGCTTCGGGGTGAACTCTAAAGCCTATGGCTCATTGTGCAAACTACATTCTTGTGATGTTGATATACGCCACAAGAATAAGACTGCCGGAGTGTTGCTTCACGAGGCGAGCCACGGGCGCATCAAGGTTCGCTCGAATGCGGCGACACAGGCCTGGGTGTCAACCTGAACACAGGCTTTTGACTGAGACGAGTGAGAGTCACGGTCAAGAACCGTTTGCCCGAGTGCAGGCCCTTCGGTGGTGACACTGATTCTGCCCGGCTCGGTCGTGAACAACTCGGGGCAGACAAGATAGATGAAGGCAAGTACATCGTGCCCAAAGCAGCCTTGAATTTCGGCCATCCGCGCGTGTCGTTGGCTGTAAAACCGTGAGTAAAAACGCACTGCATGAAGCAGGGTATCGGTCGCCGGGTGCTGCTGTCGCTGGGCCAGTCTCTCAAACAGTGACAGCGGCAGGATGACGCGGTGGGTGACGTCGAGTCCCACCATGGCCAGCTTCCATCCGGCGCGAAAGACATGGTCTGCGGCGTGCGGGTCGCACCAGATGTTGGCTTCGGCCACCGGCGACACATTACCCGGCTCGCTCAGCGTGCCGCCCATCAAGATGACCTGGCGCAGCAACTGCGGCAGACCCGGCTCCAATTCGAGAGCCAGGCTCAGATTGCCCAGCGGAGCGACCGCGACCACAGTGATTTCACCCGGGTATTCGCGCGCCATATCGACGATGAACTGGGCCGATGACCGCGGCTCGAGACGGCCCTTGACCGGTATGCGCACGGGCAGGTTCCCGAGTCCATCAGCGCCATGTATGTGGACTGGCGGCGCGTGCATCGGCAGGCGCAAAGGGCTGCCAATGCCTTTTGTGACTGGAATCTTCTTTCCGGCGAGTTCGGTCAGATACAGGGCATTGATCGCTGCCTGGTCCACCGTGACGTTGCCAAACGTGGTACCGATGCCAAGCAGGTCGATTGCAGGGTGCGCCAGCGCAAAATACAGCGCCATGGCGTCATCGACACCGGGGTCTGTGTCATAAATGACTTTGATGCTGGGTGATGCCGTCATGCCGGGACAAGAAAGTGTTGACTTCGGATTGTGTGGGTATGCTGGTTTGAGCGCCCAGGCGAGTGCAGGCCAGCGCGGCGGCGGCGCTGGCCAGTCGCATCGCCTGCGACAGACTCTCGCCGCGACTGAGCGCCGCCACCAGGGTGCCACAGAAGGTGTCGCCAGCGCCGGTGCTGTCGATTGTCGTCACTTCAAATGCCGCTTGGCTGGATAGAACACCGGACGACCGGGCACAGCAACCCTGCCGACCCAATGTCACCACGCTACAGGGGACGTCGATTCGCTCAAGCGACTCCAAGATACTGCCCTGATGCTGAGTGATGGCAGCGAGTTCGCCCTGATTCACGATCAGCACGTCGATCAGCGCCAGCAGTTGCCGGGGAAGTGATTGCGCTGGTGCCGCGTTCAGAACGACCGTGATCCCTTGCATTCTGGCCGCCTTCGCGTAAGCCATCACCGTTTCCAGGGGGATTTCGAGCTGTAGCAGCAGATGGGTAAAGCCCGTAAGCGGCGGCAAGTCCGACGCTGACAAAGAATAATTTGCGCCCGGTGCCACCGTGATGGCGTTCTCGGCGTCGTCCGCGACACAGATGAAGGCAGTGCCAGTGGACTGATCTTTCACCCGAACCGTGTGCAGATGCACGCCGGCCGCTTTCAGCGAGGCTTCCAGTGGTGCCGCATAGGCATCCTCGCCCAGCGCCAACAACATATGTGTCGTGGCGCAACCCGCGCGTGCACAAGCCACTGCCTGATTGGCGCCTTTGCCGCCCGGAAAAGTCTTGAAGTCTCGTCCGAGTACCGTTTCACCCGGCGCTGGAATGTGGGGCGCGCGAACGACAAAGTCGAGGTTGGCAGAACCGGCAACCAAGATCATGACTCGATCCGTTCAACTGACCTATGCAGTGGGCGGCACGTAGCCTTGAGCAGCGTCGGCACCGCTGCCGAAGAAATGATTTTCCATCTGTCGTGCCAGGTATTGGCGGGCACGGGCGTCTGCCAGATTGAGCCGGTTTTCGTTGACCAGCATGGTCTGGTGCTTGAGCCAGTCGGCCCAGGCTTGCTTGCTGACACTCTGCCAAAGTCGCTTGCCGAGTTCGCCAGGGTAGGGCGGAAAATCCAGACCCTCAGCTTCCGTGCCCAGCTTGATGCATTTCACCATACGTGCCATTTGTAGCCCTTTTCAGTTCCAGAATAGGGGTGAACTTTAGCAAGCTTTAACGCCCGGCGCGTCACTGCGGTAAAATCAGGGTTATGGCAAAAGCTGACACCAAAACCAAAATGCTGGCCGATGGCCTGCGTTACAAATCCAAAGTATCGGGTTCTCCCTTCACTGCTGCAACCTCCTTCGGGGCTGCAACCATGTCCTGCTTTCTGTGTGGCAAGCATCGCGCCCGCTCTCAGATGGTGACACGCAAGATACTTGGGAAATCACAGGCCGTTTGCTCACCGTCGTGCAAGGCGGCTGACGAGGCTGCCAGCTGATTGTTTGAATCGGGTTGGCGTCTTCCTGCCGAGGCGGGAACTTTATTTCCTGGAAAGCACCCAATGGGCGGGCCTGCATTTCAGTGGTCTTCTCATTAAAGGATTGCAATGATCTTCAAGACATTGTCTGATTGGATGAAGCGTTCGCCGCGCTCGGTTCTGGCTGTGCTTGCGGCATTTTGCCTGGTCATGCTGGCATTTGGCCAGTACCTTCAGCACGTGGTTGGACTGGAGCCATGCCCGATGTGCATCGTTCAGCGCTATGCGGTTGTATTGGTAGCCATCATCGCTGGCCTCGCAAGTGCCAGTGCCAACAGAACCATCCACATGGGCGGCGCTGTGCTGCTGTTGCCAAGCGCCGCATTCGGTGCTTATGTCGCAGCCCGGCAAAGCTGGCTACAGTGGTATCCGCCAGAGGTTGTCAGCTGCGGTCGCGATTTTTACGGGATGATCGAAACATTTCCACTGCAGCGTGCCATTCCGATGATCTTCAGGGGCAGCGGCGACTGCAGCAAGGTGGATTGGACCTTTCTCGGAGGCTCTCTTGCCAACTGGTCGTTCGTATGCTTCAGTGCTTTCATCATTCTGGCCGCGGCCTTGCTCTGGCGGCAAGCCGGGCGCAGCCGCTCCTGAGCCAAGGGGCCTGGCGCGCGGGCCTTAGAAACTCGTCAGTTTTTTCACCAATACCTGACTCTTGCGGTCCGCGTTGTATTTGCGTTTGCGGGCTTCAGGTAACCAGGCAATGTCGACAAGAACAAAGCCGCGTTTCAAGAACCAGTGTGTGGTGCGCGTGGTCAACACAAAAATACTGTCCAGTCCAACGCTGCGAGCACGTTGCTCGATGCGCTTGAGAACCTGCTCACCATCGCCCTGGCCCTGTACCTGCGGCGACACGGTGAGTGCTGCCATTTCAGCAGTACGTGCTTCCGGGTATGGATAAAGGGCGGCGCAGGCAAAGATCACGCCATCGTGTTCGATGACGGTGTAGTTGCCGACATCGCGCTCGATTTCGGTACGACTGCGTTTGACCAGCGTGCCGTCCTTCTCAAAGGGTTCGATCAAGTGGAGGATGCCACCGACGTCGTCCACGGTCGCTTCACGCAGACTCTCCAGCTTTTCATCGACCACCATGGTCCCGATGCCGTCGTGCACATAGACTTCGAGCAGGATCGAACCATCCACGGCAAATGGAATGATGTGGCTGCGTTCCACCCCATTCTTGCAGGCTTTGACGCAATGCTGCAGGTAGAACGCCGTATCGGTGGGCTGACTGGCCGCGGGCAGCTCGGCCAGCAGTTTCTCGGCAGCCGCCAGTGGCAGTTCCGTAGCAATCGGGTTACCTTCACCCTCGGGCTCGCCGGGATGAACTCGAACGCCCGGAATTTCAGTGACGAAGATGAGCTTATCGGCCTGCAAGGCGCTGGCCACCGAGGTCGCAACTTCTTCCATCGTCAGGTTGAATGCCTCGCCTGTTGGCGAAAAACCAACCGGTGAGAGCAGCACCATGGCACCAAAATCAAGCGTCTTCAGAATGCCCGCGGTGTCAACCTTGCGTACCAGTCCTGAATGCAGAAAGTCGATGCCATCGACAATCCCAACCGGTCGCGCAGTCAAAAAATTACCCGAGATCACGCGCACCGTCGCGCCGGCCATCGGTGTATTGGGCAGGCCCTGGCTGAACGCCGCTTCGATTTCATAGCGCAGCTGTCCAGCTGCCTCCTGCGCGCAGTCCAGCGCGATGCTGTCGGTGACGCGCACGCCATGCGAATAGATTGACTCGTGGCCTTTGGCAGCGAGTTGCTCATTGACCTGGGGCCGAAAACCATGCACCAGAACCACCTTCACGCCCATGCTCTGAATCATCGCCAGGTCCTGCGCCAGATTCTGCAGTTTGCCGGCGGCGATCGCTTCGCCAGCGATGCCGACGACAAAGGTCTGATTGCGAAATTTGTGAATGTAGGGCGCGACCGAGCGAAACCAGGGCACGAAGGTGAAGTTGAAAACTGAGGACATGAAACTGTTTGTGATGCTTGCGCTGATAATTAACCGCTCTCGTCCCGATCATTCTGACCGAAGTTTCCCACTTGTCTGCCATTCCGCTTCAAATCGAGTTTCCTGAATCACTGCCAGTGTCGGGTAAACGCGACGAGATCATGCTCACCTTGCGCCAGCATCAGGTGATCATTGTTTGCGGCGAAACCGGCTCCGGCAAGACCACTCAACTGCCCAAAATCGCCTTGGCCATGGGTCGCGGCAAGCTCAACCAGCCACCCGGGCAGGGCAAACTGATCGGCCATACGCAGCCGCGCCGCATCGCAGCCAGCAGTGTCGCCAAGCGCATTGCCGAGGAACTGAAGACGCCTTTGGGCGATGTGGTGGGCTACAAGATCCGGTTTCAGGACCGACTCAGCCGCAATGCCTCGGTGAAACTGATGACCGACGGTATTTTGCTCGCGGAAACACAGAACGATCCCTTGCTCAAGGCCTACGATACCCTGATCATCGACGAGGCGCATGAGCGCAGTTTGAACATCGACTTCCTGTTGGGTTATCTGCGCCAGATCCTGCCGCACAGACCCGACTTGAAGATCGTGGTTACCTCGGCCACCATCGATGCCCAGCGTTTTGCCGAGCACTTTGGGTCTCGGTTCAGGCTGGCGCCGGGCCGCCCCAAGCCAGACGACGCCCCCTCGGGGGGCAGCGACGACGCGCAGCGCGAAGCGTGGGGGCCTTTGATTCCCGCCCCGGTGATCATGGTGTCGGGGCGCATGTTTCCGGTCGAACAGCGTTACCGGCCCTTTGAGGAGTCGCGTGATTACGATCTCAACTCGGCCATCGCTGATGCGGTGGACGAGTTGTGGCGCGACCTGCATCACAGTGGCGACATTCTGGTGTTTCTGCCGGGCGAGCGCGAGATTCGCGAAGCTGCCGATCATCTGCGTGGACACCTCAGCCATCAACCCTTGTTCCGCAGCGCTGAAGTGCTGCCGCTGTTTGCGCGCTTGTCACAGGCCGAGCAGGATCGTATTTTTGAGGCCCATAGTGGACGTCGCATTGTCCTGGCAACCAACGTTGCCGAAACCTCGCTCACGGTGCCCGGCATTCGCTTTGTGATCGACGCCGGCACGGCACGCCTGAAACGTTACAGCTTTCGCAGCAAGGTGGAACAGTTGCTGGTGGAACCCGTCAGTCAGTCGTCTGCGAATCAGCGCGCCGGGCGTTGCGGTCGGGTTGCCAACGGTATTTGCATCCGACTCTATGACCAGCAGGATTTTGACGGGCGCGCCCGCTTCACCGATCCGGAGATCTTGCGCAGCTCACTCGCCGGTGTGATTTTGCGCATGAAGTCCCTGCATCTGGGTGTGGTGGAAGATTTTCCCTTTCTGGAGCGACCCTCGGGTCGTGCCATCGCCGATGGCTACCAGTTGCTCGCAGAGCTGGGTGCGGTCGATGAGAGCAACGAGCTGACGCCGGTCGGTCAGGAACTGGCCAAGCTGCCGCTCGATCCTCGCGTCGGGCGCATGATTCTGGAGGCGCGCGCCCGAGGCGCACTCGATGAGGTCTTGGTGATCGCTGCGGCGCTCAGTGTGCAGGATGTGCGCGACCGACCGATGCAGGCACAAGCCCAGGCCGATCAGGCGCACGCCAAGTTCGACGATGAGAAGAGCGAGTTCAGCGGTTACCTGAAGCTCTGGAAGTGGATCAGTGAGGCCAAGGGCGGGGAGGGGCAACACAAGCTTTCGAATCGCCAATACGATCAATTACTGCGCCAGAATTTCATCAATCTGCGGCGCGTGCGGGAGTGGCGCGATATCCATTCGCAACTGCACACGGTGGTGACCGAACACAAATGGCGCCTCAATTCGCTGCCGGCCAGTTACGAACAATTGCATTTGTCGATACTGGCGGGTTCGCTCGGCAACATCGGGTTCAAGCTCGATGCCGAGGGTGCCCAGGCAGAGTATCTGGGTGCGCGGGGTATCAAGTTCTATGCCCATCCCGGCGCCCATCTGGTCAGAAAACCAGGACGCTGGATCGTCGTGGCAGAACTGGTCGAAACGACTCGCCTGTTTGGTCGCGGCGTTGCCGCCATCGAGCCGCAATGGCTGGAGCAGGTGGCAGGTCACTTGCTGAAGAAGCAGTTGCTTGATCCGCACTGGGAGAAGAAAGCCGCCGAAGTCGTGGCGCTGGAGCGTGCCACGCTCTATGGTGTCGTGATCTACAGTGGGCGACGCGTCAACTATGGCCGGCTTGACCCCCATGCGGCGCGCGAGATATTCATTCGACAGGCGCTGGTGGACGGACAGTGGGAGACCGAGCTGCCGTTTTTGCAGGCCAACCAGAAGCTCATTCGACAGGTTGAAGATATTGAACACAAGGCGCGTCGACAGGATGTTCTGGTCGATGATGAATTGATCTACGCTTTTTACGATCAACAGTTGCCGTCGGACGTGTGCAGCGGTCACAGCTTCGAGAAATGGTACCGACAAGCGATTGCCAAGGACCCCAGAATCTTGTGCCTGACGCGCGATGAACTGATGCGCCATGAGGCGGCTGGCATTACAAGCAGCGCTTTCCCCAGGACCATGCGGCTGGGCGGCGTCGATTGCGCCTGCAGCTACCTGCATGAACCCGGCGATGCCAGAGACGGTCTGACGGTGACGGTACCACTCTTTGTGTTGAATCAGGTCAATGAGGAGCGCTGTGAATGGTTGGTGCCAGGCATGCTCAAGGACAAGATCCAGGCCCTGCTGAAGACTTTGCACCAAAGGCCCCGTTCGCGTCTGGTGCCATTGCCCGAAAGCGCCACCAAAATGGCCGAAACATTGAACGCGCCTGAAGTGTTCGGTCAAGGACCACTGCTGGATGCGGTGCTGAAGCTGGTGCGGGTGGCAACCTCGCTCGACCTTGTTCGCGCTGACATCAAGCTCGACATGTTGGCCGCCCATTTCTTCATGAACTTCAGGGTCGTTGACGAACACGGACGTCAGCTCGGAATGGGACGCAACCTTGCTGCCCTGAAAGCCGAGTTGGGGGCTCAGGCGCGTGGCGCATTTCAGGCGCTGGCGGGTCTGAAGCTGGCGGGCCATGCAGCGGATGCTGCGTTGACAAAGCAGAGTGCGTCACCCGGCCACGTCAAGACACGCCCGTCAAACCAGGATATCGAAGCCACGCCCGCCTCGGCAGGGCAACGCTATACCGACTGGACTTTTGGCGAGTTGCCTGAACTGCTGGAGATTCAGAAAAGTGGCCAGACCTTGATTGGTTATCCGGCCCTGATTGATGCCGGCGACGCCGTGGCGATAGAGGTGTTTGACGAGCCCGATGTGGCCGCCGCTCGACATCGCGTCGGATTGCGGCGCCTGTTTTCATTGCAGATCCGGGATGCGCTCAAATACCTTGAGAAGAACATTCCGGACATGCAGAAGATGGCGGTTTTCTTTACGCAGGTTGGCAAGGCTGCCGATGGCACGGGCGGCGGCACGCTGGAAGAATTGCGTGAGCAAATCATCGCAGTCGCGCTGGAGCGGGCATTCTTGCTAGAACCGTTGCCAGCCAATGAATTCGATTTCAAACGCCGACTTGATGAGGGCAGGGCGCGACTCACCCTGATCGCCAATGAAGTGGCACGGCTGGCGGCAGCGGTCCTGTCTGAATTTGCCGTTGCGACCCGCAAGATCAGGGACACCAAGAACGCGCCCGAGGCGACGGGTGATGCCGCGCAGCAACTGGCACGTCTGATGCCAAAACGCTTTCTGCTGCAGACATCCTGGGGCCCATTGCAGCACTTTGTGCGCTACCTGAAAGCGATCACGGCTCGATTTGAAAAATACCGTGCCGATCCGGAGCGTGATGCTGCACGAATGAGTGAGTTTCGTCCGCTGGAGCAACGTTACTGGCGTCTGGTCGCCGAGCGCAAAGGTGTGGCCGACGCTCGCTTGCAGGAGTTTCGCTGGCTGATGGAAGAGCTGCGTGTCAGTTTCTTCGCCCAGGAACTGCGCACGCCGCAACCGGTCAGCGTCAAGCGGCTTGAAAAGGCATGGCTTCAGCTCAATTGAACCCGCTACAGTTTTGCCAGACGATTGAGCGCCGCCTGCAGGGTCTGATCTTTCTTGGCAAAGCAGAAACGCACCACGCGCTGATCAAAGCCATCGCCATAAAAAGCCGATAGCGGAATGGCGGCGACACCGATTTCAGAAGTCAACCACTTGCAGAACTCGGCTTCGCTCAGCTCGCTCACGTCAGAGATGTCGACACACTGGAAGTAGGTTCCCTCGCCCGGCAGCAGCCTGAATTTGGTGCGCTTCAGGCCGTCCCGGAACAAGTCGCGCTTGCGCTGGTAAAAAGCGGACAACTGCTGATACGCCGTCGCATCCTTCATGTAAGCCGTCAAGCCGTGTTGCACCGGTGTGTTGACGGTAAAAACGTTGAACTGGTGCACCTTTCGAAATTCGGCGCTGAGGCTGGCCGGCGCTGCCACGTAACCAACTTTCCATCCGGTCACATGGTAGGTCTTGCCAAAGCTGGAGACGATAAAGGCGCGTGCCGCGAGACCGGCAAAGCGGGCCGCGCTCTGATGCTGTTCACCGTCGAATACCATGTGCTCATAGACCTCGTCGCTGATCAACAGAACGTCGGTCGGCGCCAGCAGTTCCTGCAACTGAAGCATCTCTTGCGCGCTCCATACGGTGCCGCTGGGGTTGTGCGGCGAGTTGATGACAATGGCACGAGTTCTGGGCGTCAGGGCGGCGGCGATGCGGTCGAAATCCGGACGAAACGTGCCGTGCGTCAAGGGAACGCGCACCGGCACACCGCCGGCGAGTTCGATGTTGGGTACATAGCTGTCGTAGCAGGGCTCCAGCACGATGACTTCGTCGCCGGGATGGACAACGGCCAGTATCGCTGTGATGATGGCCTGGGTGGCGCCGGCCGTGACGGTGATTTCGCTGCCGGCGTCGTAGCGGTGCCCATAGAGTGCGGCAATCTTGTCGGCAATCGCTGCTCGCAGGGGCGCGATGCCGGTCATCGGCGGGTACTGGTTCAGGCCCTGCTTCATGGCGTCCGTCACCGCATCGACGAGCTGCGGATCGCAATCGAAATCGGGGAAGCCCTGACCCAGATTGACGGCATTCTTTTCTGCCGCCAGCGTCGACATGACGGTGAAGATGGTGGTACCAACGTTTGGCAGGCGGCTGACGACAGAAGGGGTGATGATCGTACTCATGGCAGGTTTGAATCAGTTGGGGACAGAGCTCGCAAACTTCCAACATCCGATTTCAAGTTGAGGACAGAGCTGGCCCACTCCGTGTGGCTGCGGTCTGTCCCGCAAGGTTTTACAACTCATAATCATCCACATGGCCGGTCATGGCACGCGCCACCAGCGCACGGCTCAGGCGGTCACTGAGCAGTTCGGCGAATTTGTAGACGAAGTTGCGCAGGTAAGCGCCGCGCTTGAAGGCGACCCGGGTCACATTCTGACCAAACAGATGGCCAGCCGGGCGCACCAGAAGGTCGCTCTTGGAACCTTCCGCGACGACGTCGCGCACCGACATCTCCGCCGCAATTCCGACCCCCAGGCCAAGACGCACATAGGTCTTGATCACATCCGAATCGATCGCTTCGAGCGCGATGCGAGGTGCCAGCTTGCGAGTCGCAAACGCGTGGTCAATCTTGGTCCTGCCGGTGTACGACGGATGGTAGGTGATCAACGGTTCCTGCGCAATGTCTTCGAGTGTTGGGTGTTCCTTCTGGCTCAAAGGATGGCCGACCGGCAGTACCAGCACATGCTGCCATTCGTAGCACGGCAGGGTCACCAGCTCCGTATAGCCTGCCAGTGACTCTGTGGCCATGCCAATTTCAGCCACCTCATCGATCAGCATTCGGGCCACCTGATCGGGCGAGCCCTGATGCAGACTCACGTTGACCTTGGGATAGGCCAGTCTCAGTTTGGCGACCGACTCGGGCAGCACGTAGCGAGCCTGCGTATGCGTCGTTGCGATCGAAAGCGTGCCACTGTCTTCGGCGCTGTACTGCTCGCCAATTCGTTTGAGGTTGCCAAGTTCGCGCAGGATCAGCTCGATGCTCTTGAGCACTTGCTGCCCAGGTTCAGTGACGCGCTTCAGACGCTTGCCATGGCGCGCGAAGATCTCAATGCCAAGTTCCTCCTCGAGCTCGATGATGGCCTTGGAAACACCTGGTTGCGATGTATGCAGGGCTTTGGCAGCTTCGGTCAGGTTCAGGTTGCGGCGAACGGCTTCCTGAACAAAACGAAATTGGTGTAAGTTCATATCAAATTTCAGCTAACAGCGAAATTTATTATGCCTCAGCAAAATATTCGGTTTTCTCGCGCGCTCAAGACAAGGCAATTCGCGCCATGAGCTCAATCATCTGCGCCTCTTCACCAATCGCCGGTCTCAGCACGAAGGCAATTCCAGGATGTCGCTTTCGCAATTCAGCGAGCAACACCGGTATATCGTCGCGTGCATGCTTGCCAATGCCCAGGAACAGCGGCACCACGGTGATCAATTCGACGCCCAACTCGGCGAGTTCATCAGCGCTGGCGTTCAGGTCGGGCACGCTAGCTTCGAGGTAGGCACAGCGCACATGAACGGCAGGAGCCAACTGCCGGATGCGCTCGGCCACTGCCTCGATCGGTCTTCGCCAAAAGGCGTCGCGTGAGCCATGGGCCAGCACAATCGTGCCTCGAACCTTGTCAGACAGGGTCATCGCCTGAAAACCAGCCAGCCGAACGCCGTCAGGGACAGCAGCGAATAAATGATGCCGGGCAACGCCGCGGTCAACCAGGGTTGCCAACTTTGAAGGTTGCCGATGTAACCAAAGACGTTGTTCAGCAAGAAGAAACTGATGCCAGCCATAACGCCACCGAACACGTAGCCGGTAATTCCGCCTGAGCGGAAATGCAGGTAGGCAAAGGGCAGGGCCAGCACCACCATGACCATGCAACTCAGCGGATAAAAGACCTTTTTCCAGAATTCAATCTGGTAGCGCTGTGCGCTCTGTCCGTTGACATCCAGATGGCGAATGTACTGGAACAGCGCAATCGTGCTCATGCGTTCAGGTTTCAGCAGCGCGGCGGAAACCATTTCTGCACTGATCTGGTTCGGCCAGCGGAAATTCTCAAGTTGTTGGCGCTCGATGCGACCGACGGCTGCATCCCGCGCTGGAAATTCGGTTCGCACCACCTGCGTCAAGGTCCATGAGTCGTCGGCGCCATGAATTGCCTTTTCGGCCACCAGTACAGACCTCAGAAAGCCCTGGTTGTCGAACTCGATGACACGAACGCCTCGCATGCTGCTGTCCGAGTCGAGCGCCGCAATGTTGACGGCATACTGCGAATAAGCCTGTCTTTCTTTCAACCAGGCTCCAGTGTGACCGAGGGTGATATGTCCCTGATAGCGCGCCTTCAGAAGTTGCGCGCTGCGGTCGGCAATCGGCGCCAGATAGTCGCCGATGGCAAAAGTCAACAGGACATAGGCAAGACCAAGAATCAACAGCGTTTTCAGCGCCCGCCAGGGACCCAGTCCACTGGTTCTCAGAATGGTGTATTCGGAACTCTTGGCAAAACGTGCCATGACAAAGATGGTGCCAATCAGCACGGCGATGGGTAAAAGTTCATACAGGTGACTGGGGATCATCAAAGTCACGTAGGTCAAGGCATGGACGAGTTGATATTCGACTGGGCCATGGCGTCCGATGGACTGAACTTCCTCGACAAAATCAAAGAAGAAGAACAGCGCAAGAAAACACAGGGTGACAAAACCCACTGCCGCAAGTACCTCGCCATAGATCAGGCGCCGAATCGTCTTCACAGCAGACTCTTTCGCAAAGCCGGGCGGCGCAGGTTTGACAGCGACGACCAGGTCCAATTGTTGTGCACCTTGGCAAGCCAGAACACGCCAAGCAACAGCACGGTGCCGTGCAAGGCCAGCATGAAGGCGCCAAAAGTGAATTGGCCCGAAGCAATCCAGTTCTGTCCAAGGTTCAAGAGATTGTTGTACAGAACGAATGCAAAAAGTGAAACCATCATGTTGGTGCTTCGACTCACTCGGGGGTTGGCGCTTGAGACGCCAATGCCGATGATCACAAAATTCATGGCAGCCAGAATCAAACCGATTCGCCACGATAGCTCTGCCAGGTTCGGCAATGTTTTATTCTTCAGCAGTTCCATCGTGGGACGCGTGTTGACCTGGACAAAATCGGCGCTGGGAAGTGCCTCCGAGTCCACCTTGATGCCGTACTCTTCGAATTCGCTGAGTTTCATCTCGGTTTTGCCGATGCTGTTTTCAAGTCGTTGCCCGTTGCTCAGCAGCAGGAATCGGCCTTGCTCAGTGCGCTGGATGCGCCCGCTGCGAGCTGAGGTAATGGTCTCCTTGCCGTTTTCGGTTGTCGCGATGAAAACATTGGAGCCCGACTGCTTGCCACTGGCATCCTTTTCTACAAAGAAGACCCGTTTTCCGCCACCCGACTCCTGAAACTGACCAGGCTCAACGCGCTCTATATCGCCGCGTTTTTCGTACTGTTGCTTCATGTGCTCAATCCGCTGGTTGGACCAGGGTAGCACCAGCAACGCAAGGGCCATGACGACAACCAGAACCAGCCAGGCAAACCGGAACAGCGGTCTGAGCAAAGCGGTCAAGCCCTTGCCACTGCTGAACCAGATCACCATTTCGCTGTCGCGGTACATGCGTGACAACGTGCCAAAAATCGAGATGAACAGGCTCATCGTCAGAATGGTCGGCATGTAGGCGAGCACCGTATAGCCCATGATCAGCATGACGTCCGACGGATTGAAAGTGCCGCGCGATGCTTGCCCGAGCGTGCGAATCAGCGTCATCGTCATCACCACGGTGGCCAGCACGACCAGCGTGGCGCCAAAACTGCGTGCCAGTTCCTGACGAATGGAGGAATGGAATAACATATCCTGAAACTTGACGGGGCACGGCGCAGCAAAGCCAGGCGAGCCAGCCCGATCCTCCAGCAATTAATAAGGTGAAAAAAGGTGAATTATGGACTTTGAACTCAAGACGCTTGACCTGGCGGGAGCCGCCAGCGAGAAATGCGACGCCCTGATCGTGCTGCTGACTGAATCTTTCAAACCGTCCAGGGATGCTGTTTCGGTGCTGCTTTCACAGGCTTTGAAGGCCGGCGATCTGGAACTCAAGGCGAGCCAGTGCCTGTCTGTCTACCGACCGGATGCGCTCGCCTGCACGCGTCTGGTGCTGGCCGCCATGGGCGACGGTTCGGTGCGAGACTTGCGCAAGGCAGTCAGTACGGCTGTCGCGGCGATCAAGGGTGGCAAGGTCAAGAAGTTGGCCTTGTGTTTTGCGACTGCGCCATCAGAGCAAGCGTTGCATTGCGCCGTGCTGGCGGTGGCTGAAGCCAGCTATGTCTACACCACGACCAAATCGAAACCCGAGCCCCGGACGATTGAGCGGGTTGTCATCGGCTTGGCTGATGCAAACGCTTGCAAGCCCCTCTTTCAGCGCGCGGTGGCGGCGGTGGCGGGCATCGAGTATGCCAAGGAGTGGGCCAACCGACCGGCCAACCATGCGACTCCGACGCAGATTGCGGGCGCAGCAAAAGCACTGGCAAAGTTTGCAGGCGTTCAGTGCGAGGTGCTCGGTCCGAAACAGGTGGCAGGGCTCGCGATGGGCTCGTTCATGGCGGTTGCCCAAGGCTCCAACGAGCCATTGCGCTTCATCGTGTTGCGCTACGCAGGTGCCGCTAAGGCGCAGCCGCCGACGGTCCTGATCGGCAAGGGCATCACTTTTGACAGCGGCGGAATTTCCCTCAAACCGGCGCCCGAAATGGATGAAATGAAGTTTGACATGTCGGGCGCGGCCAGCGTGCTGGGTGTGTTTCGGGCCCTGGCGGAATTGAAACCGAAGATCAATGTGGTGGGCCTGATTCCGGCTTGCGAGAACCTGCCCGATGGCCGCTCGGTCAAGCCCGGCGATGTTGTGACGAGTATGAGTGGCCAGACGATCGAGATACTCAATACCGATGCCGAAGGGCGCCTGGTGCTGTGTGATGCGTTGACCTACGCGGAGCGCTTCAAGCCGCGCGCCGTGATTGACATCGCGACGCTGACCGGTGCCTGCATGATTGCACTGGGTGGCGTGCGCAGCGGAATGTTCGCCAGCAACGATGAATTGGCGGACGCCTTGTTGGCGGCCGGCGAAGCCTCATCCGATTTGTGCTGGCGCATGCCCCTGGACGAGGATTACGCGGAGGGACTCAAGACCAATTTCGCCGATGTTGCCAACGTTTCAGGACGCGCAGGCGGAGCCATCACAGCGGCCAAGTTCCTACAGCGATTTGCGGGGAAGTTTCCCTGGGCTCATCTGGACATCGCGGGAACTGCATGGAAGAGTGGAATCGCCAAGGGCGCGACTGGGCGACCGGTCGCGCTGCTATTGCATTACCTGCTGAATTCGGTCAAATAGAACGCCCGGGATCGTTGCTGTGACCGAGATCGCGTTTCACTTCAACGCACCGGACCGGATGGCTTACGCCTGCCGACTGCTGCGCAAGGCTGTCGCAAGCGGCGCCAAAGTCGTGGTGAGTGGCGATTCGGAAACTTTGCAGCAACTTGACGTTGCTTTGTGGACCTTTTCCGCTACCGATTTTGTGCCGCATTGCCAGATGGACAGCGATGCGTGGGTGCTTGCCGCATCACCGGTCATTCTGGCAAATTCGATGGAGTCGGTGCCGCATCAACAGGTGTTGCTCAATTTCGGCAATGGGATGCCTGACGGATTCGAGCGCTTCGAACGTGTCATCGAACTGGTGGGTCTGGACGACGAGGAGCGACGCCTGGCCCGGGGACGCTGGAAACAATACACCGATCGGGGTCACGCCATCACGCGTCACGACCTCACCCTGAAGACGTCTGAATGATGATTTCGTCACAAGCCAACGCACCGCGCTTTGTACCGACACTGACCGAGATCGTGCAACCCGAGGAACTGGTGCGCCAGACGATGGCTGCGCCGCCAGCACCAGTCGAGAAGGCGCCTTTGGCGCCAGAGAAATCAGGCCCCTCGATTGAGTCAGTGGTGCACAGAGAACTCGATGCACTGGTGCGCACCTTGGTGGCGGAGCAATTTGAAATCCTGCAGCTGAGCCTGCGAGAAGAAATTGAAAACTCGGTACGGCACGCTGTGGCGCAAGCCCTGAATGGGCAAAATGGCGCGCCTGACACGAAATAGTCAGGTCGGTGCGGACCGCATTGGTGTCTTCCCTAGGTCGGTGGCGCAAGAATTGCGTTATCGTCGCGGGCGTGGAGTGACATAATTCACATCTTTCTTAAATTTTGGAGTTGTCTATGCAGATGAAATTGAAACTTACCGCCGCCGCTGCGATCGCCGTTGTTGCCGCCATGGCCATGGCACAGGACGTGCAGGTCGTCAAGATCGGCCACGTTGCACCGATGTCCGGTGGGCAAGCCCATTATGGCAAGGACAACGCCAACGGGTCCATGATGGCGGTCGAAGATCTCAACGCCCAGAACATTGTGATCGGCGGTAAAAAGATCAAGTTCGAGTTGATGGCAGAAGACGATGCAGCCGACCCGAAACAGGGCACGGCTGTGGCACAAAAACTGTGCGACGCCAAAGTGGCCGGTGTGGTCGGTCACCTGAACTCAGGCACCACGATCCCGGCCTCGAAAATCTATAACGACTGCGGCATACCGCACGTGACGGGCGCGGCGACGAACCCCAACCTTACCAAACCTGGCTACAAGACCACCTACCGGATCATTGCCAACGACAACTCGCTGGGTGCGGGCTTGGCGGTCTATGCCGCTGACACGATGAAACTCAAGACGGTTGCGGTGATTGATGACCGCACTGCCTATGGGCAAGGTGTGGCTGAAGTCTTCAAGAAGACCGCCCTGGCCAAAGGCATGCAGGTCGTGGATGAGCAGTTCACCACCGACAAGGCAACCGATTTCATGGCCATCCTGACGGCCATCAAGGCCAAGAAGCCAGACGCTGTGTTCTATGGCGGCATGGATGCACAGGCCGGTGCCATGCTGCGCCAGATGGACCAACTGGGCATGTCCAGCGTGAAGTACTTCGGCGGTGATGGCATCTGCACAGCTGAAATCATCAAGATCGCTTCGGGCGCCAAGAGTCTGGACGGCGTTGTCTGCGCTGAAGGCGGCGCGTCAATCGCCAAGATGCCTGGTGGCACCGCGTGGAAGGCAAGGTACGATGCCAAGTACCCAGGTCAGTTCCAGATCTACAGTCCGTTTACCTATGACGCTACCTTTGTGCTGGTTGACGCCATGAAACGCGCCAATTCGACCGACCCTAAGGTCTACGTGCCCAAGCTGCTTGAGACCAATTTCAAGGGCGTGACGGCCAACATCGCTTTCGAGCCCAACGGCGAGTTGAAGAATCCATCGATGACCCTGTCCACCTACAAGGACGGCAAGAAGGTTGCCCTGAACTGATCAGATTTCATGCTGAAACAGAGAGCCACCCCCGGGTGGCTTTTTTATTGATCTGCGATGGGACGAGCAGTGAATCGACTCCTGCCTCAGCTAAAATTGACGGTGCTGGAGCGGTGGATGAGCGGTTTAAGTCACACGCCTGGAAAGCGTGCGAGGGGTAAAACCCTCCGCGGGTTCGAATCCCGCCTGCTCCGCCAGTGATAAGCAAGTTCGGGGAATATCGAGGTGGGTGAGAAAAAGCGTCGCGTCGAAGCCGGCTTGCTGAATCTGCAAGGCAATCCCAAGGCAGGTCGCTTGTTGCGTGAGGCGCAGCAGTTTCTTGGTGAACACCGACTCAAGGACGCGAAGCTCGCGTTCGAGGCAGTTCTTCAGATTGAGCCCGATAGAGTCGAAGCATTGAAGGGCCTGTCAGCCGTCGCGCTTCAAGTTGGCATTGTCAAAGCGGCGGTCAATATCCTGGCTCGGGTGCTCAAGCTTGAACCTGGCGATTCGGAGTCGCGCCAGAGATACGCTGAAGCTTTAGAGTCGTCGGGTGAACTCGAAGCTTCGGTTCGCCAGTGGCGAGTGTTGTCCGAAGCCGAACCCGGCAATGCTGACTATCGGGAAAATTTGGGACTTGGGCTTCAATACCTCGGCGACACCGACGACGCGGCTCAGGCCTATCGACAAGCATTCGAACTCCGCCCCAGCCTCGGTCTTCGCGCCAAGTTGGCCACTTTGACTTCGCCCATCGTGGCCTCACGCGATGCCATGCTGTCGGAGCGGCAGGCGATGGAACACAATCTCGATGCGCTGCTGGATGCTGCGCTGGAAGAATCCGTTTTGCAGGATCCGATGAAGGAGGCGCTCTGGACCAACTTCTACCTTGCCTATCACGGCCTGTCGAATCGAATCTTGCAGATCAAGACGGCACAAATGTATCGACGCATTGTTCCGTCGCTCGATTACGTGGCAGCGCGTTGCGCGCAGCCCAGCGGCTTTGACAGAAAAATAAAAATCGGCCTGGTCTCACAGTTCTTCTACAACCACAGCATTGGGCGCACCAGCCGGGGCCTGTTTGCCAAACTCTCCAGGGAGAAGTTTGAGGTGACTGCGTTGTTCATCGCACCGGTGGTGGATGACGAGTACTCCAGATTCATCAGGCAACACGCTGACCGAAGCGTTGACGTGCCGCAGGATCTCAAAGCGGCGCGCAAGCTGATTGAGCTTCAAAAGCTCGATATTCTTTTCTACCAAGACATTGGAATGGAACCTTTTGGTTACTTTCTGGCCTATTCCAGACTGGCTCCGGTGCAATGCGTATCCTTTGGCCACCCTGACACCACCGGCATTCCAAGCATCGACTATTTCATCTCGAACGACCTGTATGAAACGCCCGGTGCCGCGCAACACTACAGCGAACGGCTGTACCTCTTGAGCGGGCTTGGTACGCTGGCCTATTACTATCGTCCAGAGTTGCCTGAGGCACCGAAAGCGCGATCTGATTTTGGCTTGTCGGAGGCGGACAGAATCTATCTCTGTCCGCAAAACCTGTTCAAGGTTCACCCCGACATGGATGACATCATGGGCGCCATCCTGCGTCAGGATCCGGCGGGCAGGTTGGTCATGGTCTCGGGCAAGATCGGACACTGGACCGAACTGCTGCGACGCCGCTGGTCCAAATCCATTCCCGACGTGATTGATCGAATCGTCTTCCTTCCACGCCTGGCCAGTCCAGACTTTTTGAGTCTGATCGCCCGCTCGGACGTCATGCTCGACACGCTGCAATTCAATGGCATGAATACTTCGCTGGAGGCCTTTGCCGTGGGCACGCCAGTGGTCACATTGCCGGGTGAATTCCAAAGGGGCAGGCACACGCAGGCGATGTACCAGAAGATGGGACTAACGGATTGCGTTGCTGAAAGTCCGCAAGACTATGTCAACATTGCATTGAGGGTCGCCAGCGATACACGCTATCGCGCCAGGCTGAGTGCGCAAATCCTTGATCGCTGCGCTTGTCTTTTCGAGGATACGCAAGTGATTCTTGAATTCGAACGCTGTTTTGCCGATATTCTTGCACGCTCGCCCTACGCGACAGCTTTGTAGAGCATGTAGGCCGCCAACAGATACAGAATGCTGGCAAAGACGCGCTTGAGTTGCTTCACTGGCAGCTTGTGCGCAGCGCGCGCCCCCAGCGGCGCGGTGAGCACGCTACAACTCGCAATCACAATCAGTGCCGGTAGCCAGATGTAGCCGAACGAATGCGGCGGCAGGTCCTGCACAGTCTGACCACTGATGACGTAGCCCGCGACATTGGCCAGTGCAATCGGCAGGCCCAACGCCGCAGAGGTTGCCACTGCGTTATGAATGGCGACGTTGCACCAAGTCATGAACGGCACGCTGATGAAGCCGCCTCCAGCCCCCACCAGGCCGGACAGAAAACCAATCACGCCACCGGCGCCCATCAGACCCAAGGGACCGGGCACTTGTCGTGTTGGTGCGGGTTTCTTGTCCAGAAACATCTGGGTCGCCGAGAAACTCACGAACAGGGCGAAAAAAAGCGCCAGCGACGAACCTTTGAGCATCGCAAACACGCCCGCGCTGGCGACCGCGCCACCCAGCACGATGCCGGGCGCGAGGCCCTTGACCAGTTCCCAACGCACGGCACCGCGTTTGTGGTGCGCCCGCACGCTGGAAATCGAGGTGAAGATGATGGTCGCCATCGATGTTGCAATCGCCATCTTGACGGCGAGGTCCGGTCCGACTGAGCGGGCTGAAAGAATGATGGTGATGAAGGGCACCATCATCATGCCGCCTCCGATGCCGAGCAGGCCGGCCAGAAAGCCGGTGGCCAAGCCAAGCGCGGCAAGTTCGATGATCAGCTGGGGTTCGAGGCTCATGGGTGAGGTAGGTGTCTGCGGAGCTACCAGACCGCATCCTGAACCTGGGTTCAGGTGGGCGAGGTCAACTGGACATTGGGTTCATCTGACGCGAGATGATCACGCTTGACCAGCGATATTCCAAGCCCGGGCTCTATGAGCATTGGTTCAAGGAAATATAAAGCCCGGCAGGCACCGCAGACGACTGAGATTGTAGGGCTTGAAAGATGCGCTTGCGCGACAAGAAGAAGACTTTTCAGAGCAAACGACCGTCGTCACCCAGCGCGGCGTCAAGACGTTGAATCAGCGAGTTCAGCGATGGTTCCCGCTCGGTTGATTGCGGTGGTTCTTCAGCGCCGGCGTTGTCCTTCGGAGAACCCGAATCGGCCTGCACAACCGTGCGGGCAACGTTCTGGTTGCCCAGGTCAAAGGCAAGGTTCAGCGCCGCCAAAACGGCGATGCGGTCACGCGCCTTGATCTTGCCGCCATCGCGGATTTTGCACATGGCGCCATCGACACGTTCAACGGCATCGAGCAGGCGCGATTCGCCGCCTTCAGGACAAGCCAGAAGGTAGCTTTGTCCCATGATTTGTACTTCAAGCTGTTTCATGCATCGCTTTGCTGCTTGCCACTGGCTGTTGCTTCAGGCAGGCGTTCCAGCAGCGCGTCAACGCGGGCCCGGGCTGCACCGAGTCGGGACTTGAGGGAATCTCGCTCCTGGGTGATGGCGTCGACCTGCGCGCTGAGCAAACTATTAATTCGCTGCAGTTCCTGATAACGCACCAGCAGTCGCTCCACACGTTCTGCAATCTGGTCGATTTGGGTCTCGTTCGACATAGCACTGCATTGTAGGGTTTGCGAAAACGATCGGTTGTAAAATCCGCCCGTTGGTGCTCGCGGTGTGGTTCACACGCCGCAGTTCAACGGGAAGCAGGAGGGTTGGCGTCAACGCTGAACCTAACCTGCGCTGCCCCCGCAACGGTAAGTGGACGAATCCATAGCGATTTAGCTTCCATCAAGGCCACTGAGCGTTTTGAACACGCGCTTGGGAAGGCGATGGCGGTTGTTCCACCAGCCCGGATACCGGCCGACAAGGGGACTGCGCGCTCTGGTGCGCAGCCGTGACGCTCAAGTGCTGTCGGGGACGACGGCGAGAGCTTTTGTTGAACTTCTTATTTCATGAAAACTTGTGTTTCCTTATCGACCGCGACCGTCGTGTTGTCGCTGCTTGTCTGCGTCTGCCAGCCAGCCAGCGCACAACCAACGCCCATTTTGAAAGATGTCTTCGTGACCGCGAATCGCGTTGAACAGGGTTTCTCCGATGTGCTGGCCGATGTCAGCGTCATTGATCGCTCCCAGATTGACGCCTCGGGAGTCAATTCGGTATCGCAGCTGCTTGCGCGATTGCCAGGCCTGCAAGCCATCAGTTTCGGTGACGCCAGTCGCGTCTATATTCGCGGTGCCGATTCGCGCATGACGGCGCTTTACATCGATGGTGTGCGGGTCGACTCGCAGGACGGCTTGATGCTTGGCGGCGGCGCTCCCTGGGACCTGGTGCCCTTGTCGCAGATTGAACGGATCGAGGTCTTGCGCGGTCCGGCCAGCGCGGTCTATGGTTCCGATGCCATGGGTGGGGTGGTGCAGATCTTCACGCGGCGTGGCAGTGCCAGCATGACACCGACGCTGAACTTTTCGCTTGGCAGCCTGAATACGAAAAAGATCAGCGCCGGCTTGAGTGGCGCAGAAGGTGCCTGGGACTATGCATTGGGTCTGGGTCTGGAAGACAGTGCCGGTTACGACACCCGGCCCGATCTGCAGCGTACGCCGACACACGAGGCCAGCAACAGCAAGACAGCCAGTCTTCGCCTGGGCTTTCGGATCGCACCCACCCAGCATGTCGAAGTCGTTGCACTCCACAGTGAGCTCGATTCGCACTACGTTCCGTGGAGCGGCGGCAGCGACTTTCAGGCCAACGCCAAACTGACGACGGCGGCCGTCAAATGGGAGTCTCGATGGAGTGACTTGTACAGCAGCAAGCTGACGCTCTCGAGCAGTGTGGTTGCCAAGCGTGATGACGTGCCCTACGACTATCAGACCAAATTGCAGGGTATTCTTCTGGAAAACAATTTCCACATGGCTTTTGGCACTTTGAGTGCGGTGCTCGAGCAAAAGCATGATCAATTCGATTCACAACCCTCGGGCTATTTCGACCCCGCTTTCCGTGGCGAGCGGACACAGAATGCGCTTGCCATCGGCTATGGCGCCAATTACGGCTTGCATACGGTGCAGTTCAACTTGCGCAGCGACAACGACGAGTTGTTTGGTTCACATCAAACCGGGGCACTGTCGTACGGCTACAAGTTTGCTCCCGATTGGCGCGCCAGTGCCTCGTTTGGCAGCGCCTTCCGGGCGCCGACACTGGAGCAGATATTCGGCCCCTACGGCAGCGCCACACTGGCGCCCGAGACCAACCGCAGCAGCGAAGTGGCACTCAGTTACGCGAGTGCGACGACTACGTTCAAGGCCGTGCTTTACCGCAACGCGATCAGCAATATGATCAGTTCCAGTGCCGCGCTGACAGGTTGCGACGCGGGTTTCTTTTGCTATTTCAACGTTGGTCAGGCCACGCTGCGTGGCCTGACGATCACCGGCAGCAAGCACTTCGACGTCTACGATCTGCGCGCATCCATCGACCTGCTTGATCCCAAGGATGACAGCACGGGGCACGACCTCAGCCTGCGCTCGCGTCGCGGCATGACGCTGGGCCTGGACCGGCGACTGGGCGGCTGGCAGTTGGGCGCAGAGATTCAGGCCGTGGGGACGCGTTTCGATGACGCCGCGAACAGCACAGTGCTGCCGGGCTATGTCCTGCTGAACTTGAATGCCAATACCCAGTTGAGCCGGGATTGGCAGCTGGTCATGCGCATCGACAATACGCTCGATGCGCAGTACCAGCAAGTCGGACACTATGCAACACCGGGCCGAACCCTTTATGTCGGCGCCCAGTGGCGTCCACAGAGCTGATGCCGTGATCCCGCTCTGGGCGCTCTGCAAACGCGGTCTTGCCAGCCTGGCGCTCGGTTGCCTGCTGCCTGCCATCGCGGCGCAGGGCGTGCGCCTCACCGATGACCGCGGCGTGAGCGTGAGCCTTGCACAGTCGCCGCAGCGCATCGTCAGTCTGCTGCCATCGCTGACCGAGACCGTCTGCGCGCTTGGGCAGTGCCAGCGCCTGGTGGGGGTCGATCGCTATTCCAATTACCCCGACAGCGTGCGCCACCTGCCGCAGGTCGGAGGCGGGCTGGACCCCAGCATCGAGGCGATCGTGGCGCAGAAGCCCGATCTGGTCCTGATGGCGGTTTCAACGCCCGTTGCCGAGCGATTGCAGTCGCTGGGTATCAAGGTGATCGCGCTGGAGCCCAAGAACCACGCCGATGTTCGCCGCGTCCTGGAACAACTGGGGCAGTTGATGGAACTTCCCGACGCGTCGCGCGTTTGGCGCGATATTGATGCCGGTGTCTCGGCAGCTTTTCAGTCGCTGCCACGCAAGGCGAAGCGAACCCGGGTTTACTTCGAAGTCAATAGTGCGCCCTATGCGGCGAGTGAGGCCTCCTTCATCGGTGAAACCTTGAAGCGTCTGGGTGTCGATAACATTGTCCCTGCCAGTCTGGGACCGTTCCCCAAATTGAACCCCGAGTTTGTGGTGCGCGCCAATCCCGATCTGATCATGGTCGGCGATCACGATTTCACCGGACTGCAAGGGCGGCCCGGCTGGTCGGGCATTCGTGCCATTCGAGAGCGGCGGGTCTGTGTCTTCACCCCCGAGCAGTCTGACGTGGTGGTGCGACCGGGACCGCGCATGGCCGAAGCGGCCCGCATCATGGCGCAGTGCCTGCTGGACAAGGCGCCATGAAATCCATGCGTTCGCCGCAGCGGATCGACTCTTGGCTGAGCTTGGCTTTGCTTGTGATCAGCATGCTGCTGGTGGCGCTGGGCGCCAGCGTTGGCAGCACCGGCTTCGAGAGCGTCTTGAGGCTCGGACGCGATCCTCTGGCCCTGCAGATCGTGCTCGATATTCGGTTGCCGCGCACGCTCGGAGCCTGGAGCGCAGGCGCATTGCTGGGCTTGTCGGGTGCGCTGGCGCAAGGGCTGTTTCGCAATCCTCTGGCGGATCCGTATTTGCTGGGCAGCGCCTCCGGTGCCCTGCTCGGCGTGGCAGTGTCTCTGGTCCTGTTTGGTGTGTCGCCATTTGCTGCGCAGTGGCTGGTGCAAGTCGGTCTGACCGGTGCCGCCTTTGCCGGCGCCGTCGGCGCTGTGCTGTTGACGCTGCTGCTGGCCAAGGGCGTACAGCAGACGCTGCGTCTGTTGCTGGCCGGCGTGATTGTGGGTGTGGTGCTTGGCGCCATCAGTTCATTGATCATGCTGATGCGGCCTGAGGTGATGCCGACCTTGCAAGCCTTTATCCTCGGCAGCACCGGATTTGTCGGTTGGAGCGCCTGCGCCTTGATGGCAGTGGTTTGGTTGTTGTGCATGCTGCTGGCGTGGCTCCTCAGCCCGGTGCTCGATGGTCTGTCGCTGGGCGAGGCGACGGCGGTGAGTCTGGGCCTGCCATTGCCGCAGGTGCGGGTGCTACTGATTGGCGTGTTGGCGCTGGCCACGGGTACTGCCGTGGCACAGACCGGGATGATTGCCTTTGTCGGTCTGGCCGCGCCGCATCTGGTGCGCTCGGTCTGCAGGACGACCCATGGTCACCTGATCTGGCTATCGAGTCTGATGGGAGGTGTGCTGCTGATGGCGGCCGACACACTGGCAAGAGGGCTGATGGCGCCGCAGGAGTTGCCGGTCGGTGTTCTGACTGCGGTGCTGGGGGGCGGCTATCTGCTCTGGTTGATGAACCGTGACACGCGTATCGTTTCGGGTGCCGGTCTTTCATGAAGACACCGAGTTCAGCTTCGGTCTGCGCGAGTTCGGTCCGTGCCAGCCTCGGCAAGGTTGAGATACTGCATGACATCACACTCACGGTGCCAGCGGCCTGCTGGACCAGTGTCGTGGGGCCCAACGGTGCCGGCAAATCCACTTTGCTCAAGGTGCTGGCCGGCTTGCTGCCGCATACCGGAAGCGTGACACTGCTCGGTCAGGCCATGGCTGGCATGCCCGGGCGGGCGCGAGCGCGGCAACTGGCCTGGCTGGGGCAGAACGAGGCCACTGGCGATGACCTCACTGTCTGGGATGTCGCCATGCTAGGCCGGCTGCCGCATCAGGGCTGGCTGGCCGGGCCGAGCGCAATCGACTACAACGCGGTTGAGCAGGCCTTGCGTGCGACGCAGGCCTGGGACTGGCGCGATCGGCCGCTCGGCCAACTGTCGGGCGGCGAGCGCCAGCGTGTGCTGCTGGCGCGTTCGCTGGCGGTGCAGGCGCAAGTGCTGCTGATGGATGAGCCGCTGGCCAATCTGGATCCTCCGCATCAGGCCGACTGGCTGGCGGTGGTGCGCTCGCTGGTGCGCCAGGGCAAAACTGTGGTCAGCGTGCTGCACGAAATATCGCTGGCCCTGCAGGCGGATCAGATGGTGGTCATGGCAGAAGGGCGAATTGCGCATCAGGGTGCCTGTGCCGACCACGAAACGCACCGCTCGCTCGAAGCAGTTTTTCAGAATCGCATCGCGATCCACGCCATTGGCGAACAGTGGGTGGCACTACCGCTTGCTGCCTGATATGGCGGATCGAGTCGCAGCGGCAGGCGCGGCAGGCGTCTTGTCTTTGAAATCGCAGTAACGGCTGACACTGCACTGCCAGCACAAAGGTTTGCGCGCCTGGCAGACATAGCGGCCATGCAGAATCAGCCAGTGATGCGCGTCCTTCAAATAGGCTGGCGGTATGCGCTGCAGCAGTTTCAGTTCGACTTCGTAAGGCGTCTTTCCGCTCGCCAGACCGGTCCGATTGGCGAGCCGGAACAGGTGCGTGTCAACCGCCATGGTGGCCTCGCCAAACGCGACATTGAGGATCACGTTGGCTGTTTTGCGACCAACGCCTGGCAGGGCTTCAAGCGCCTGGCGCGTTCGTGGCACGACGCCGCCGTGGCGCTCCAGCAGAATCTGACAGGTCTGCATCAGGTGCTTTGCCTTGGAGCGGAACAGGCCGATGGTGCGGATGTAACTCTCCAGCCCCGCCAAGCCAAGATCAAGCATTCTCTGCGGCGTATTGGCGACCAGAAACAGGCGACGCGTGGCCTTGTTGACGCTCACATCGGTGGCCTGCGCCGACAGCAAGACTGCCACCAGCAATTCAAAGACGGAAGCGTATTCAAGCTCGGTTTGGGGTGACGGGTTGGCGGCCCTCAGCGCGGCAAAAAAACCTTCGATGGCGCTCGGCTTCATGCGTTCTCCGTTGACTTGGGTCTGAATAATAATAAGAGCATAAAGCAATCCTCCATTCACGAAAGACTTCCATGCAATTTGCCCAGCGCCTCGACGCCATAGAAACCTCGGCCATTCGCGAACTGTTCAAACTGCTGGGCAAGCCCGGCATCATCAGCTTTGCCGGCGGCTTTCCGGACCCGGCGCTGTTTGACGCCGAAGGCATCAGGATCTCTGCCGATGCCGTGCTGGCCAACAACCCGGGGCCGGTGCTGCAGTATGGTGCCACTGAGGGCTATCAACCGCTGCGCGAGGCGATCAGTGGTTTCTACGCGGCCAAGGGCGGCGTCGGCAGCGAGTCCAACGCGACAGTCAAGGCCGAAGGCCTGATCGTCACCACCGGCAGCCAGCAGGCGCTGGACCTGATCGGCAAGACGCTGATCTCGCCCGGTGACAAGGTGATTGTGGAAGCGCCCACCTTCCTGGCCACGATCCAGTGTTTTAGGCTCTATGGCGCGCACATCATCGGCGCGCCTATCGATGCCGACGGTGTTGACGTTGAGCAACTTGAAAAACTGATTGCCGAACACAAGCCCAAGCTGATCTACCTGATCCCGACCTTTGGCAACCCGAGCGGCGCGACGCTGAGTCAGGCACGACGCAAGCGCATCCTGGAGCTGGCAGTGACCACACAGACCGTGGTGGTGGAAGACGATCCCTATGGCGAGCTTTATTTTGGCAAGCCACCGCCGCCGAGTCTGCTGGCCTTGAGCGCTCAGGTGCCGGGAAGCCGTGACTGGCTAGCGCACTGCGGCAGCTTCAGCAAAATCCTGTCACCGGGTTTGCGTGTGGGATGGATGATTGCGCCACCCGAATTGCTGGCCAAGGCCACCATGTGCAAGCAGTTCAGCGACGCCCACACCAGCAACCTGTCGCAGGCCATCGCGGCGCATTACCTGACGCTTAATCGCCTGGACGACACATTGGCCGTGGTGCGCAAGACCTACGCCGAACGCGCCACCGTCATGGCCGAATCACTGCGCCGCGAGTTGGGCGATGCCATCGGCTTTAACCAGCCGCAAGGTGGCATGTTCTTCTGGGCCAGGCTGACCGGCGCCAAGGGCAAGAGCAGCAATGCCGCGGAGTTTGCCAAGCGCGCCATTGAGAAAGGCGTTGCCTTCGTGCCGGGTGCGCCGTTCTATGCCCATGACCCCGACCTGGCCACCTTGCGCCTGAGCTTTGCCACTGCGGGGTTGGACAAAATCGAAGAGGGGATTGGGAGACTGGGGCAGGCGCTTTAGACGGATTCCAGACGAACACGAATATCCAGCCAATGCGCCTTGATCCCGATACCCTGTTAATTGTCAACGTCGCCAATGTCCTGGTGCTGGCAAGCACTTTGCCTGTCATCATGGGTCGACAGCTCAGCGCAGCTGCCCAAGCTGCGCGCCGTTCATTGATGTTCCAGGGAGCAGGTTGGGTCGCCCTGATTCTTTCCGGCTTGTGGCCGGATACGTGGCTCGATCATCTGCTGTCGACATTCTCTATGGTCTGCATCAGCTGTAGCCACTGGTTAATGTTTCAGGCCTTCAAAGGTTGGCTCGGACCTCGTCCTTTTGAAAAGTTGCTGTTGGGCACCTTGATCCTGATGCCTGTTGGGTATACCCTGAGTTTTTCCAGTTATCCGGTGCGTGTTGGCTGGTCCAATCTGTTCATTGCCCTTCAGTTGATTTTGCTGGCACAGGCGGTTCTGCGGCCAAGCACTTCACTCGGTGGGCGCTGGCGGTGGGTCATGTTCGGTTGCCTGGCGCTGATGGCCGTACTTACCGCCGGGCGTGGCATCATGGGCGCATTCTTCACCGCGCTCTATCCAAATTTCACAGCGCCGCACCCATTCAACCTGGCTGCGCTGTTGGTGGCCAACATTACCCTGGTGCTTGCCAACGTGTCGATACTGGTTGCATGGCGGGAAGAAGCAGAATGGGAGTTGCTTGAGCAGGCCAACATGGACCCCTTGACCAGAGTGCTTAATCGCAAGGGGTGGAACCAGGCCGCATCGAGTGCATTTGCGCATGCACGGCGTCATGGCTTGCCGCTGGCTCTGCTCAGTCTGGATCTGGATCATTTCAAGCAGATAAATGACGTCCATGGCCACGAGGGCGGCGACAGCGCACTGCGTTTGTTTGGCAAGGTCCTCCAGAGTGGCCAGCGCGCCGGTGACGTGATCGCACGCATTGGGGGTGAGGAATTCTGTGTCTTGCTGGCGCAGGGTGGCGCTGACGCAGCGAGTGGTTTTGATCAACGCCTTCGCGCGACTCTGGAGGAGGAAGCACCAAGACAACTTGGGCATTCACTGAATTTCAGTGCCGGACTGGCGTGCCTTGGCCCCAAAGACGATTCACTGGGCACTCTGATGCGGCGCTCCGACGCAGCGCTCTACAGCGCCAAGGCTCAGGGGCGCGCGCGCCTGATCGTCGCGATTGACTGCACTCCAGTCGTGGCCGATGTCGCTGGGGCGCCAACGACCTCGCTCTGATTCGCAGTCTCGTGAACCCCTTGGAATTGAGCTTCGACTCACGGGCGCAGCCGCGTCTGCACCGCCTCGCCGCCAAGTTCACGAAGCGCGTCAGCGGCAATCCAGCGCGCGCAACGGCTGCCTTGCTGCTGAATGCGCCGTGCAGCAGTGATGGCCGCAGTGTTGAGCGCCGGGTTGCGCTTGCCGATGTTGCGTAGTGCCCAGTTCACCGCTTTTTTGACGTAATTGCGCTCGTCTGCGGCGGCGGCTTCAATCAGTGCTAGCGCCGCCACAAAGCGCAGGTCGTCCGCTTCTCTGTCGTGCACCGCCAGGGTTGCCAGCAAAGCAAAGGCGGCGCGGCGTACAAATTCATCCCGCCGCACTGCCCACAGCGTCAACTTTCGCCAGGCCAGCGGCGAGGCACGAAAGGCGCTGGCGCAGACCTGGTCGCAGACGTCCCAGGACGAGAAGCACTTGGCCCACGCGTCCATCTGTCTTGAGCTCAGCTTCGCGGGCTCGGCCACCATGCCGGCGACGATGCGAGCGTCGGGGATGCCCGTCTCCCACAGCGCCAGTGCCAGCGCATGGTCATGACCCAAAGTCTTGGCGATGCGCCGCATCGCCGGCATTGACAAGCCCAGGCGTTGCTCGATGTTGATGCCAACGCGTGCCATGCCGGCCAGTTCGCCCGGTCGGGCCTGCTGTTGCAGCAGCGCGATGGCTGTAGCAAGCTCAGTCAAGGCTGGTCAATTCAGACTGTTGTGGAAAACAGCTCGGCGGTGATCTCGTACGAGCGCAGCCGCGCCGCGTGATCGAAAATCTGCGAGGTGATCATCAACTCATCGGCCCCGGTGCGCTCAATAAAGGCCTTCAGGCTGGCGCGCACCGCTTCTGCTGCACCGATGGCGGCGCAGGACAGCACGCTGTCGAGCATGGCGCGCTCCTGCGGAGCTACATGGTTTGCGTAATCTGCGACCGGCGGTGGCAGGCGCCCTGGCCGCCCAATGCGCAGATTCACAAACGCCTGTTGCATCGATGTGGCCCGAAAGGCGGCCTCTTCATCGCTATCGGCCGCAAAGATATTGAAGCCCAGCATGACGTAGGGTTTTGTCAACTGTGCCGAAGGACGAAAGTTGGCTCGGTACAAGGCGATGGCCTGCATCAGTTGCTGCGGTGCAAAGTGCGACGCAAAGGCGTACGGCAGACCGAGCGCTGCCGCCAGTTGCGCGCCAAACAGGCTGGAGCCCAGAATCCAGACGGGGATGTTCAGACCCTGGCCCGGCACCGCGTGCACCGGGTTTTTTGACGTTGCCGAGAAGTAATCCATCAACTCAACAACATCGCGCGGAAACTCGTCAGCGTCGCTGGCCAGATTGCGGCGTAGCGCCCGCGCGGTGATCTGGTCAGAGCCCGGCGCCCGACCCAGACCCAGGTCGATGCGACCGGGGTAAAGCGATTCCAGCGTGCCGAACTGCTCGGCGATGACCAGCGGCGAATGATTAGGCAGCATGATGCCACCGGCACCGACCCGAATCGTTTGGGTGCCGGCCGCGACATGGCCGATCAACACCGCGGTGGCTGCGCTGGCGATGCCGGGCATGCCGTGATGCTCGGCCAGCCAGTAGCGCCGGTAGCCCCAGCCTTCGGCGTGTTGGGCCAGGTCAAGGGTGTTGCGAAATGACTGCGCAGCGTCACCGCCTTGCACGATGGGGGACAGATCAAGGACAGAAAATGGAATCATCGTCGGTAGGGTGAGTCAATAAAATGAACAGGTGCATCACAATAGCGCCTCAGCACAGATTACAACAGGTCGCAACCATGAGTCTTGAAACAGCCCCCGCAAAGAGCGTATTCATCACTGGCGCATCGTCCGGCCTAGGACGCCAGATGGCGATTGAATTTTCGCGCCGCGGCTACCGGCTGGCCTTGACCGCTCGACGCGTGGACGCGCTGGAAGCCTTGCGCGCTGAACTGCAGAAGGATGGCGCGGCCCGCGTATTTGTTGCGGCACTGGACGTGACCGACGACGTTGCAGTGGCAAAAGTATTTGCCGAGGCGCGTGAGTTCTTGGGGTCAATTGATATTGTGGTAGCCAATGCCGGCATTGGCTACCACGGCAGCATTGGCAAGCTGGCCTTTGACAAGGTGCGCGATACCATCGCCACCAACATTACCGGCTTCATGTCGACGGTGGACGTGGCGATGCAATATTTTCGCGAACAGGGGCGAGGGCATCTGGTGGGAATCAGTTCGGTGGCGGCCTTTCGCGGCATGCCGTCCGGCGGCGTCTATGGTGCCTCCAAGGCGGCGGTCAGCACTTATCTTCAGTCGCTGCGGGCCGAGACTTATGGCAGCGGCATCCTGGTGACGACGCTGTCACCCGGCTTTATCGATACGCCAATCAACCGGGGTGCGAAAAGCCGTCCGTTTGTGATTCCGGTGGAGCAAGGTGGCAGGCTTCTGGTCGATCTGATCGAACAGCGAGTGCAGTGCGCCACGGTGCCGCGCTGGCCCTGGGCGCTGGTGGCACGACTGCTCGCCATGCTTCCGACCGCGGTGATTGCAAAGCTCAGGTGATACAGCGCTGGGTTCAGCGGCGTGCCCATGGAGGCGCCGGCGAAGCGGGGCGGAACTGGCAAAATACAAGCAATGGGTAAACGTGTCTTGATTGTGGGCGGAGGCATCGGCGGCTTGGCCGCCGCGTTGGCCTGTTCGCGGGCCGGTTGGCAGCCTGAATTGTTTGAGAGCGCCAGGGAATTCAATGAGGTCGGTGCCGGCATTCAATTGGGTCCCAACATCGTAAAGATCCTCAACACCTGGGGCCTGAGTGAGGCCTTGGCAGGGGTGGCGGCCTTTCCGGACCGGCTCCAGGTGCGCAGCGCCACTTCAGGCAGAGAGCTTGGTGTTCTGCGTCTGGGCGCCAGGGCCGTGCAACGCTATGGCGCTGCTTATGCGACCATTCATCGGGCCGACATGCACGCCTTGCTTCTGGCGGAATTGAAAAGGAGAGGCGATGTTCAACTCCACCTTCAAAGCGAGGTGGTGGCCTTTGAACAGAACGCCGACGGTGTCAGCCTGCAATGCGCCAACGGCAGCAAGGTCCATGGGGATCTGGTGCTTGGGGCAGATGGATCGTGGAGCAAGTTGCGACAGCAATTGCTGGGCGACGGCTCACCCGTGGCCACCGGACATCTGGCCTATCGTGCCATGGTGCAGCAAAGCAGTCTGCCCGAAAACCTGCGTTCGCAGCACATCACGGCTTGGCTTGGGCCGCAGTTGCACGTGATTCAATATCCCGTGCGCGGCGGTGACTGGCTCAATGTTGTGGCCGTCGTACACGGCCACATGGTCGGTGACATCGAGTACTGGGACCACAGCGCCAACGTTGCCAAATTGCGCCGCAGCATGGCGCAGACCTGTGCGCCTTTGCATGATCTGATTCATGCCATTGAGCGCTGGCGCCTATGGGGTCTGAGCATTCGAGCGCCGATGAAAGGTCCGCAAGAGTTCGGGCGGGGCAGGGTGGCCCTGCTGGGCGACGCAGCACACCCGATGCTGCCCTACCTTGCGCAAGGAGCCGGTATGGCGATCGAGGACGCGCAGGCATTGGCACAGGCTCTGAGTGTTGACGGTCTGACACTACCGGACGCTTTGAGGAACTACGCCAACGCGCGCTGGCAACGATGTGCGCGAGTGCAAAGCCGAGCGATTCGAAACGGTCAGATATTTCATGCGACCGGTCTGCTGCGCTGGGGCCGCGATGCTGCCATGAAATTGCTTGGCGAGCGCTTGCTGGATGTGGAGTGGCTGTATCGGGGGCCAGCTTAGAGCCGGCCCAGCAGCAAGAGTTCCATCAGCGCTTTCTGCGCATGCAGGCGGTTCTCGGCTTCGTCCCAGACCACCGACTGCGGGCCGTCGATGATGTCGGCCTGCACCTCCTCGCCGCGGTGTGCCGGCAGGCAGTGCATGAAGAGGGCGTCGGGTTTGGCGGCACGCATCATGTCGGCGTCGACGCACCAGTCAGCAAATGCCAGTTTGCGGGTTTCGTTTTCAGCTTCGAAGCCCATGCTGGTCCAGACATCTGTGGTCACCAGATCGGCGCCTGCGCAGGCCTGCATCGGGTCGCTGAAAACCTGATAGCTTTCAGCCGAGCGCAGGCCGGCAATCGACTGGTCAACTTCGTAGCCGCTGGGGGTGCTGACATGGACCTTAAAGCCCAAAATCTCGCTCGCCTGAAGCCAGGTGTTGGCCATGTTGTTGCCGTCCCCCACCCAGGCCACCGTCTTGCCCGCAATCGAGCCGCGATGCTCGATGTAGGTGAAGATGTCTGCCAGTATCTGGCAGGGATGGAATTCGTTGGTCAGGCCATTGATCACTGGAACGCGCGAATGCTCGGCGAAGCGCTCGATCTTGCTTTGCTCGAAGGTGCGTATCATGACCAGGTCGACCATGCGGCTGATTACTTTGGAGCTGTCTTCAATCGGCTCGGAGCGCCCCAGTTGGCTGTCCGCCGTGGTCAGGTGCACGACGCTGCCGCCCATCTGGTACATGCCGGCTTCGAAACTGACGCGCGTGCGGGTTGACGCCTTCTCAAAGATCAAAGCAAGCGTGCGATCGATCAAGGGTTGGTGCCGCTCATACGCTTTGAACTTTTTCTTGATCAGTGCGGCGCGTTCAAACAGATAGGCGTAGTCGCTGGCGCTCAAGTCGCTGAATTGCAGGAAATGGTTCATGGCTGACGATCCGGAAAACGACGGCTATGACTTAGGCCGCATCAAGCAGGAACTGCTTGATGAGAGGGCACAGAATGCTGACCACCTCGTCGGCTTCCTGCGTGCTCATGATCAGCGGCGGCACCAGGCGGATCACGCTGTCGGCGGTGACGCTGATCAACAGGCCGTTGGCCGCACATAGCCCTACCAGCGCCGCGCAGGGCTTGGCCAGTTCGATGCCAAGCATCAGGCCACGACCGCGGATCTCACGAACACTGCCTGCGGCCAATTCCGATTTCAAGGCGAGGGCGAGGGCGGCCACCAGATGCGCGCCGACCCGGGTTGCGTTGGCCAGCAAGCCTTCTTGTTCCATGATACGAATAGTCTCGACGCCGGCGCGCATCGCCAGCGGATTGCCGCCGAAGGTGGTGCCGTGGTTGCCGACCTGGAAGATGTTGGCCGCCTTGGGCCCGGCAACGACCGCCCCTACCGGCACACCCGAGCCCAGGCCCTTGGCCAGCGGCATGACATCCGGTTTGATGTCAGCCCACTGGTGGGCGAACCACTTTCCGGTGCGTCCCATGCCGCACTGCACCTCGTCGATCATCAGCAGCCAGTCGCGCTCGTCGCAGAGTTGGCGCACCGCCTTGAGGTAATCGATGTGCATGGTGTTGATACCACCCTCACCCTGGATCGCCTCAAAGAAGACGGCCACCACGTTCGGGTTGCCGGCCGTGGTCTGTTTCAGAGCCTCAATGTCATTCAGCGGCACCCGGATGAACCCTTCCACCAGCGGCCCGAAGCCGGCGTGGATCTTGGGGTTGCCAGTGGCGCTCAGTGTGGCCAGTGAGCGGCCGTGAAACGCTTTCTCGTAGACCACGATCTCCGGGCGCTCTATGCCCTTGTCATGGCCAAATTTGCGCGCCAGTTTCAGGGCTGCCTCATTGGCTTCCAGGCCGGTTGAGCAGAAAAAAACGTTGCTCAGACCCGAGAGTTCAACCAGCTTCTTTGCCAGCACCTCCTGGTTTGGCACATGGTAGTAGTTCGAACTGTGGATGATTTTTGCGACTTGGTCCTGCAACGCCGGCACCAGCTTGGGATGGTTGTGACCCAGCGTGTTGACGGCAATGCCGCCGAGGGCGTCCAGATACGACTTGCCATTGACGTCCCAGACGCGGCAACCCTGGCCATGCGACAGGGCGATCGGCACGCGGCCGTAGGTGTTCATGACGTGCGGCGAGGCAGCTTCGATGAAAGGTGCGGTCATGGTTTAGGTCTTTCCAAATGAAACCGGCCCGTTCAATGGCGGGCCGTTGAAGCGCGATTTTATGCCCTTCACATGACCAGCTCAAAACCCGGCGCCGACACGTTTCCTGATGGCTTATGCAATGACCTTTGAAGACACATTGCTGTCACTCACGGCACCAGAACTTTATGGCCACCTATTGCGTGTCGCTATGCCTTGGACAGAAACGGAAAGCCAAATGCGACCACATGATTCCAGCAACACGATTGCGTGCCCCAACAGACTTACGCCTTACATTTAAGACAGTCTTGAACCCACTGAGCTCTGCCAACGATATTGTTTCGTCCGAAGAGACATCAAACGTCTGACGCCCATCAGGCAGTGGTCCGTGGCGAAGCGTCATGCACAGCAATCCGTTTGGAACAATAAGTGATGCAATTCGTCTCATTCCAAGATGGCGACTCTTCTCATCAAGGTGCATCCAAACAGCGGTCAACATGGCAACATCGAACAACTCACAGTCCTCATCAAAAGTTGCGAGGAATGGAAGACTGTCATTCACCCATGTCACCTCGGCCTTCGAGTGAATTCTTCTCCCAGCTTCGCACAATTCATCTACTGGTTCCACAGCAACAACATGGTGTCCTTTTGATACCAACCACGCTGCATCATGACCAGTCCCAGAACCTATATCAATGAATCGACTTGGGTTTGTCGGCAAGAGGCCGAGAATCGCTTCATGCTTGGCTTCAAACGAAAGCGCGTCATACCGCGCAATTAAATAAGTTGCTTGTACGGCATAGCCTTCGGTCCCAGTTATTACATTCGCGGTTTCCATCATGTCAATTGTGAGCCATTCAGTGTCAGCTCCCGCTGCACTGCTCCTTTCGGCAGTATGCCCAACTTCCCACGTGAACCAGCGATGCCACCCGCAGGGATTGGGACAAGGGTCCCCGTCGATTTCCTGGGCATTTGACAGCATGAGGCGGGAACCCATGTCCCAATATCTGCACCCACGACAGCCCACAACCCAAAAACAAAAAAGCCGTCTTGCGACGGCTCTTTTGTTTTTGCTGACAGCGCACCGGTTACAAACGGCAGATCAATTTCTTCATGAAAATTGATCCGTTCGATTTGCCTGAAATCAGGCGGCTTTAGCGACCATGGTTTTCACCTTGGCCGACAGGCGGCTCTTGTCGCGAGCTGCCTTGTTCTTGTGAAAGATGCCTTTGTCGGCCACGGTGTCGACGACGGCCTGCATTTTGCCGAACAACTCGCTTGCCTTGGCCTTGTCGCCGGTGACAACTGCTTTTTCTACATTCTTCACCGCAGTGCGGTACTTGGAGCGCAGCGAGGTGTTCGCGGCGTTGATCTTGACGTCCTGACGGACGCGCTTACGGCCCGACGCCAGGCGCGGGTTCTTTTTCTTGGGTTTTCCAGATGCCATTTAGTGGTTCCTTGAGTCTGTCGATGATGTCAGCAAAGCGGAGCATTCTAACAGCTGGCAGCCAGAGCGGGAGACTGGGCTAACGGCGTCTGAACACTCACGGCTACACTGCGCGTCGTGAGTCTTTTCAAATCTGCATCTGTTGTCTCGCTGCTGACACTGCTGTCACGCATCACGGGTTTGCTGCGGGAATTGCTGATCGCATCCACCTTTGGCGCAAGTGCCCTGACCGATGCCTTCAATGTGGCGTTTCGCATTCCCAACCTGTTCCGCCGCTTTTTCGCGGAGGGGGCTTTTAGCCAGGCTTTCGTGCCGGTGCTTGCGGCCGCCAAGGCCCGGCAAGGCGAGGATGCGACCCAACTGTTGATCGACCGGACCGCGACGGTGCTGTTCTGGGCGCTGCTGGTACTGAGTGTGGTGGGGGTGGCGCTGGCGCCTGCGCTGGTCTGGGCGATGGCCAGCGGCTTGCAGCAGAACCCGAACAGTTTCGACGTTGCAGTCGTGATGACGCGCTGGATGTTCCCCTACATCGCCTTCATGTCACTGGTGGCGCTGGCGGCCGGGGTGCTCAATACATGGAGGCATTTTGCCGTGCCGGCGGTCACGCCGGTCCTGCTCAATCTGTGCATGATTGCGGCAGCCTGGCTCGGCGCGCCGTGGTTTAAGACGCTTGGCATTGAGCCGATCTACGCGCTGGCCGGTGGTGTGCTGCTCGGTGGAGTTTTGCAACTTGGAGTGCAAATGCTGGCGCTGAGGAAACTTGGCCTGGTGCCGCGTGTCGGACTGCATTGGCGTGCGTTTCGCAGCGCCTGGGCCGATCCCGGTTGCAAGAGCATTGTCAAACTGATGGGGCCAGCACTGCTGGGCGTCAGCGTGGCCCACATTTCAATGCTCATCAATACCCAGATTGCCTCACATCTGGCGCCCGGCAGCGTCAGCTGGATCACCTACGCCGACCGCTTGATGGAATTTCCTACCGCGCTGCTGGGCGTTGCCATGGGCGTGGTGTTGATGCCGCAGCTGGCGCTGGCGCGCGCTGCTGGCAATACGGCCAAATATTCCTCGATGCTGGACTGGGGCTTGAGGCTGGTGGTGCTGCTGGCGCTGCCAAGCGCCCTGGCTTTGATCGCGTTTGCTAGACCGTTGGTGGCCGTGCTCTACCACTATGGCGCGATGACCGAGCACGACGTCCAGCAAATCACCTATGCCCTGATGGGTTGGGGCGTGGGTCTGCTCGGCATTGTCGCCATCAAGGTCTTGGCACCGGGCTATTACGCCAACCAGGACACCAGGACACCGGTGCGCGTGGCAATCATGGTGCTGGTGATTACGCAGCTTCTCAATATCGCCCTGGTGCCTTTGCTTCGCCAGACTGTCAACGCCGGCCACGCCGCGCTGACGCTATCGATTGGTCTTGGCGCCATGATCAATGCCGTCTGGCTGCTATGGGGCTTGCTGCAACGCGGCAGCTACAGGCCGGAACCCGGTTGGGGTGTTTTCGTCTTGCAGGTGATGGCGGCCTGTGGCTTGCTGCTGGCTTTCCTGCTGTGGGCCAATGGGGCCTTTGCCTGGACCCAATTGCGCGTTGACGGCATCAGGAGAATCTGGCTGCTGGCGCTTGTATTGCTGAGCTCGGCGGCCCTCTATTTTGTTGCCCTTGCGGTTTTTGGCGTGAAGTTGTGGCAGTTTGGTCGGCGTTGAGCCTCACACTGGTTGATTCGGCCGAAGCCGCAACAGGAGCAGTGCACCGACGCAATAAACGATGCCTGCCATAAAGGCGGATGCAGCGCCGAAGTGGTCCCTTAACAAGCTTGGATAATTGAGGCCACGTTACAGGCCCTTACCGAAACTGCACTGCGGCGCCGTCCGCACGCTCGGCGATCAGGCCGATTTGAAACACCTGCTCACCAGCCTCGCGCAGGGTAGCAGCACAGTCGGCAGCATGAGCGGCATCAATGACGACGACCATGCCGATGCCGTTGTTGAAAGTGCGGTTCATCTCATGGTCGTCGATGCCGGCCGTTTTCTGCAGCCAGGCAAACAATTCGCTGCGAGGCCAACTGCCCTTGAGCAGATGGGCCGCCGTGCCTTGCGGCAGGACACGCGGGATGTTTTCGAGCAAGCCACCGCCCGTGATGTGAGCCAGCGCCTTGATCGGATGGAGGGCGAGCGCGGCCAGCACGTTCTTGACGTAAAGCCGGGTCGGCTCCATGATGGCCTGTCTGAACGGCTTTCCGTCAAGCATGGCGGGGTGTTGACCGTCCGCGCGTTCGATGCACTTGCGTACCAGGCTGAATCCGTTGGAGTGCACGCCGCTGGAGGCCAGACCCAGCACCACGTCACCCGGTTCTATATTGGCGCCACTCAGAATCTTTGACTTTTCGACGGCACCGACGCAAAAGCCGGCCAGATCGTATTCGCCTGCCGGGTACATGCCCGGCATCTCCGCCGTTTCGCCACCAATCAGAGCACATGCCGAGAGCTCGCAGCCGCGTGCAATACCGCCGATGACCGCAGCCGCCGTTTCTACATCAAGCTTGCCACAGGCGAAGTAGTCGAGAAAGAAAAGCGGCTCAGCGCCCTGTACAAGTACATCGTTGACGCTCATGGCGACCAGATCAATGCCGACGGTGTCGTGCATATTCCATTCGAACGCCAGTTTGAGCTTGGTGCCGACGCCGTCGGTGCCGCTCACCAGTACCGGTTCCCGGTAGCGCTTGGGCACTTCAAACAAGGCGCCAAAGCCGCCAATGCCGGCCAAAACGCCTTCGCGCAGGGTCTTCCTTGCCATTGGCTTGATGCGTTCAACCAGCGCGTCACCGGCGTCAATGTCGACGCCGGCATCTTTGTAGGAGAGGGGGGGGGAAGAACTGGCTATGGACATGTAAAAGTGCTTGCTGAAATTCAGTGTGTCAGTCAGGGCAGCTTGGCCCTATAGAATTTGCCCTGATTCTAAGGGTTCGCAACGAGCATCCAAATGCCATTTTCCGCCGCACAAGCATGAAACAGATTGCTCTTGATATCGGACTGGCCAGCGGGCCGACCTTGAAGAGTTTTTTTGCCGGACCCAATGAGGCGGCCTTGAGTCACCTGGCGCTGTGGGCTGCGGCCTCTAGTTCTGGTGCCCCGGCCCGCTCACCGGTGCCGAGCTACCTGTGGGGCGCCGAGGGCTCTGGTAAAACCCATTTACTCAAGGCGGTTCAGGCGGCCTTGCGCGAGCAGGGCGCCAGCGCCGGTTGGCTCGATGCCGGCACGCTCGATCCGCCGGAATTTAGTGAACACTGGAGCGCAATCCTGCTTGACGATGTGCACCTTTATGGCGCTGTTCAACAGCAGGCCGCGTTCAACTGGTTCGTCAATGCGCAAACCCATCAACTGGGCGTGCTGGCGGCCGGTGCCATGCCGCCGGCCGATCTGAGTTTGCGCGATGACTTGCGAAGCCGCCTTGGCTGGGGTCACGTATTTCAGTTGCACTTGCTTGGCGAGCCCGAACGGCGCGCCGTCTTGCGCCAAGTCGCCGACGCGCGCGGGCTCTTCTTGGGCGACGATGTGATGGATTTCATGTTGACGCGGTTCAGCCGCGATCTGGGTAGTCTGATGGAACTGCTTGATTTGATCGATGGCTACGCGCTGCAGACCAAACGTGCCATCACGATTCCCTTGATCAGGTCAATGATGCAGGACGCTTGACCGCATGAAGCTTGCTCTGTTCGATCTTGACCACACCCTTTTGCCGATTGATTCCGACTATTCCTGGGGCGTGTTCACGACCACGATTGGCTGGACCGATGCGGTTGATTTCAATCGTCGCAACGACGAGTTTTTCGCTCATTACAGGGCGGGTACTCTCGATATTCACGACTACGTTCGCTTTGCCACTGACGCTGTACGACTTCAGGGCGCCGCCAACGCAGAGGCGGCCCATGCCCACTTCATGCGCACAGTGATTGAACCTGCCATTACGCCCCAGGCGATAGCTCTGGTGCGCCAGCATCAGCGCTCGGGTGACGTGTTGGTGATCGTTACCGCAACCAATGAATTTGTGACGCGTCCGATTGCGCGGGCCTTTGGTGTTACCGAGTTGATCGCGGTTGAGCTGGAGCGCGATTGCTCAACCGGCGGCACCGGCTGGATCACCGGCGAGATCAAGGGCGTACCGTCAGCGCGCGAAGGCAAGGTCACCAGGGTCGAGCAATGGCTGGCCAGTCGCAAACTGAGGTGGCTCGATGTAGAGAGCACTTTCTATACCGACTCGATCAACGATTTGAGTTTGCTCGAGAAAGTGAATCACCCGGTGGCCACCAACCCGGACGACAGGCTGCGTTCCCTGGCCACCGAGCGCGGATGGCGCATACTTGAGCTGTTTTAAAGTGATAGGGGCAGGGTTTGTTCGTAGCTGCAGTCTGTCCCGCAAGAAAATATGATCAAGAAATTCATTGAAAAACTGCTGGGCAAATCGCCTTCGGCCGCCAAGCTCAAGAAGAACCCATTTGGCAAGCGCGAAGAAGTCGGTGCCGCCGAGCATGGCATCGACCCGGCCCTGGTCGACGAGCGCGCCCGCAACGTGGTGCGTACCCTCAAGAGCGCTGGTTTTGAAGCCTACATTGTCGGCGGCGCGGTGCGTGACCTGATGGTCGGTTTGCGACCGAAGGATTTCGATGTGGCGACCAACGCTACCCCCGAGCAGGTCAAAGGCCTGTTCCGGCGCGCCTTCATCATCGGGCGGCGCTTTCGCATTGTGCACGTGGTGTTCGGGCGCGGTCGCGAAAATGAAGTGATCGAGGTCTCCACCTTCCGAGCCTACATGGACAACGCGGCAGCTGAGCAGGTGGCCGGAAACGAGAAGACCAGCAAGAGCGAGCTCGCCGGCATGAAGCATGCGGTCGACTCGACCGGGCGGGTGCTGCGCGACAACGTCTGGGGTCCGCAGGAAGAAGACGCGGTGCGGCGTGATTTCACCATCAATGCCATGTATTACGACCCCGAAGCCGAGATCGTGGTTGACTATCACCAGGGCATCAAGGACGCCAAGAAACGCATCATCCGCATGATTGGCGATCCCGCTACCCGCTACCGTGAAGACCCGGTGCGCATCATCCGCGCGGTACGCTTCGCGGCGAAACTCAATGCCCTGGGATTCGTGCTGGAGCCCAAGACGATAGCGCCACTGATCAAGTCGCAGCAACTGCTGGCCGAGGTGCCCCAGAGTCGTTTGTTCGATGAAATGCTCAAGCTGCTGCAGACGGGTCACGCCCTGGCGTCCATCGAGCAGTTGCGCTCGCTCGGGATGGCGCGCGGCATTTACCCGCTACTCGACGTCGTCGTGGAGCGTGCCGACCAGATCTTTGTCAAGGCGGCCTTGCAAGATACCGACCGTCGCGTTGGCGAGGGCAAGCCGGTAGCGCCGAGTTTCTTGCTGGCCTGCACCCTGTGGGCCGATGTGCGCGATGGCTGGGCGCAGCGCGTGGCCCAGCGCCAGCATTCGCATCCGGCGTTGCAGGATGCGATTGACGAGGTCTTCAACGCCCGCATCGGCGACGTCTCGGGTCGTGGCAAACTGGCCGCAGACATGCGCGAGATCTGGATGATGCAACCGCGTTTTGAGAAGCGTGTTGGCAGCACGCCGTTCGGTCTGGTTGAGCAGCCGCGTTTTCGCGCCGCCTTCGATTTCATGCGCCTGCGGGCCGATGCCGGTGAGATCGACGTGGTGCTTTCTGATTGGTGGCAGGAATTCAGCTCGGCAGACGATAACCTGCGTCAGGACATGGTCGATCAGGTCCGAGAAGAACAGCAGCATCGGCCACGTGCCCCCCGCGTGCACAAGACGCCTGTTGTGCCTGCCGTCGCAGTCTCTGTGCCTGACGCAGGCGCACCAGCCGATGCGGTTGACGCGCCAAGGAAACGACGTCGGCGCCGGCGCTCCAGCGGGCCCCGGATCGAAGGCTCGCAAACTCCTGAAGCTGGTGATTGAGAAGCGTGGCGCGCGCCAGGGTTAACGCCTTTATCGCGTTGGGTGCCAACCTTGGTGATCCTTCGGCAAGCGTGGCTCGGGCCATTCTGGACATTTCCGCCATTGAGGGTGTGCGCCTGCTCAAGCGCTCGTCCCTGTACCGCAGCGCGCCAGTGGACTCCAGCGGCCCTGACTATGTGAATGCTGTCGTCGAAATTGAAACCACCCTGAGCGCGCCGAATTTGTTGGCTGCTTTGCAGAGAATCGAGCATTTGGCCGGGCGCGAGCGCAGCAGTCGCAATGCGCCCAGAACACTCGATCTTGATGTCTTGACCTACGGCGATGCGCGCATCGCCAGCGCCGCCCTTGTCGTTCCCCATCCGCGTATGAACGAGCGCGCCTTTGTGTTGCTGCCGCTGGCTGAGATCGCCCCGCAGCGTGTCACTGCCGCGCAGTTGCGGGCAGTGCAGGGGCAGGTGGTCAATCGGTTTTAAATCACCTCTGCAATCAACTCGATTTCAACACAGGCGCCCAGCGGGATCTGCGCTACACCGAAGGCGCTGCGGGCGTGCGCACCGGCGGCGCCGAAGACCTGGCCGATCAGTTCACTGGCCCCGTTGGTCACCAGGTGCTGCTCGGTAAATTCGCTGGTGGAATTGACAAGTGACATCACTTTGACGATGCGCTTGACGCGATTGAGATCACCGACCGCTGCCTGCAAGGTACCCATCAAATCGATGGCAATGGCGCGCGCTGCTGCCTGACCCTCTGCGGTGCTCATGTTCTTGCCGAGTTGGCCCACCCACGGCTTGCCGTCTTTCTTGGCGATGTGACCGCTTAGAAAGACCAGATTGCCGGTTTGGACAAACGGCACATAGGCGGCAGCCGGGGTCGCGACCGCTGGCAGGGTAATCTGGAACTCGCTCAGTTTGGCGTAAATGCTCATGGTTCTACCTCTCAGTTCTGGGATTGCGATTGGGTTTGTTGCTGCAAGCTGGGCATTGGCTGGTAGAGCTGCGCGGTATCTTCAGCCAGCGCCTGCACCGTGACGCCAACCGATAACGTATGGCTGCTGCCGCCGTGAATGACGCCCCGAATCGGGGATACATCTGAAAAGTCGCGTCCGCTGGCCAGCGTCACATAGTCTGCGCCGGGTGAATGCCAGCCGCAGCGGTTGTTGGTCGGGTCGAAATCGCACCAACGCTGGCCAGGTGGCAGATCGGACGCATAAACCGCCACCCAGGCGTGGGAGGCGTCGCTGCCGGTGAGTTTGACAGTACCGGGCGCCGGCTCGGTCAGCAAATAGCCGCTGACGTAGCGCGCTGCGACGCCCATGCCGCGCAGACAGGCAATCATGATGTGGGCAAAGTCCTGACAGACGCCCTTGCGCTGGGCCAGCGCCACCCGTGCCGGTGTGTTGATTTGTGTGCTCTGGCTTTCATATCTGAAATCGTCGTGAATCCGATGCATCAGGTCTCTGGCCACTGCCAGCACGTCGGCGCCGGGCGTGAAACTGGGGCGGGCATAGGCGATAAATTCCGGCTCTCGCGGCACAAAGGGCGAGGCAAATACAAATTCGTTGGCGCTGTGAAAATGTCCATCCGACCGATAGCGAAACAGTTCGCGCGTTTGTTCCCAGCTGACGCTGCTGGCAGGCAAGGCGCGATTCACGGTACTCACTACGCTGCGGGCCACCACATCAAGCACGGTGTGCGGGGTTTGCAGCGAAAAAAAGCAGCGTGGATTGCCAAAGACGTCCACCGCTTGCGTCATTTGCGACGGTGTCGGGCTTACTGTCAGGAAATGGCTGCTAAGCTGTTGATACGCCGTGCTGACCGGCTGCAGGTAGGCCATATGCTGGGCCGTTTCAACCGCCGGCTGGTAGTCGTAACGGGTCTGATGGGTGATTTGCAGCTTCATCAGGTCCCCATACTCTGGTTCGACGCGGTCGAGTGCGTGAAATAGGTTGTGCTGATGTCGTTGGATACCCTGAAGGCAGCAGCAGTGCATTGCAGCAGCAAATCGTTCAGTGCAAAGTAGTGAACGGCGTCTGGTCCATCCGCCGCCGATGCGCTGTGAAGGGGCTGCGCTTCACACAGCTGCGCCAGACTCCAGCTTGCCGGGTCCGGTACCAGCAATGAAAGGGAGCTGAGTTCATCGGGCGCGCTGCCGGCCAGCTTGGCAAGGCGTCCGCGCAAAGTCTGGGCGACCCATGACAGGGAACGAGGATTGTCACGATCAAGCACCAGCAAATCGATCAGGGCGGCAAGGTCACGGCTTTGCTGGTACTGCGCGTGAAAAGTGATGGTGCTGTCAAACAGCGCCATCATGGCCTCGAAGCCGCCGGTCGTATGAACGGAACTGGTTTGAAAACCGCTTAGCAGCGAAGCTGCAAGAAAACCAAGTCGCTCGATGTGACGCCCGATGCTAAGCAGGCGCCAGCCGTCGTCACGCGTCATGTGATCGGTCTGCGCGCCAGTGATCGCTGCCATCTGGTCGCTGGTATTCTTGAGCACCTGCAAGGCGGCCAGCGAGGAATAGTCAGCGCCGCTAGAGAGTGCCGCGCAACGCGAAAACAGATCTTCTTCGGCACGCACAATGACACGCCAGTGCTCCTGCGACAAACGTTCGCGTACGCTGGCAGCCGCCATCTTCAGAGCACGCAGGTGATAGCCGACGCTGGTGGCGCCCTCGGTGCTGGCGAGACTTGAGATCAACGAGCGCTCGAACACGCGGCGCGCTTGGACTGGCGTCGGCACGCCGGGCAGGACCAGCGTATTGGAAACCGCCATTTTGCCAAGCCATGTCAAGAGTGGCGCTGACGACTGATCTTCGCCGTTCAGGCACTCCAGTGCCAACCGTGCCAGTCGGATCGCGTTTTCGGTGCGTTCACTGTAGCGGCCAAGCCAGAATAGATTCTCGGCTGCGCGGCTGGTCACAGGCCGTTTGCGCTGCGCCATGACGGCTGGTGTCAGGGCCGGCTGCAGCAGCGTGGTACTGTCGATTGCGCCCCGCGTCAGCGCCCAGACGTCGGCACTGCTGCCACCGCGTTGCATGGAGGCCCGGTTGGGGTCACTACCGGTGATGCGCGCCAGTCCGCCCGGCAGCACGCGCCAGGACTGCACTCCGTCTGAGACCACAAAGACGCGCAGCATCACCGAGCGCGCCAGCACCCGGCCCGAGTCGGCATTGCCCGCTGGTTGCCACGTCGGCATTTGTGAAAGCGGGACGTAGGCCTGGACCGTGTGATCCTCGGACTGACGCACGATGCGACCCGCCCATTCGTCCAGTTCGCGCGCTGGCAGGGAAAGCCCCATGATCGACTCAAAATGGGCATGAAACAGCGAGCTCGGGTAGGTCGACTTGATGGCGCAGTCGCGCAAGCGGGGCAAGGCTTCCTCCATGGCTGAACGCTCTCCACACCACCAGGTAGCCAGTGCTGGCAGTTTCAGCTCTTCGTTCAGCAAGTGGCGCGATAAGGCTGGCAAGAAGGCCAGCAGCGCTGGCGACTCCAGAAATGCCGAGCCGGGGGCGTTGGCCAGCAGCACATGACCGGCACGAATAGCCTGCAACAGACCCGGAACGCCCAGGGTCGAGTCGGCGCGCAGTTCGAGCGGGTCCAGGTACTCATCGTCTACACGCTTGATCAGGCCGTGCACTGGCACCAGGCCTTTGAGCGTCTTCAAAAAAAGGTGCTGGTCACGCACGATCAGGTCGCAGCCCTCAACCAGCGTCAATCCCAGATAGCGGGCCAGATAAGCATGCTCAAAATAAGTTTCGTTGTAAGGGCCGGGCGTGAGCAGGGCCAAATGGGATTCGGCTCCAGCCGGGCTCATTTGCTTCAGACTGTCCATCAAGGCCCGGTAGGTGCCCGCCAGTCGCTGCACATGCATGGTCTGAAACGCCTGCTCAAACTGGGCGGAAATGGCCAACCGGTTTTCCAGCAGGTAGCCAAAGCCCGAAGGCGCCTGGCAACGCTGGCTCTCTACCCACCAGTTACCGTCCGGTCCGCGCGCCAGGTCAAACGCTGCGATGTGCAGATGGGTGCCACCCACGGGTTTGACGTTGTGCATGGCGCGCAGGTAGCCGGGATGCCCCTGCACCAGGGCCGGCGGCAGCAGGCCACGCTCCAGCAATTGCTGCGGCCCATAGACGTCGGTCATCACCTTTTCCAATAGGCGTACCCGTTGCAGGATGCCGGCTTCAATCTGTTGCCAGCTTTTTGGTTCTATCAGCAGGGGAAACAGGTCCATCGACCATGGCCGTTGCGGTCCACCTTCATCCGCATAAACGTTGTAGGTGACGCCGTTGTCCCGAATCTGGCGTTGCAAGTTTGCCCAGCGCTGGCTTAGCTCAAGCCCGCCCTGACTCGACAATGCATCAAAGAATTGTTGCCACGCCACTGTCAATGGCTGGCCATTCGCATTTGCATCGATGGCAGCATTCCCGTCCGGCGGGTAGGCGCAGCTTGCGATTCCACGAAGCTCGTCGAAATGCCCGGCGGCAGAGGTGCAAGCCTTCGTCATGGCATGCACGTCGGGCTGGGTCAGGGGCACCGCAGCAAGTGGGGAGTTGATTGCGTCTTTCACCGGGTCAGAGTATGCCAGCCCGCCGACATCAATCCATCTTCCACGGTAAGATTCATGCCCAGAAGCACGCAAATTGTCAGGTTTGTGGTTGCCGCGTGCATAGAGGTATTCCTTGAAAATTGATCGACTATTATTCTCATCCCTGCTGATCATCAGCCTTTCGCTCGGTGCTTGCTCGCCCCAGGAGTCCGCCAAACCGGCAGCCGCTGCCAAGCGCGAGGTATCCTTGGCAATCGTGTCTGCGCAAGCCAAAGGCTTTGCGGTTGGTTCGCTGATGAGTGCCAACACGGTTTACGTTTTTTTTGACAGTCAGTGCCCCCATTGCGGTCATCTTTGGCAGGCGTCCGAAGCATTGCATGGAAAAGTCAAGTTTGTCTGGATCCCGGTCGGCATGATCAATGCCACCAGTGCGGCCCAGGGTGCAGCCTTGCTCACAGCCACTGACCCAGGCGCCTTGATGGCCGAACACGAAGCCTCCTTGCTGGCCGGCAGGGGGGGCATCTCGGCCTCTAGCAGTGTCGCTGCCGAGGTTGAACAGGCGATCAAGAACAATACTCAAATGCTGAACAGTTTTGGCGCCGAAGCGGTGCCTTTTGTGGTCGCCAAGAATCTGAAGACCGGGCAGACGGTGAGCCGGGACGGGGCCTTGAGCACTGCCGCGCTGGCTGAATTCCTGGGGCTTGACCCGTCTTGATGATGGTTTCTGACACCCATTGGTCGAGCTCTGCTACGGCTGCGACAGAACAGACCGGCCCCGCGTCAACACCAATCAGTGATCAGCCCAGCACCGCCAGCCGTCGCCAGGCGGTGCGGCCCGTGTTGGAGACGCTGTTTGAGCTCTATCCGAAGTTGTTTGGTGCCGACTTTCTGCCACTGAAACTTGGCATTTTTCAGGAATTGTTGGCCAAGCATCCGGAACATCTGGAACGGACCAGCCTGAAGGCCGCGCTTGGTGTGCATACTCGGTCCACGCCCTACCTGAAAAGCATTGCCGAGCGCAAGCCCCGCCACGACCTGCAGGGCGATCCGGTGGAGCCTGTGGCTCCTGAACATGTTTATCAGGCCCTGATTGAATTGGCGCGTCGTCGGCGTGGTCTCAGCGCTGAAGACCTGCGCCCCAAGTTGCGCAAGCAGTTGATGCTTGCGTTCGAGGCCTCCGGTATGTCGCGCCAGGACTATTTGGTTCGGATTCAGACTCATGATGTTGAGGCCAATACCTTGCTGGACGAAGCCTTCGCGGAGCGTGATCAAGCTCTGGCAAGACAGGATGCGCTGCGAAGCGCTTTCAGGAACAGCGGTAAGACCCCCGCCGAGTTTGCCGCCATGTATGGCTTGAATCCACGCGATGTCAGCAGGGCGATTGAGCGAGATCGTTGACAGCGACTGGCCGGTCTGTCAGCATTTGCGCGCCGAAGGATGACTCGACTAAAATGGAAGCGTAACTTAGGGTACAAATGTCTGATCCGTGGGTGATGGCCTTTACCGGCACTGTCGCAAGAAGCAAACGACCTTCGGTGGCTGAGTCGCGGTCCTCTGGCAGTGCCGCTTCAGTTGTCTTGAAGAGTGAATCTGGCGCTGAAATGACCGCGGATCTGGGGCACACGGGCCTGAGATTTCAAGAGGGAAGTCGTGTCTTCTTGCTCTGGGGAGCATTTGACGGATCCGGCCCGGGCGAGCATGTCTACATTGAAAATCTTGATACTGGCCAGGTTTGGAACTGGGTAAAAGGCGTGCAAGAGCAGGGGCAGCTCGTGCCATGGATTGGTCGGTGTGCATTTGCACTGGCTTGCATGTGGCCAATAATCTTTTTCATATTACTGGCGACCGAGCCGGTTCCTGGTTGGAACAGAACCCAATGGAATTACGTCGCGGCAATCATCAGTGGGCCTGCGTCCTTGATCTTCGGTTCGATTTGGCAGAGTTCAAGAATAGCCCAACAAAGAGCGTTGGAATCCAGGAAACGGTCGCTCTACCTTGATCAACTGATCGAATGTGCCAAGAAGAACGGTGTCAGACTCGAAGTTGGAAACAGCAACTTGATGCAGTTGCAGCGCGCCAGCGCGCCCGAAGTTCCGCGCTTTCGGCGCACCAAGAGTTGAGAAACACTCTCACTAATCGCCTTGCACAGTTCCCTGGGTCATGACTTTGCTGAAATAGCGATTGGCGCCCGGATGGTAGGGCATGAAAGTGTTGCGAGAGAAGTTGGCCGGAATTGTTTCGGATGCTGCGGCGTGCGCGCTGACCAGTTCATCCCGATTCTTAAAGACGGCTTCGACAATTCTGTAAGCCAGACTGTTTGGCATGTCGCTCCTGGCTACGGCGAAGTTGAACAGTCCTACGCTCGCATAGTCCTTCATCAACGAGGGGTAAACTCCCGCCGGAACCACAGACGGTGCCAGTTCGGGCATGGCTAGCCGCAATGCGACGATTTGGCTCTTGCTAATGTCAATGAAGCGAAGCAACTTCTTGGCATCGAGTCCTGCCAGTGCGGGAAATGGCGCACCAGCCGCTGCTGCCAACACATCAATCTGGCCTTTTTCCAATTGCGCTGCCAGTTCCGCATAGGTGCCAAATGTGATGTCTGCGTCGATGCCCAGAGTTTTCAAGAACTTGGGGATATAGAAACCGGCAGTCCCTTCACTGGGTCCGGCGCCGATGCGCTTGCCGTTCAGATCTGACAGAGAGCGAACTGGGGAGCCTTTCAAAACAGCGAAGGTGAAGGGTGTGTCGTACATCGGAAACAGCACTCGCAGTGAGCGAAACTGTTGACCTTTGGTCCAACTTTCAGTGCCATTCCAGCCCTGCAGCGCAGCCCCCATCGTGACAAAGCCGATTTGTGCCGCACCAGATTCGATCAATTGAACATTTTGAATTGGCCCTTCGGTAAGCTGTTCACCGAAAGACAAGCCCAGTTCGCGAGTCAATATCTTCGCCAGTTGTGCACCGTAGGCGTGATAGCTTCCGCCCGGCGCTGCGGTGCCGATCGAGATCGATTGTGACCAGTTTGTCTCATCACTCCTGGCCGGTCCGACCAGAGCAAAGACGCATACAGCGGCACACAGTGCCTGGAAAGCGATTTCAATTCGACGACTGCGTGCCGGCGGGACTACGGACCAGAGACTCTTCTCGCTGTTCTTCATAATTTGTTTCCACGTTTCAACAGCATAACTATAGCGATTTTGTGGCGGTGTCACGACATATTCTATGCAGCGACTCGCTATCTGCCGCTCAGACTACAAAGAAATTTTCTTGCAAGATCAGCCGATACTTTGCGCTTGGTCTCGATTGGCAATGAGTGCTTGGCAGTAACTCAGGTCGCTACTCATCACGTGACCCACAGTGAACCCGAGAACGAATTGCATGATCGGCCAGCCCGGGGCCAGCAAAGAACCGCCGCGGGTTTCTAAGCCACCTTTGAAGCCACGAAATCGATCGTGCATGATCGACAACTCGTCAAGCATGCTGCGGTGTTCGGCAGCATGGTTCTTCAAGTCGTGGTATCCGATTGCATCGAGCGTTCGCTCCTCAAAAGCGAAGTGTGCATGCATGAGGTCATTTAGCTTGTCTACAGCTGGACGCAAAATATCGATGCTTCCCCCAGTGCGCCAATCTTCGTGAACCTTGGCTCCCAGATTGAATATTGCCCTGTGCTGCGCGTCGACTGCAGCATGCCCGACGGAAAGATCGTCACCAAATTGAATAAGATTGTTGATCGAGAGATGCTGAAGCGGCATCCGACCAAATATGGCACTTCTGTTCATTGCGACCTCCCGTTGGTTTATGTCGTCAGGATATTGGATACCAGTTCCTGGAAATGGTTGACCGCAATAAATATAGTTGACTTGACAGTAAGGTCAATCATGCGAACGGTTGCTATTAACCCGCTGATCAGGAGTTGCCCTGCGGCGGCGGTCTTCCTATGCCTTTGGCGCGTCT
>CAIVLG010000101.1 GCA_903906695.1 uncultured beta proteobacterium | reverse complement strand
CGCTCCTCGGCATCACGCATATAGGGCGGAATGGAACGCTCTACCGGCCAGTTGAAGGACAAGCCCTTGAACATCGGGTAGCGCTCCGACAGATGAAGCTCGATGGCGCGTATGAACTTGCGTTTGAGTCGCAGTGGCACGTTCCAGACAAAACGCATCAGGACCTTGCTGGCGTCGTCGTCGCGCAGCAACAGGCCCCACATAGTGCGAATGAAGTCCGCACTGAGTTCTTCCTGCTGAAACTCCCACACCATGGCGTTGGTGCCGTCGGCAATGAACATGTCGCGAAAGGCCTGCGGCTCGCTCAGCAAGCGCCGGCGCAACAAGTTGAGCTGGTGGTGGAAGTTCTCGACTTCCGGCGATTGCTCCAGCGCCTCAATCTGCGAGCGCGTGCTCTCAATTGTGCTGCTGGCCTGCAGGTAACGTTGCAGGTCCTCGCCACTGCGGGGGGACAGGTTTTCGCTGCTCATCGAATGATCTCCGAATCACAACTGGCAACCACCCGCGCAATGCGGCTCTTCAGTTCAGTCGTGACTTTGACTTTGGCCAGCGCACCGGGAATCAGTTGTGCAACATCCTTGCTCTGGCCGTCCACCACGACCCGTGTCTTCTGAAACAGTTCCGGCAGATCCTGGTAGCAGGTCTTGCAGTCGGTGCATTTCACCTGGTCGGCAATGTCGTAAGTCACCAGTGCATCAGCCACCGCGGTCGCTGCACCGGCTGGCGCTGCTGCTGCGCTGGCTGCAGGCGTGATGGGAATCGTGCGCGCTGCGGCCACCGGTGCCTTGCTGGAAGCGGCAAGTTCCGACATGGCTCGGGCAAAGGTATCGAGCGACGAGTCGCGCAGGGTCACTGACTCCTGATACTGCGCCTGCAAGGCCTCGATGTCAGCACGGCGGCTTTCATCGAGCTTGGCCACGTGCTGACCATCAAGGAACTGCAGCAGGTGCCAGTACTTGCGGCGCTCCTCGACCAGCGCCACGATGGCCTGGGTCACTTCAATCTTCTGCAGGCGCTTCTTGGCGTCGGTGGACCAGATGAAGGGCTTGATGCCCTGCCGATCGTCCTTGACCAATTCAACGTAGGCCTCCACCGGCATGGCGTTGACCTCGTCGGCACCGAGCTTGTGGAACTGTTTCTTGAAGCGGATTTCGCCCAGCGCAAAGTGCGCCGGTGTCAGCGCTGTGTTGAGCAGTTTGAGCTGACCCGCATCGTCGATGTATTCCAGCGTACTGCAGGCCCAGGTCTTCTCGGGCTCCGGGTTGCCTTCGAGCGAGAACCAGTCGTGCAGATTGCTGCCGCGGCGCGGGTCATGCACAAACACCGGGTTCATGCGGCTCTGCACAGCCAGGCGCGAGCGCTCGGACGAGGCGGCGTCACCAATACCGTGCTCACCCTGGCAGGGTGTGTAAACGTCCATCAGCGCCGGACCATCGGTGTAGGTGAGGCACTCCATGGTGTTCTTCAGGAAGTGTCCCTGCAGCGAGGTGCTGGTGGCACAGACGAACACATTGGAATGGAAGGCCGCGATCAGGCCGAGTTCCTTGCGTGATTCGTGCTTGCCGGTGGCCGCACTGCCGAAACGCGACAGATCGGAGTCCTGTCCGATGAAGCTGGAGGTCGAGGCCTGACCACCCGTATTGGAGTACGACCCGGTATTGAGCACCAGCACCTTGATTGGTGTGCCGCTCATCAGGATGCGCGAGAGTGCACCAAAACCAATGTCGTAAGTGGCGCCATCTCCACCGACCGTGATCACGGTGGGCATCAGGCCGAGTTCGGCCACGCTGAACTG
>CAIVLG010000100.1 GCA_903906695.1 uncultured beta proteobacterium | reverse complement strand
GTCGATGAACATGGAACCGAGACGATTTCAAGCGTCAGCGCCAGTGCCGCAGCGACTCGCTTTGTGCCGCTGAAGGGAGCCTTGACTGCCGGTTACACACGCAAGGTGCAATGGTTGCGTTTCAGCGTGCAGGTGCCCAAGGCAGGGCGCTGGTGGCTCGAGGTTGAGCCCTCCTTTCTTGATGACTTGCGCTTGTTCGAGCCTGGCGCTTCAGGCTTTATCGAACGACGCGCGGGTGACCTGCTGACCTTTGAGACGCGGGAAGAGGATGATCGGGGCTTTGTTTTCAAGCTGGTCCTGCCCGACCCGGCCCCGCGCACCTTCTACTTGCGCGTGCAGACCGCCAGCAGCGCCATGGTGGCCCTGCAGCTTTGGAATCCCCGGCAGTTTCGTTCCGCCACCAACAGTGAATATGTGGTGCTCGGGTTTTATTACGGAATTGCTTGCCTGGCGATGCTGACGATACTGACTTTGTCAGGCTGGCTTCGCGTGCCGCAATATGGATGGTTTGGACTGGTGATCTTTGCCAACATATTGTTCGATCTTGGTATCAACGGCTTCGTGTCTCAATACTTTTTGCGCGCTGCCCCGCGGGCCGCCGAGATCACGGCCAGCGTCGGGATCCTGCTGGTGGTGGTCGCCACCGGTCTTTACCTTCGCAGCATGTGGCCCGCCGCGGGCAACACTTCGGAATCATCGAAAAAAAGTTCTGCTCTGGCACGCTCCCGTGTCTATCTGGAGCTGGCCTTGCTGGCGGTCTTGTGGCTTGCAGTCGAGCACTACCCCGAGGCCAAAATCTTTGCCCTGTCCTATCTGCTGTTTTGCTCCCTGCTGGTGATCGACGGCCTGCGCCCGCTGTGGTCGGACAAACGGACCGAAGCACGTTATTTGTTTCTGAGTGCAGTATTCCTCGTGCTTGGCAGCGCAGTGACCGTTGTGCTGTCGCTGGGCTGGATCTCCTCGCCGGACCTGTCAATGCTCTACTTTCATCAACTGACACTGGCCTGCGCCGTGATGGTCATGATCGTTTCAATCGGGATGTCCATGCGACGCACTTTCATCAGACAGTGGAAGACCGAGAAGCGTGCCCAGGACGCGGAGCAGGACTCGATCCTTCAGCAGCGGGCGCTGACCGAGCAGGGACGCTTCGTCGCCATGCTGTCGCACGAAATCAAAACACCGCTGGCAGTGATCGACAGCGCCACGCAGGCACTCGAGCGCATGAGCTACAGCGAGGCGCCCGAGGTTGGGCTGCGACATGATCGCATCTTCCGCGCGGTCGATCGCATTGACCGCCTGATAGAACAGTTTCTGACTGCGGACAAGATTGAGCTCCAGCGCATGCAGATCCGACCGAGCAGGGTCAACGCCCAAAAATTGCTGGATCGGGTCTTTGCCACCTGCGCTGCGGAAGACCTGCAGCGACTGGAGCAGACGGTTCACCCCGACACCCCCGTGCTGGTGGGCGATGCGAGCCTGCTGCAGGTAGCACTGTTAAACCTGATTGAAAATGCGCTCAAGTATTCGCCACCCGGCAGCCCCGTCACCGTGTCCGCCAATCCGGCGAGCGAACAAGGTTTGCCCGGGGTCGAGTTCATCGTGGCCAATCAAGGTGCTGGCGTTCCAAGGGAACTTGAGATCGTCCTGTTCTCGCGCTATGCGCGGGGTGAAAATGCGACCGGCATCCCCGGAAGCGGCCTGGGCCTTTACCTGGTGCAGCGCATCGCCCAGTTGCACGGTGGGCAGGCTGAACTTCTGCCAAAGCGTAGCGGTGCGGTTTTTCGCATCTGGGTTCCCATTGGATCGGAAGGACTGCCATGATTCGTGTTGTAGTGGTCGAAGACGACCACGATCTGCTTGACGACGTCGTTTTTTCGCTTCGCGACGAAGGGTTCGAAGTCGCCGCCTGCTCGAGCGGCGCGGCGCTGGACCGCAAACTTGCCGACTCGGATTTTGATGTGGTGGTGCTCGACATCGGCCTGCCGGGAGAGGATGGCCTGTCCATTGCCCGACGCCTTAGGGCGACCCGACCGCAGCTCGGCATTGTGATGCTGACCGCTCGCACCGATGCACGTTCGCGCGTCAAAGGC
>CAIVLG010000099.1 GCA_903906695.1 uncultured beta proteobacterium | reverse complement strand
CTGTCGTGAACGAGGCCGATTGCCTCGGTCCAAAACATACGCAGAAACTCAACCTGTGAAAACCAACAATGCTCGATCAGTGCCTACCGCGCGAGCGGTTTAGTCCGAAGCCGTTGACCAGGAGTTTGGGCGTTTTTTCAGTGGCGGACTGTTAAAGACACCAAGCAGAGGTTCAGATTTGCGATGTGCCTGCCCCGAAACCAGCCGTTCAAAACTAGCCCTGATTGATCAGCCGCATTGATTGCGATCAGGCGTTCAGCCACCTGAATGGGAAACTGACCATTGATCTGAATCAAAAGGAGCTATTACCAAAGGAGTAGGCTTGGACCGTTGGTTGGTGAATCTTGTTTGGGAGCGCAAGAAGTGAACAATCATGCAGGGACAGTCATCGTCATCCTTCCCATAAGTAGGGCATTGACCGGGGGCCGCTCTGCTTTGGACTTCTCAGTCTATCGGAGGGAGATATGACAGAGATACAACGTCAACCTCCCGTTCCTGTCGGACCCGAGAGCGACAGTTCTGGCGCTTTGAGGCCGTCTCTGGCCTTTCTCAAGACATCAATCATGACGTTGCTGGCAGGAGCGGTGGCGACGGTGATTGCTCAGCGCATCGTCGCGCCCGACCAAATCGAGCGTTCACTGGCACCATTGCTGGTTCTGATAATCGCTTTGGTTAGCTGGTATCTTCTGTCGCGGGACAGGATCGTGGCCGCCAAATACGTCCTCGTAAGCGGTGTCTGGCTGGTGGTAGCAACCGCTGCGTTGTTCACAGGGGGTGTGCTTGCACCCATCGGCATGACTTACCCGGCGATCATTATCAGCACCGCCTGGCTGCTCTCCACGAGGGCTGCGTGGGTTATGACTGCTTTCACCATCGTTTGCACACTTGGTACCGGTGTAGCGCAGCAATGGGCTCTGTTACCAACGTCCTGGCCATCGTCAACGGTGATGTACGTGGGCGATCAAATTGTCATTTATGTTCTCTCCGCGACCCTTGCAGCCTTTCTGGTTCGCAGCCATCGAAGTAGCCACGAGCGGCTGCAACTGGCTTTAAGCGGCGGTGAACTAGGGCTTTGGGACTGGCATATTCCCAGCGGCGAGGTGCTGTACTCCGAACATTGGTTCTCAATGCTGGGGTTGCCTATTGGAGACGGCAAGCTTTATCTCGACAGCTGGACCAAACTGATACACCCGGATGACCTGGCAAGCGTCAATTCGGCGCTTGAGTCCCTTCTGAAAGGGCAAGTTCCAACCTACGAGTGCGAGCATCGAGTGCGACACAAGGACGGTCGATGGTTGTGGCTTCTTGATCGCGGAAAAGTGGTTGAATGGGACAAGAGCGGCGCGCCCGTTCGAGCAGTTGGCACCTATTTCGACATCACGCAGCGCAAGCACGCTGCACTGGAGCTGGCAATCAGCAAGAGCCGCTACGAAGGCATTCTCCAGAACACGATGGAAGCCTACTGGCGCGTTGACGAGAAAGGCCGGATAGTTGAGGCAAACAAGGCGATTTGCGAAATGCTCGGCTACTCAAAGGAGGAATTGCTGCGGATGTCGGTTACCGATATTGAAGTGATCGAGTCGGTAGAAGAAACGCGCAAGCATATCGAGAAAGTCATGCGCGAAGGGCGCGATATTTTCGAGAGTCAGCATCGTTGCCGCAATGGCAGGATTATTGACGTCGAGGTCAGCGCCAGCCTAGCGGCCGACGCGCCAAGCAATATCGACGTTTTCCACAACGACGTTACTGAACGCAAGAGAATGGAGCGCGAAATACGTGAACTTGCCTTTCATGATCCTTTGACCAAACTGCCCAACCGGCGTCTGCTCAATGACCGACTGGCCCAGGCCACGACGGCCAACAAACGCAGTGGCTTCTACGGTGCGCTGATATTCCTGGACCTGGACAATTTCAAGTCACTGAACGACGAGCATGGGCATGGAGCGGGTGATCTGCTATTGGTGGAAGTGGCAAGTCGCCTGCGCGGGTGTGTGCGTGAGGTAGACACCGTTTCACGCCTTGGCGGTGATGAATTTATTGTGCTGCTGGGCGACCTGACAACGGATCAGGCCCACGCTACAGAACAGTCGAACAAGCTGGCTGAAAAAATTCGCGTCACCCTGGCACAACCCTACGTGATAGCCGGCCACAACGAGTCTGAAGCGATCAAGCACCAGTGCAGCGCCAGCATTGGTGTGGTGCTGTTCTCCAAAGAACATCGAGACTTGGAAAACCTTTTGAAGTGGGCCGATGCCGCGATGTACCGCTCCAAGGTCGAGGGCCGCAATCGCATCACCTTCATGGTGGAAAGGCGTGCCAGGCAACGCCATTGAGGCTCGAACAATTCTGCGCGAGACGCACCATCTGCAACTGATACCGGCCAAGGAATTAGTGTCAGACTTTCAAAATGGCCTGCCAGAAAGCTGACGATCACCAGTGGCTGGTTCCACTGCCCAAGAGCCGGACCGATTCAAGATTCGATTTCCTCGGTTGACCGACTGCTCTTGAAAAATCTGCGCTCCCAATGACTCCTATCAGTTACCGACGCCGGTGACCGGACCTGGTCGGGTCCCGCCCATCAAGCACCAGAAACCAACGGCAGCTGTTAACCCCGAAGCTGCCCGCTGAGGCGGGTCAAACGCACCCGCGGCGTCTTGGCGTCGCGCTTCGGATAGACCGCAACCGGCACCATAGGGCGAGGAGTCAAACAGCACGTGCGTTGGCTCGACACCGAGTGCGGGTCTGTTGCTCTTGAACGCTCAGGCGGGTTGACGAAGGGATGCATGCTTTGCCTCCCATCCCTTGCACGCCAGACCAACCACGATGGGTATGGGCTTGCTGCCGGTACGGTAGTGCGCGATCATGCGTCGTGTCATGCCGAGTGATTCAGCGGCCACGGACAGCGAGAGGTGGTTGCGTTCCATCCACGCCTCAAACTCGCTGGCGGTCGGCAAACCGGCCTGTTCGCGGCTCAGTTCATACAGCCGGTCAGCGCCCAAGTCAAGACCGCCGGGCCAACCGATACCATGCCCCCATTGGTCGCGCTCCATTCGATTGAAGAAAGTGGGGTCAGCCAGTTTGGCAAAGGCCGCATTTCGTCTTGGCAAGTCGGACAAGTTGACGTTCAAGGTTTCGCCGGTGCTCCAGATCAACTCAATTACACCGGGCTCTATGATCCGAGTCAATTCGATATTGGGCGGGTTTTTCATGGGTTAAGTCTCCTGTCCTCAGCAAAAAGTTCGTTCTGGTGGGCTGCGATCCACCCCAATGCCTGCGTCAACCGACCCTGTGGCCGTATGCCACCAGCCAGTACACGTCCCGTTTCAATGCACACCGAAACCCGCGAGCCATCTTTGAAGCCCACATGCACGTGAGGCAGTGGGTGCGGTTCGTCACCGTTGACCCGTATGACCCAGTCGCTTTCCTTGTGCAGGGTTGACATACCGATCATTGTAGTGCAATGGTTACACCATGTCGATAGTGAGTGGTGAGAGGCAAGCACGCACCCCACGAGGAACGTCAACCGTCCGTCGGTAGTCTGGCACCGATCCAATGTAACTGCATCCAGCGAGCCTGCAAGGCCTGCTCACGACCCGCGAAAGGGTCTGCCGGCAGCGTGCGAAATTGAGAGCGCCTATCCGTTATGCCTTACCCGAAGTAGCCCATGTTCGTCGTCTTGAAATTACTCAAGTTCGGGAATACCGAAGGCAAATCCGATGCGCCACCGCCGAGCAATGTTGCTAGCGTGGCACCCATTTGTTCAACCGATGCGGCGTCAGCGATTACTTGGTATTGAACCGTTCCAGAGCGGGCAACAGTTCCAACATCAGTTTCTGCACGCTCGGTCGCGCCATCAGGCGCCCAAAATAGGCGACGATGTTGGCGTGGTCCTGAAACGGGTGCAGTCTTTGGGCGTAGAACAAGGGCGCAAATGCGGCACAGTCAGACATGTTGAAGTCGGCGCCGCCGGCAGCCGGATTTTGGGCCAGGGCCTGCTCCATATAGGCATAGGTCAGGTCGATGGTTTCACGTGCCTTGGCCACGGCTTCTGGGTTGCGCGCCTCAGGCGGCTTGAGACCGTCAAAAAAGATGCTGGCCACCGGGTCATTGAGGTACAGGTCGGTCACGCGGTCTTTGAAGCGCACACGTCGTGCCGCCGTTTTGTCGTCGGGAATAAGTTTTGTGCCGGAGTCGGGAAACTCGTTTTCCAGGTACTCGATGATGATGCTCGATTCTGGAATGAAGATGCCGTCACCGGTCAGCAAGGGAATCTTTCCCATCGGGTAAAGCTTCTTGTATTCAGCCCGGCCGGCGGGGTCCTGCAGATTGACCACGACCGGCGTAAAGGGCACGCCCTTTTCGAAAAAGGCCAGCAAGGCTTTCTGTGAATAGGTGGACGCGACGTTGTAGTGGAGTTTCAGGTTCATGGCGGGGTTCCTTTCGATGACTTGGAGGGCTGAATCACACTGGACAGAGCCGATATTTGGCTCCATTGATGTGAAACTGCAAGCGCATCAAATAAATAACCCTACTGTCAGCAATCGTTTGAGCCAGAAAGCCGTCGACGTCTCTCGTCAAAACCTCACCAGAATATCCTCGTCGCGCACCACGCACTGGCAAGCCAGCCGCCAGGGTGGTGGCAGGTCTTTGGTTTCGGCGTCGGCAATCTGCTGCGCTGTGATCTTGCCCGCCAGGCGCAGAACCGTTTTTTCCTTTTCGGTCATGGCGACGCCGATCGGCGTTTTATTGGAGAGCACCGAGACCTGCACCTGGCAGGAGCCGCATTCGCCGTTCTGGCATTCAAATGCCACCGGCACCTTGTGCGCTTGGGCAACCGAGAGCAAGGTCCTGGTGTCGCCGGCGACGGCGTACACCGTCACATCCTTCTTCATCTGCGGCGAACTGAAAGTGACATTGGGCATGATGATCCTTTCTCAACGAACGATGTCGTAGCTGTAATCGGTCTTGCCGGTTTGCACCGTATTGGCATCCAGCGCTTCGAAGAACTCGTCGAGCAAGGTGATCAGGACACGCATGCCGCCGTCATAACCCCAGGTCGGATAGCGGTGGTAATGATGGCGATCAAAGATCGGAAACACCATGCGCACCAGCGGTGTCTTGGTGTCGCGCTCCAGGTACTTGCCATAGGTGTTGCCGATCAGGAAGTCCACCGGCTCGGTGAACAGCAGGGAGCGCAGATGCCAGAGGTCACGTTTCGGATAGATCTTGCAGCCGGCCCCAAAGGGCGAGGAGTCGAACAGCGCCTGCATCTTGATCTCCCAATCCTTGCCGCCATTGGTGGCCAGCACGTGGGTCGGCTCGGCACCGAGTTCCAGCAGGAATGCGGCGTAGCCCAGCATCTGGTCCGGATCGCCATACAAGGCGAAGCGTTTGCCATGCAGATGGGCCTGGCTGTCGGCCATGGCATCGACCAGTTGGCCACGCTCTTTTTCCAGCGCGGCCGGAATCGGTTTGCCGCTCAGGCGCGCGATCTCCATCAGGAACTTGTCGGTGCCAGCGACGCCGATGGGGGCATTGAGCGCTACCACTTCCTGGCCGTGCTCGGCGATGAACTTGCTGGTCTTCTCGCAGCAGAATTCCTGGAACACGATGGTCGCTTTGGCATGCAGTGCCGCCTGCACTTCTTCTTTGGTGGTGCCGCCGGCGTACATGCGGAACTCGCCATCGGTCGGTGTGTTCCAGTTCTCGGAAGGGTCGCAAATGATGTTGACCTTGACGCCGAACAGATCAAAGATGCGTCGGATCTCTTTCATGTTGCCGACCACATAGCCGTCAAAGCCGCCGATGAAGTTGATGCTGTCGTCGGGCACACGGACCATCGGTTCGGCGGTCTTGGCCTTGCCATCCCAGAAGTGGCGCAACACGCCCAGCAAGGCATTGTCGTAGCCGGTGATGTGGCTGCCAACAAATGCCGGCGTGTGGGCAAACGGCACGTCGAAGTCGTCCGGCAGGCTGCCTTTTTGCTTGCTGGTCTTGATGAAGGCGTCGATATCGTCGCCTATGACTTCTGCCATGCAGGTGGTGGAGACCGCGATCATGTCCGGCTTGTACAGGTTGTAGGCATTGGCCAGGCCATCGACCATGTTGTTCAGACCACCAAATACGGCCGCATCCTCGGTCATGGACGATGACACGCAAGAGGTCGGTTCCTTGAAATGGCGCGAGAAGTGCGAGCGGTAATAGGCCACGCAACCCTGGCTGCCATGGACAAAGCTCAGCGTCTTGGCAAAGCCATTGGCTGCAAACACGGCACCCAGGGGTTGGCAGGCCTTGGCCGGATTGATGGTCAGCGCGTCGCGGGCAAAGTTCTTTTGTTTGTAGTCCTCGGTCTTGGTCCATTCAATAATTTGAGTGACCTTTTCATCGGAGTGATTGAACTCGAACTCCGACTTCTTGTTGCGAAGACTACTCTGATACTCGGGTTCACGAAACAACAGTTCATGGTCGAGGACTTTGTCAGCTACTTGGGGCATGATGCTTCTCCGTTGGGGGTGTGTCAGTTCAGGTCTTCCAGGGCGCTTTGGTCAGGCCCCAGACTGGGCTGGAAATGGCCATGTCCATGTCGCGGGCAAAGATGGCAAAGCCGTCATAGCCGTGGTAGGGGCCGGAGTAGTCCCAGCTGTGCATCTGGCGAAACGGCACGCCCATCTTCTGGAACACGTATTTTTCCTTGATGCCGGAGCCGACCAGGTCAGGCTTGACGCCTTCCACAAAGTGTTCGAACTCGTAGCCCGTCACGTCGTCATAAATCAGCGTGCTGTCCTTGATGTAATGGGTGGTGCGCTGATAGTCGTCGCCGTGACCGAATTCGTAACCGGTGCCGACCACTTCCATGCCCAGGTCTTCGTAGGCACCAATCACGTGGCGCGGCCGCAGGCCGCCGACATACAACATCACCTTCTTGCCCTGCAGACGTGGTTTGTACTTGTCGATTACCGCCTGTGTCAGTGACTTGTACTTGGCAATCACCTCTTCAGCCTTGGCTTTGATGGTGTCGTCGAAATGGCTCGCGATCTCGCGCAGGCTTTTTTCGATCATGGTCGGGCCAAAGAAGTTGTACTCGACCCAGGGTGTGCCATACTTTTCTTCCATGTGCCGGCTGATGTAGTTCATTGAGCGATAGCAGTGCAGCACATTGAGTTTGGCCTTGGGTGTGTTCTCGATCTCGGCAATGGAGCCGTCGCCGGACCACTGTGAGATCACACGCAAGCCCATTTCTTCCAGCAAAATGCGGCTCGACCAGGCGTCGCCGCCGATGTTGTAGTCGCCGATGATGGCAACGTCATAGGGTGTCGTGACGAATTCAGGGCGCTTGTTGGGATCGGTCTTGTCGAACACCCAGTCGCGGATGGCGTCGTTGGCCAGGTGATGGCCCAGTGACTGACTGACGCCGCGAAAGCCTTCGCAACGCACTGGCACAATGGTTTTTCCATCGTACTGCTTGCTCTTCTTTTTCGACACCGCTTCGATGTCGTCACCGATCAGGCCGATCGGGCACTCGGACTGAATCGTGATGCCCTTGTTGAGCGGGAACAACTCCTGGATCTCGTCAACGATCTTGTCGAGCTTCTTGTCGCCGCCGAATACGATGTCCTTCTCCTGGAAGTCGGAGGTGAACTGCATCGTGACAAAGGAGTCGATGCCGGTGGTGCCGACGTAGTAGTTGCGGCGCGTGCCCCACGAATACTGGCCGCAACCAACCGGCCCATGGCTGATGTGCACCATGTCCTTGATCGGACCCCACACGACGCCCTTGGAGCCGGCGTAGGCGCAGCCCCGTATCGTCATGACGCCGGGCAGTGACTTGATGTTGGACTTGACACCGCAATCGGGCTTGCCCTCGTCAAAGGTGGCCAGGTGCTTGGCACGCCGCTTCGCCATCTTTTCCGGATAGGCCTTCAGCACTTCATCAATCAAGGCCTTGTTCGTCGCCTTGCGCTCTTCAACGGTGGCAGTCATGTGGGAACTCCAGGTGTTAGTGGTTTGCTGTCTCTCAGGCTGGGGCCAGCTCGGCCGCCTTCTTGCCGACCTGCGATTCGTCAATCGCTTCCATGATCCCGAACTCCATCAACATGTCTTCAAGCTGATCCATGGTGATCGGCGTCGGGATCGTGCCGTTACCGGCGTTGTTGTGGATCTTGGTGGCCAGAGCGCGGTATTCACCGGCCTGCTTGGATTCTGGGGCGTACTCGATCACCGTCATGCGGCGCAGCTCGGCATGCTGCACGATGTTGTCGCGCGGCACAAAGTGGATCAACTTGGTGCCCAGCATCTTGGCCAGCGCATCAGCGAGTTCAAGTTCCTTGTCGGTCTGACGCTCATTGCAGACCAAGCCACCCAGACGCACGCCGCCCGAGTTGGCGTACTTCAAAATGCCCTTGGAGATGTTGTTGGCCGCGTACATGGCCATCATCTCGCCGGACATCACGATGTAGATTTCCTGTGCCTTGTTTTCGCGGATCGGCATCGCAAAGCCACCGCACACCACGTCGCCCAGCACGTCGTAGGACACGTAGTCAACACCGTCGTAAGCGCCGTTTTCTTCCAGAAAATTGATTGACGTGATGACGCCGCGGCCAGCGCAGCCGACTCCCGGCTCCGGGCCACCGGATTCGACGCAGCGAATGTCATGAAAGCCGATCTTCATGACGTCTTCGAGCTCCAGATCCTCCACCGAGCCAGCCTCCGCCGCCAGCGAAAGAATGGTGTCCTGCGCCTTGGCGTGCAGGATCAAGCGGGTCGAGTCGGCTTTCGGGTCGCAGCCAACAATCAGGATCTTCTGGCCCAGCTCGGTCAGAGCCGCCAGCGTGTTTTGGGAAGTGGTGGATTTGCCGATACCACCTTTGCCGTAGAAGGCGATTTGCCGAAGTTTAGCCATTACAGTACTCCATAAAGGATGGGTTGAGAGACCTTAGCCCTCTCCCTATTGCAGCTTCCGTGCCATGCGAAATCGGCACCCTCTTCTCGGCTGCCAGACGCTTGTTCTCAAGAGTGAAAACTGTGATTTCAAGGCGCGGTACAGCGGACCCCTTGGCTTTGTTCATTTCCCGACAAAACTTGGCACGGTGTCGCAAAAATCCCCTGATCGCAGGCCTACGAGGCCGGTTTGTGTCGTGTTTGAAGCGCGCGTGATAGGCTGTGAAGCTGGTACGGTCATTGCAGAGTCAATCCCTTTGAGGAAATCTTCATGACAGCCACACTTGCCCGTAAAGAGATCGATGACACCGCCTTTGCGCGCCTTGAGAACGAGGCTCGACTGCTCAATCCCTTGCTCAAAGGGCCCACCGCAAAGGCCGGTCGGGTAGGCTTTCGTGGCGAATTGGCGTTGCGCTTTGCACCCAAGATGGCGGATGAGGCGCGGCCGCCTGAGTTACTCTGTGCCCAGGCGATGGCGATTGCGAACGTGGGTCAAAACAAGCTGCCATTTTTTGCCGGTTACCTGCTCAGTTTCGAATACCTGAAAGACGTGGCCGAGGTGTTGGGCGACACGCTGAGCGCAGATGGGAAATACTTCCTGTTCTGCAACAACATCGATTTGTCCAAAAAGTACCAGGTGTCCTATTTGGGCGCGATGTTTTACGTGCTTCCGATTGACGAATCCACGGTCTACAACGAGCTGCTGGATCTGTTCTACCTCGAAAAGAACGACCTGAAGAAAAAGGACACTGCGGGCAAGCTCGACGCCGTCGCCGATGCGGCTCTCAAGTTCAGCGGCCGCTTTGACATCATCAGCTACGAGCAGGGACTTCAGTTGATGGGACCGGTACGCAACCCCAACGAAAACCGCCCGGTTTGAGGCCATCGACTGCCGGCCGTGACGAACGACGATGAACAAGACCAGCCGCATCGCTGGTACAGCACCAATCTGGTCGGCGTGCCGGCGCCCTTGCTCTCCAGCGTCGCTTTCAACACCAACCCGGTGCCGCTGGCAATTGCCGGGACGCGCGAGACCTACGGCGGGCTGTTCGCGCTTTTGCAGCGCAGCCAGAACTTGACCGAGGCGCGCGATATGTTCGTCCATTACCTGGCCATTGCATTCGGACTGCGCAAGCCCGAACCGCATGAACTGGCGGGCCTGGGCGCGGCCGAACAACGGCGCTGGCGCAGCAGCTGGCGCAAGCTGTTGCAGGGCTGGGGTATGGACGCCAATGGGCACGCTGGGGCAGTCCTGAAAGGGTGGGCAGAAAGCCGTTTCGGTCTGGTGCCGATCTTTCACAAGGCGCCACTGGCGCGCTTTCCGTCAGAGGCCTGGGTCGGCTATATGCAGGAGAAGGCCGCCAGCCGCCTCAATAACAACAACATCTATCAGCAGCTTGACCTGCTTTTTGAATTCTCGCAATGGGCATTGCGTCGATTTCAGCCATTGAGCGATAGCGCGGATTCCAGGCACTTGCGGCTTTGGCGTGGCAGTAACCAGGTGGAGGAACAACTGGTTGCCGGGCGACTGAAGGACCGGTGTTGCACCATACGTCTGAACAATGTTGTCTCGTTCAGTTTGTCGGCAGAGGCGGCATCGTGCTTTGGCGACTGGGTGATTGAGGTGCAGGTTCCCGCCACCAAGGTGCTGGTGTTTCCAGGCCTGTTGCCCGGGCATGTGTTGCAGGGTGAGCAGGAAGTGCTTGCGTTGGGTGGCAACTACGAGGTCGTGGCCCGCTATGCATGAGCTGTTCGACAAGGCCTTGGGTGCCTACCTGGGTTTCGCCATCGGCGATGCCCTGGGCGCGACGGTGGAATTCATGCGCCCGCGTGAGATCGAGGTCCAGTACGGCGTGCATCGCGAGATCATCGGCGGCGGTTGGCTCAAACTGGCGCGCGGCCAGGTGACCGATGACACGACCATGAGTCTGGCGCTTGGAAGCGCGCTGCTCCAGGGCGGCCAGCGTGACCTGCAACGTTTTGCCGATGGCGATGACGCTTTGCTGCGCAGCATCGGTCGGGCCTATGTTCTGTGGTTCAAGGGCAAGCCAGTGGACTGCGGCAATACCTGCAGGCGCGGCATCATGCGCTTCATGCACGAGGGCACGCTGGCCGGCGCCTACAACCCGGGTGACGCCGGCAATGGCGCACTGATGCGCAACCTGCCAGCGGTGCTGGCGACACTGGGGCGTGACGCCGATTTCATACGACTGTCCATCGCGCAGGCGCACCTGACGCACCACCACCCCCTGTCCGACGCGGCCACGCTGGGCATCGGGGAGTTGCTGCGCCAATTGCTCGGCGGCGCAAGCCAGGGCGAATGTCAAAGCTGGGCGGCGCAGTGGGTGAGCGAGAACCCGGCCTTTCGATTTGTGCCCTATCGGGGTCGTGCAACTGCCTATGTCGTGGACACGGTGCAGACCGTGCTGCACTATCTGACGCTGCACGATGACTTTGAGACCGCCCTCGTAGCCACAGTGAACCAGGGCGATGACGCCGATACCACGGGTGCGCTGTTGGGCATGCTGGCCGGCGCGCGCTGTGGTGCCGGCGCCCTGCCGCAGCGCTGGCTGCACCGTTTGCACGCCGACATCGTGCGCAGCATTACCGATCAGACCAGCGGCCTGCTGGCGCTGTCGGGTTGACTACAGCAACAGGAGAGCAGCATGCCGATCTACAACTACCAATGCCAGGACTGCGGCCAGCATTTTGAAAAACTGGTGCGCGCAGACAGCACACCAAGCTGCCCGCATTGCAACAGCGCATCTCTGGAAAAGCAGGTGAGCGCACCCACGGCACCCGGCAAAAGCAAAGCCATCATCGCCGCCAACCGAGCCAAAGCGGCGCGCGCGGGGCACCTGAGCAACTACTCGAAGACCGAGCGAAAAAGCTCTTGAACGCTGAGCATTGGCTTGTCACTGGCCAAGCCTGATCAAGTTGACGAAGATACCGCGGTTCGTGAAGCAGTAGAACAGGTCGACGCCGTTCCAGCCAGGCCGCTGCAACGGGTCTGTCGATCCAAGCATGAAAGCGGCAAACAGACCGTCGATGTAAGGCACCGGGGGACTATTCCGCAAGCTCAACACTTTGTTGCTGGCCGTACTCAACAGGCGTTCAGCACAGGAGTTGATTGCGCTGGTGGACGTCTTCGTCGCCGAGCCGGTCCAGCATTTTCAGGATGAAGAGGCCATCATCACACAGGCTGGATATTCGATTGGTTTTCTCCAAACTGGGGACATTCACGTAATCAGTTTGGCGACGCTGGTCTGTGAGTCAATGGGAGGCCAGGTCTGCCACTGGCGAGACTTCTGAACTAATTTGACAATTGATTGGCCGAGATAAAGAATGCGCCAAGACTACAGAGCAATTGCCCTATCCATTCAGACCCTCTCCATGACACAAGCCCCACGCCAGGATCTCTTCTTCTCGTCACAGGGCCTTCGCTGCGCCGCGTGGTTCTATCCGGCGCCGGGCGTCACACCCAGCGCACTCGTCATCATGGCGCATGGACTCGGTGCAACCCGGGAGCTTGGTCTGGATGCGTACGCGCTGCGTTTCCAGTCGGCGGGCTTGGGCGTGCTCGTGTTCGACTATCGCCATTACGGTGGCAGCGAAGGCGAGCCGCGCGAGCTGATGTCGGTTGGCAAGCAGCTCGACGACTGGCGTGCGGCCATCGCGTTTGGCAAGACGCTGCCAAACATCGATCCCAACCGTGTGGCAATCTGGGGTTCATCTTTTGGCGGCGGGCACGTGATGCGTCTTGCGAGCGAGGAACTCGGCGTCGCGGCGGCGGTCTCGCAAGTACCCTTCAGCAACGGGCTCGCGAGCATGCTCAAGATTCCGATGTTCACGGCGCTGTTGATCACACTCAACGGCTTGCTCGACCTGGTGCGGCACTTGCTCGGCTTGTCACCGCGCTACATCGGTTTGATCGGAAGACCAGGCGAAGTCGCGATGATGACCGCAGCCGATTGCATGGAGGGTTACATGAAGCTGGTTCCTCCGGAGCTGCTGGCTTCCGGTGCATGGCGCAACCGCATATGCGCACGCACTGGTTTGACGGTGTACATGCCGGGGCGTCGGGCAGCGAAGATAACGATCCCGATTCTATTTGCGATCGCCGAGAACGACACCATCGCCCCGGCGGCGCCCACGCATGCCATCGCCGGGCGCGTGGCACGCGCGGAAGTCAAAAGCTATCCGAATGGTCACTTCGACTACTACAGCGGCGCCGGCTTCGAGCAGATCGTGGCCGACGAGTTGGAGTTCTTGACGCGCCACCTGGCGCGTCTACGGGTGGCATGATTGCCGCAGTGGGTTCCGATAAAGTTCCAAAGCTCAACAACTGAGGAGATCATCAATGGTTAAGAAAATCTTGGTCGGCTTGATTGCCTTGCTGGCAGTGCTCTTCGGCGTGGCCGCAGCCATGAACAGGCTGGCGCCGACGACCACAGCTAAGTTGTTGCGAGATATGTCCCGCAGTGCTGCTGGACTACATGCGAAAACACTGGAAGTCCAAGGTAGGACCTTTCCGTATCTCGCCGGTGGCACTGGCGAGCCGCTGATTCTGGTGCATGGTTTCACCGCGAACAAGGACGCTTGGGGTCGCGTCGCGCGTTACCTGACGTCCAGGTACACCGTGTACGCCCTTGACCTGCCCGGCTTTGGCGATGCCTCGCGTAACCCCAATGCGGACTACAGCTATGACGCGCAGGTGGAAAACCTCCACGCATTCATCAAGGGTTTAGGACTCGCTTCAGTGCATCTGGGTGGAAGTTCCATGGGTGGTGGTGTGGTGGCCAAGTATGCCGCCAAGTATCCGAACGAAGTTGCCAGTTTGTGGCTGTTGGACGCTGGCGCAACTCGCGAATTCACTGATTCGGCGCTTATGAAACATTACATCTTCACTGGTGAATTCCCCCTACTTGTGAAAACACAGGATCAGCAGGCCAAGCAATGGGAGATGTTGTTTGGCAAACCCCTGTTTATTCCGTATTCGGTAGCCTACGACTTTCTGGAAAACTCCAAGAAAGACTTTGACTTTCACAGCAAGATCCTGAAGGACATGGTGGCCGTCAAGGCTCCCATCGAGTCACTCTTCAGCAATCTGCAGACACCGACATTGATCGTTACCGGCGAGCAGGACCAAATTGTCCCCCCCGCTTCCGTGCGAACGCTGGCCAAGGTTTTTCCAAAGAGTCAGGTCAAAGTGATGGCCGGTGTGGGTCACGTCCCTATGACTGAAGACCCGAAGACCACGGCTGAAGACTATTTGGCGTTCAGGGCGACCCTATCGAAAGCACCATAGGCGCTGTACGGCGAAGGGAAACTTTCGCTGCACAAGAGCGGGACGGGCACGGCGTGTCACCGCAGATGCGAAGGTCAGCTTCTCCGTTCTGCGCGTGCTCCTCGACAGAATGGTGGAAGCAGTGAGGGGAAGTGACAATGACTTTGCTTGCATCTTTCGAATAAAGTGCAAGCATTGTTTGTAACTCAAATTTTCACGCTGTCCACTGAATCCGAAACTGACCCCGCGACCGAGAGGCAACATGGCACTTCAAACACCAATCGAATACGACCAGGCATCGCCAACCGTTAAAGCTGTTTACGACGACATCATGGCGACGCGCAAGACAGACTGGGTAAATAATTTCTGGAAGGTTCTGGCCAATCACCCTGAGAACTTGCAGCGAATCTGGAGCAACATCAAGCAAGTGATGGGCAACGGGTCACTCGATCCGCTCACCAAAGAATTGATCTACGTGGCTGTGAGCATCACGAACAATTGCGGTTATTGCATTGCCTCGCATTCAGCAGGTGCGAAAGCCAAAGGCATGACAGATGAGCAATTTGGGGAGTTGCTTGCAATTATCGGTCTGGCTAATGAGACCAACCGACTTGCAATCGGCTACGGAGTGTCGATTGATGACGCCTTCCTGCCGAAGCAGCCTACTTGCGGGTCAAACTTTGGTGGCAATTGACTTTCTTAGGATCGCGTAGAGAGAGTTCTTGATCAGAAGTCTTGTTTCTTCAGTATTTCAATTTGCTCATGGGTGGCGAATTCGATGTGCATAGTCAAAGTTCGCAAATTGACCCGCACTTTGTGCGCTGAATTGGAAAAACTTGATACTCCCCACATTGGAGGCGGCAACAAATCCAGATTGGGTATTCGTTAGCTGCGACCTGTCCGGTCAAAAGAACGGTGACAAGTGGGACAGAACAGGCGCTGGTGGTGATAGGGGGAGTGAACCTGATGGGGGTGCGTCGGTCCAGACAGTGGCGCCTAGAACTTGTAACCCAGACCAACTGTTCCGATGAGCGAGGCCGGTTTGAAGGAGATGTCCCCGTCTGGGAAGTAGAAGGTCGAGCGGCCGTAGTTTGTTTGCAGGATTTCCACCACGCCATAGAGATTTGGTGTCAACCGATACTTGACGCCGGCACCGTAGCTGAATCCGCCGTACGTCTTGTCGTAGTTGTAGGTGACGTTCTGGAAGGTTTCGCTGCCTTTGCCAGCGGTGCTCCCATAGCCCAGTTTGAGATAGGCAGTCGTCGAGTCGTTAAGGTTGATGCCCGGATCGATGGTCATGCCCCACGTGTTCGTGTTCTTGAACTCGTAGGTGTTCGTCCCGTATTGCAGGGAACTCAGGTCGGCGCGTCCGGCCTTCTGGTCGCCGATTACGTAATAGACGCTCGCGGCCAGGAAGAACTTGCCCCAGGACTGCGCATAGCCACCGCTAATCTGGCCAACGAAACTGTTATCCGCGACCGTGGCGTCGATGTTGGTATCGGGCCAATGGCTTGTGGCCTTGGTTTGCGCGTCGGCGAAACCGACTCCGACTTGCACGAAGGGCCCATCGAAGCCGCCGGCCATTGAAACCGAGCTTGCGATGCCAAGGGAAAGGGCGATTGTGGTTTTTGTGAATTTCATCTTCTACTCCTGATTGTTTAGCCTTTACAGCGAACTCCGAAACAGTGAAATGCAATCGAACACGTGGGAATAATGCTAGTAGCGTTAGCGCATCAAACCTTTGTTGGCGGGCGCAATGCTTTTGCCTGACGGATATATCTTTGCCCTGCAGCACTCGATACAGGCAAAGCCGACCTTTTGGCTGACCAGCGGACAAGCAAGCGTTCAACAAGAACCGCTAACGCTGCCTTGCCGACGACTGACGATGGAGTTGTGTCAGGCACGTTGTTTGCTAAGCTATCCACTCACAGGTCAGCACCTGCCATTGCGGGAACGGAAATATCGGAACCATGAAAATCGCTATCGCCACCAAGGACAACTGGAGCAAGGTCTCCGGTCATGCCGGCCAGAACCGGGACTGGCTGTTGTTCGACTGCCAGCCGGGCCAGCCCTTGCCCGAGCCCGAACGCGTTCAGCTCAGCAAGGAGCAACTGCCGCACCATTTTCAGGACGACGGCCCGCATCCGCTGCGGGGCGTTGAGATCCTGGTGGCCGCCAGCGCTGGCGACGGTTATCTGCGTCACATGGCGAAATGGGGCGCCCAGGTCTTGCTGACCGGTGAGACCGATCCACTGACCGCGTTGGAAAAAATTCTCGCCGGCGAGGCCCTGGCCGATACGCGCTTCGACATCACCACCACCTTGTGCAAGCTGCGCGATCTTTTTTCGCGCCATTGATATGCGAACCCATGACGGCGCTGACGTGGTTATGCTGCATGACATGAGTTCATCCAGCGCAAGGCGCTCCTCGCAACTTGCAGAGCTGCTGGACCGGCCCGCACCGACGCAGGCCGCTGCAGATCCGCTGCGACCGGTGATGGCGAGCCTGCTGGTTGGCCGTTCCCGCAATGAAGGCGTGCTGCCCGACACGCTGGGTCTTGCGCCTGCCGACTTTCAGCAACTCATGGACGAATACTTTCCAGGGCCTCAACTCAAGCTGCCAGGCGGTGGCGCCCAGGAGATCGCAGAACTGTTAGACCTCTTCAATCTGTTGCTTGACTACCGCGCAGGTCGGACCGAGTCCGAAGCCTGGATAGCGCAGATCGTGGCCAGGGGTTGTGCGGGCCGGGATCACCTATGGCAGGACCTTGGTCTGGCCAATCGGGGCGAACTCTCCACGCTGATGAACACCGCCTTCCCCGCTCTGGCGGCATTGAACACAGGTGACATGAAGTGGAAGAAGTTCATCTACCGCCACTACTGCGCCAGGGAAGGCATTTATGTCTGCCCCGCGCCCTCGTGCGGCGAATGCTGCGATTTCAAGAAGTGCTTTGCGCCCGAGGAATAGCCACGCGATGCCACTTCCATCCGACCTGTCAGCGATCGTGCTGACTGCCAAACTGGCGGGCCTCACCACGGTGTTGCTGCTTCTGATGGGCACGCCTATCGCATGGTGGCTGGCGCGCAGCCGCTCGCGCCTGAAGAACGTGGTCGGTGCCATTGTCACGCTGCCGCTGGTGCTGCCGCCGGCCGTGCTGGGTTTCTATTTGCTGGTGCTGCTTGGACCCGAGGGTCCGTTGGGGAAAATGACCCAGGCGCTCGGCCTGGGCCTGCTGCCGTTTACTTTCGCTGGCCTCGTGGTGGCCTCGGTCATCTATTCCATGCCCTTCGTGGTGCAACCGCTGCAGCAGGCCTTTGCAGCCATCGGTGAGCAGCCACTGGAAGCGGCCGCCACGCTGCGGGCGTCACCCTGGGATGCGTTCTTTAGCGTGGCCCTGCCGCTGGCAAGGCCCGGCTTTATCACGGCGGCGGTGCTTGGCTTTGCCCACACCGTGGGCGAGTTCGGCGTGGTGCTGATGATAGGCGGCAACATCCCGGGCAAGACCCAGGTGCTGTCGATGGCCATCTACAACCATGTCGAGGCGTTGGAATACGCCAACGCCCATGGGCTCGCCGCTGGCATGCTGTGTTTCTCATTTCTGGTGCTGCTGGCTCTTTACAGCCGCGGCTGGAATCGGCAGCCATGAGCATTCAGGCCCGCTTCGAGCTGAGCTACCCGGGCTTCAAACTGGACGTCGCACTTGACTTGCCGGGTCAGGGCGTGACAGCTCTTTTTGGCCCTTCCGGATGCGGCAAGACCACGCTGCTGCGCTGCATGGCGGGTCTGACCCGGGCCAGCCAGGGTGAACTCGTTGTCAACGGGGACACCTGGCAGAGCAAAACCGTGTTCATGCCCACGCATCAGCGGTCGGTGGGCTATGTGTTCCAGCAGGCCAATTTGTTTGGACATCTCAGTGCCGGGCAAAACCTCCGCTACGGTCAGTCGCGCGTGCCGGACTCCGAACGCCGCGTCGCGATGGATCGCATTGTGAAACTGCTGGGAATCGGGCACCTGCTGGAGCGCATGCCACAGGGACTTTCAGGCGGTGAGTGCCAACGGGTGGCGATCGCGCGCGCGCTCCTGACCAGCCCGCGCCTGTTGCTGATGGATGAACCGCTGGCGGCACTGGATTTGGCACGCAAGAATGAATTCCTGCCCTACCTGGAACGGCTTCATGACGAACTGGATATTCCTGTCATCTACGTCACCCATGCCCCGGATGAAGTGGCGCGCCTGGCCGACCATATCGTTGCCATGGAGGCAGGGCGCATCACGGCCGACGGTCCCCTGAAAGAAGCCCTGGCCAACGTTGACTTGCCAATCCATCTGGGCGAAGATGCCGGCGTCGTGCTCGACGCGGTGGTTGCCGAGCACGATCAGAAGTGGCATCTGGCCCGGGTCGAGTTTCCCGGTGGCAGTCTTTGGGTGCGTGACAGCGGCCATTCAATCGGCCACCATGTTCGCGTTCGCATTCTGGCGCGCGACGTCAGCATCGCCTTGGAAAAAGTCGGTGGCATCAGCATCCAGAACTGTCTGCCTGCCACAGTCGATCAACTGGCGGACGACGCGCACCCGGCGCTGACACTGATGCGGCTCACGGTAGGTTCCTCTGCATTGCTGGCACGCCTGACCCGGCGTTCTGCCGCCGGTCTGGGCCTTGCTCCGGGCAAATCGGTCTGGGTTCAAATCAAGGCCGTGGCCCTGATCGGGTGAGGCATCAGGTCAGGGCAGGCCGGCCCATGGCATCACATCAACGCCCTCACTTTCTTTTACAAATCCGCGTTTTAATTCCGGACCTGTAAACCAATTCGATCGCTTGGTGCCGACGATGCAACATTTGTTAATGCTGCGAAGTCACATATCCAGTGCAATGGCGACAGATCCGGCAACCCGCCGGGTTACCAATCGCACTTAACCCAATTCTTATGACTACACCATCCAACATCTTGCGCACAGCTGTTGCGCCCCTGGACTCCGCCACCCTTACCAGTCGCATGGCGCTGGCTGCCGCTTTCATGGTGCTGCTAATGCTTGGCATCTTCATCGTGCTGGGCGTGGGACAAGACCCACTGCAGTACATGCACAGCAGCAGTGACTATACCGCTGTCCTGCTAAAAGACCCACCGGTGCTGCGAGCCACTATTGGCTTGGACAACATGTTTATTGTTCTCTACTCAACCATGTTTCTGGCATTGGGCATTGCGGTATGGAATAGCACACCGTCGCGTCCGCTGCTGATCGCGGGGTCGTCGCTTATTGGAGTGTCCGCTGTACTGGATCTGCTCGAAAACATGCACTTTTTGAGCATGATATCAATGGCAGTGCTCGGCCAAAATATCAGTTCGACGCACATTGAGTTGCAGGTATGGGAGTCGCTGGTGAAGTTTCACGTCAGCTATCTGGCGTTGTTTATGCTGGGTTTTGCTTTGCCCACCAAGACCCGACTGGAAATGGCACTCTGCATTACCTTGCGCTGGGTGCAGTTGCCTATCGGACTACTGATCTATTTGGTGCCGGCAGAATGGGCCAAGCCTTTGGTGTTCGGCCGATTCACCTTCTTCTTGGTTGCGCTGCTGCTGTTGTGGGCGATTTTTCGGCGCCAACGATCCGGCTCAGGTGCACTGGTGTAATGCCGAGGTAGCTCGCCACCATGTGCCTAGGTAATCTGGCTTCTAGCGTCGTCGCAGTTTGTGCAAAGCGCGCATAGCGCTCAGCGGCGCTCAGCGTCAGCATCTCAAACTCACGCCGCATCTTGCGCACATACAAGCCTTCGGCAAAGCGGCGCATGAGCAGCATGAGGCTGGGGTGAGCGAAGGACAGATCATTCACAGCGGACCAGTCCAGTTCCAGCGTCTGGCAAGGCTCCAGCGTTTCTATGAACACCCCCGCGGGCATTTGTGACAACAAATCTGCCAGTGAGCCACTGAACTCGCCCACACCACAAAAACGTCGGGTTGCTTCTTTGCCATTGCGAGTCACATAGTATTCGCGCAGCAAACCGCTTTGGATAAAGATGCCGTTGAGCGCATTCAACAAGCTGCTCAAGGCCGGATCACTCATGAGGGTGGTTGCGACGAATTTCGCGATCAAATAAACTGAAATGGCTATCGCACATGTCTGGTGCCTCCAGTAAGCTTTCGAGGAGTCTACAGGCTGCGGCTGTAGGCGTTGACGAATGCATTATTGCCAAAGAGCAACTGGCATGTGTGCCACGCTGGCCGTGGCCTTGATTGGGGAGGAGTTCAGGTCAGGGCGACCTCACTTCGCATCGCATCCATCAACAGCGAAGCAAACCGCGCCAGCGGCATGGCGACACGGGTGATGTTCTGCTCCTGCAGAAAGCGTGCTTCCATGCGTGTTGGCTCATGCGGCAGCACGGCCCAGTGCTGCTGGCTGGAGCGCTTCATGATCTGGCGCGCAAAGCAGCGCGTCAGCTGGTCGTCAAAGCGGCAACCCAGAAACAGAAAATGGCGCCCGGTGCGCCAGGTTTGCACCGCCGCCGGAATCGGCGTCTGAATGTCAATCTCGGTCAGCACCTCAACAAAGTCGCTGTCAGAGACCAGGTAGTTGCCCGCCGGATGGTGACTGCCAATGGGTTTGTAGAGAATCCGCTCTGCCGCAATGGGCATCTCCGCCAGCAAGGTACCCGCATCGCTGTAGACGCCAGTCCAATGGCCGAAATGCTCGGATTGCGACAGGCCCTGGACCTGGACCCAGCTCCCCGGCTCGCGTGTTTGTGACAGCGCGTCGGCCATGGTGTCGTCATACCAGGTGTCGACCCAAAGCCCGGCGCCACTGCCGGCCAGCGCCAGATGCAGCGCTGAAGGCGCAGGCGTCTGGGCAAAGGCGCCATTCATGAGGTGCACCACCGTCTTGCGGTGTTTGAAGTTCTCGATGAATTGGGCCGCTGGCGTCAATCGCTTGCGAAGCTTGTGCGGCACGCTCACCTTGCTGGTCATGATCTCGGCCAGCGCGACCGGGTTGTCCGGCACGCGGGCGTCAAGGCACAGCGCCAGCATGTCAGGCCCCAGGTAGGGAATGACGGCGCCAGCATCGAGCCTGCGGGCGAGGTCGTCGACCAAAGTGCGCATGCTCAGTCTCCTGAATCTTCGGCTACCGACGAGGCGATGCGACGTGCTTCAACGGTGATCGGCAGGGGCGTGTCGGCCGGCATGGCGGGCAGATCAAACTGCCAACCATTGGCCAGCGTCACCAGCCCGCCCCACATGCCCGGGTTGACCATGGCGATGATCGGTTCCTCCAGATCTTTTTTGGCCACATAGCCGGTCAGCGTGCCCTTGCTGTCTTTGCGGATCATCAGTTTCATCATCGATTCCCAGGTTGGTGTATCACAGGTTTTCAGGGCCAGAACTGGCGCTCGTGGTCAATGCAAAGAAAGTCCAGTAGCTCGTCCAGTTGCCCGCTCTCATACTTTGACTCCCAGCTTTTCCGCAGGTGATTGCGTGCGCAGAGGCTCCAGCGCTGACGCGGCCGATCCGACGCCGTGGCGCCGGCCATTGCCGCAAGCGGAACCAGCAGCGCAATATCGATCATGCCGCCGTTGGGGTCCACGTTGCGCGAACAGCACGGGCTCTGGATTCGAAAACTCTCGCCTTCACGCAAGACACGCGGACGAACATAGCGGTAGCGCACACGCTCCCGCAGCGCACGCTCCAGGCGGTGCTGCATGAAGTCTCGCACTTGGCCGTGGGCTGGCGCCGCGACAGCCGTTTGCGTGTTCATTTCATGTCCTGCGGCAACGGCAACAATCCGGCCGGTGCCGCTATGATTTCCAGCTCCATGCAGCCAATGACGCAGTCTTCAAACTGAACCAGGTAGATTGGCTCATTCATCTCCGGGGCATGGCCCACCTTGACGATCACGCCAAGGGAACCTCGCGCTGCCAGCAGGGCGTCGAGCGGGCGCTCAGGGTAGCTGCCATCGTTACTCAAGTCGTCCAGCGCGATGACGCGCTGACCCCAGCAATACGCCGCGGCGCGTTGTTCGGTCGGATTCATTTTTCCTCCAGACCAGAGGCCGAAACCCCCAGCAGTTGCAGAGGGCCAGGCTTGCTCCCCAGCTTTTGCAGCACCTCATCAGGCAGTTTGTCGAGCGTGCAGAGCTCTTTGGCGCGCATGCCGACACGGTGACCGGTATCGACGAAATCCACGGCGTAGATGTAGAACTGCTGCAGAAAGGTGTCGATACGGGTGACGTAGCCGATGTCTCCCTTGTTCACCAGCACGTCGCCGATGTCGCGGCCGTTGTAGGTGCCGTCGTTGCGGACCGCCGAGCGCGCCACCACCCGCTCGCCGTAGTCAAAGCGCGGCGGAGCAGCCAGTTCGATCAGATCGTCGTCGCGGTTGATGTCAGACATGGTGTGTTCTTCAAGGAGAGGTGGCGCGCCAACCGCGCACTGGATAGCCGAACGGAGCATCAGAGCTTTCGCCCTTTTCGTAGCGTCTGAGCACGTGAGACAGCAGAGCGCCACCGACGTGGTCTTGCGGGTCCAGGCGGCGCAGTTCGCCGAGCAGCAAGCGTGCTTCGTCCAGATCGTTCAGGCGCAGATTCAGGTAGGCCAGGCCTTTGAGCGTAAACAGGTAAAAACGCACTGCGGCGTCATGTCGCGCCGCGTCGTCACTGGGTGGCTGGTCACCAAAATTAGGCCCCAGAGCGGTGCGGGCAATGGCCATTGCATCACTACCAACTGAGCGAGCCTGTGTCAATTGATGGGCATAAAAATGAAAACGATAGAGTGCAATCAAAGGCGCCGGATGGCGCGGCGCCGCCGCTCGGGCGCGCTCCAGCAAGAGTAAGGCTTGCGCCGGCAGATGTCGCAGCAGGCCCGCTTCCTGGATCAGCGATTCGACCTGCGGGCTCAGTCCGCCACCGATGGCACCAATGGCAAACGCGGCGAGCTCGTCGCCAAAGATTGGGGTGCAGGCGTCCATGACACTGTTCGATGCGCTCAGCGCACCAGCACGGGAGACGCTGTGCGTCTGCCACCAATGGCGCTGATCTCGATCCTGGCCGGGCCGGGATTCGGTGCGAGCTCGGAGCTGCTGCAAGCACAGGTTGACTGTTTCGCATTGATGAAAGACAGGCCGGATTGAGTCGCGGTCTCAACGGAGTCGATCGTCACGCCATCGAGCAGCGCGCTTGTTTCTGGCGGCAGGAATAGTCGCACTCCGTTGACCAGCAGCGTTTCCTCTTGCGGTCGCGCTGCAGCTTCGGCACTGAACTCCGAGCTGTAACCGGAACAACCACCCGCACTCACCAGCAGGCGCAGACCGGCGCTTTCAGGCAGGCCGGAGAAGCGCACGATGCGCCGGATGAACTTCTCTGCGGCGGGTGTGATGGCAAGCTGGGCAGGCATCAGACTTTGACGATGCAGCCATCCACCGGGCAAATGGCAACGCACTGCGGCGAGTCGAAATGACCTTCGCAGTCGGTGCACTTCTTGACGTCGATGATGTAGGTGCCGTTCTTCTCGCGGATGGCAACATTCGGGCATTCCGGCTCGCAGGCCGAGCAGGCGGTGCAAGTGGAAGAATCAATTTTCATGGGCATGGCAAATCTCCTGGAGAGTTGTGAAATAACTGAAATTCAAGCGGCCTGGGCCAAGCTGCCCGCCAGATCGGAGAAGGCACCCTGGCGCAGGCTTGCGTCACCTCGATCCTGATGCGAAACGGTGCCGCTGGCGATGCGTTGCCGATAGTCGTTGAACCAGTCCAGCGCGGCTTGTTCGATGAACTGCCCCCCATAGCGGTCCACGGGTTCAATGCCGGCCTGCCTGAGTTCATCCCGGGGGCAGGCGCCGATCTTGGCCACCAGCACGGCGTGGCAATCGTTGATGGCCCGCAACACAGACGGCAATTGATCGTCGTCGCCCCAGCCGCCCTGGCAGTAATGGTCGACCCGGCGATGCCCCACAAACTGCGCCTTCGCCGCAGAGACTTCGAAAATCTGAAACTCGCTCGCATGTCCGAAATGCTGGTTGACCCGACCGCCGCCCTTGGTTGCCACCGCCAGCAACACTTTGAGTTCTGGCGCTAGCTTGATCGCCGCCGCAGCAGCCAGTGCTTGCTGCTTGGCCGCCTGCTGAGCAGCGCGTTCAAGCTCGACTCGGTTTTGGTATGCACGGCGCCGCTCCAGGTCATAGACTACTTCCATTTGATCGACCTTGTCGAGCGTGAATTCCTCGCTGCGGTCCTGGCCCAGCAGACCGACGGCGTCGGCCCGGCACTGGCGGCAATGCCGCATCAGATTGGCGCCACCCATGCAGGCGTCCTGCGCCGCCTTGAGTTCCGCAGCACTCGGGCCGCGCTGTCCGTTCAGGCCGAACACGGTGCCGTGCTCTGCTTCGCTGATCAGGGGCATGATGTTGTGCAGAAAGGCGCCGCGTTTCTTCACCTCGCGGTTCACTTTCATCAGGTGCTGGTCATTGATGCCGGGAATCAGCACCGAGTTGACTTTGACCAGTACTCCACGTGCCGTGAGCATCTCCAGCCCCAACATCTGGCGCTCGTGCAAGATGGTGGCTGCGGCAACACCGGTGATGCGCTGATGCTTCCAGAAGATCCACGGGTAGATCCTGGCACCGATGGCCGGGTCTACCATGTTGATGGTGATCGTGACGTGATCCACCTTGTATTTGCAGATCTCATCGACCCAGTCCGGCAGCGCCAGGCCGTTGGTTGACAGGCACAGCTTGATGTCCGGGGCCTGTTCCTGCAGCATGCGGAAGGTCTCGAAGGTATTCTTCGGGTTGGCCAGCGCGTCACCCGGACCGGCGATTCCCAGCACGCTCATCTGCGGTATCTGGCTGGCCACCGCCAGCACTTTGCGGACGGCCTGCTCCGGAGTGAGTTTCTGCGACACCACGCCGGGGCGCGATTCGTTGCTGCAGTCGTACTTGCGGTTGCAGTAATTGCACTGGATGTTGCAGGCTGGCGCGACCGCGATGTGCATGCGCGCGAAGTGGTGGTGCGCTTCTTCGGAGTAACAGGGGTGGTTCTTGACCTTGTCCCAAATGTGTTCGGGCATATCCTGCGCTCCAGCCGACGAGCCGCAACTGGCCTTGCCTTCGCCGCCCTGCGTGCCACAGCCACCGCCGGCAGGCAAGTCAAGCATCGCACCCAGCGCTCTAATCTGGCCGATGCTGACATAGGTGTTGGCTTGCATGAATACCCTTCTGGCGACCAACTGCAGCCGCACAAGGGTTCAATAGCTAATTTCGTGCCACCCGAAAACCGGTCCACCCGGATTTGTTTTGTCGGATCTGGCACGTGGGGCTTGCCGACATGCCCGCCATTTCAGGGGCTACTGTCAGTGATGCGACAAAGATGACACACGGGGTCAATCAAGTAGAAGTAAGCGAGCGGTTTTCGCAATTCATCACCGATCCAGGTTGCTATGGCGGGCCAAGACACATTTCAGCCACTTAAACTTCAAATTTGCCAAGCCCCGGATGTATTTTTTGCAGTCATAGAGCGCGACCAGTACAGCTGCTTTTTTTGGGTAGAGTCAAGAGGCCTTATCCCTCGAATCCGTGACTAAGTCTGTGGGTAACTTGTCGAATAAGTCGTAGACCCCACGTCAGTCCGTGGTTTGGGTAGCCTGCTGAGCTATGAGGCACTGGAGCTCGAATTAGTAGTTATCTACCACGCGATGATTTACTAAAAGGGCTCGGTGTCACAATGTGGAAAAGTGCAAGGCCGCCTGCAGCCTGCCAGATGTCGTGCAAGTCAATTTATCCATTTGAAATTCGGGTGCTTGGAGAAGTTGGCGGCCAGTGACGGCGTCCATGTCCCTGACTGCCAAACCACAGACCCATTCCCATCAATGCAGCCGTTGGAACGTAATTGGGCTGACTGTAGTAACCGGGGTAGGCATCAAGCTCAAACATTGCGTCATTTCATGCCGCGCTGCGAAACGCCAAATCGGAGGCTCGCGATGACGAGGATTCGTATACTGAATTCCGGAAAGATCAATCGACGAAGAAATCAGGGATGAAGTGTTTGGTTCCTGGCGTGACCGAATACTTTTCCAGGTCGGTGATGCCGTGCTCTGCCAGCACCTCGTCGTCGATGTAGAAGTTGCCGCTGACCGAATTGTCGCGGGTCAGAATCAGGTAGGCGGCGTCGGACAGGATTTCGGGTTTGCGACACAGGGCCACATCGACACCAGGAATCATCTGCATGGCAGCGGTGGCGATGGCGGTGCGCGGCCACAGGCTGTTGACGCCAATGCCGTATTTCTTGAACTCGCCGGCGTGGCCCAGCGTGCACATGCTCATGCCGTACTTGGCCATGCTGTAAGCGGTGTGGCCCTGGAACCAGTGCGTCTTCATCGAAAGCGGTGGCGACATGGTCAGCACCTGCGGGTTGCGCCCGGCGGCGCCCGACTTCTTCAACTCTGCCAGACAGGCCATGGTGCAAAGGTAGGTGCCACGCGCGTTGATACCGTTCATCAGGTCAAAGCGCTTCATTGGCGTGGCCTCGGTATTCGTGAGGCTGATGGCGCTGGCATTGTTGACCAGGATGTCAATGCCACCAAAGGCGGCGACCGCCTTTGCAACGGCGGCAAAGACCGCCTCGTCGTCGCGAATGTCCACCGCCAGCGGCAACGCCTGACCACCGGCCGCCTCCACCTCTTTGGCGGCGCTGTAAATCGTGCCAGCCAGTTTCGGGTTCGGGTCGGTGGTCTTGGCGACGATGACGATGTTGGCGCCATCCAGCGCGGCGCGCTTGGCAATGGCCAGACCGATGCCACGTGAGGCACCGGTGATGAAAAGGGTTTTTCCCTTCATGCCCGCGCCTGGCTGTGCTGTGTTCATGTGCTGCTCTCCTGTGGTCTAGATTTTTGAAAAATCGGGCTTGCGCTTTTCCAGGAAAGCGGTAAAGGCCTCGCGTGCCGCCGGCTCCGTCAGCAACCGGGCAAAGCTGGCGCCCTCTTCAAGCAAACGCTCAGCGACGATGCCACTCTGGCTTTTCTTCAGCAGACGCTTGGTCTCGATCAGCGACCCCTGTGGCTTGGCCGCCAGTTTGCGCGCCTGGCGCTGCGCCAGGGCCGAGGCTTCACTCGGCGGCACGATGCGGCTGACGAGCCCCATCTCCAGCGCGGTTTCAGCCAGGAAGGGCTCACCCAGCAGCAGTGCTTCAGCGGCACGCCCGTAGCCCATGAGCTGCGGTGCCAAATAACTCGATGCCGCCTCCGGACACAGGCCAAGGTTAACGAAGGGCATGGAAAAAGCCGCGTTGTCCCCGGCGTAAACCAGATCGCAGTGGAACAACATGGTGGTACCAATGCCAACGGCCGGACCGCAAACGGCTGCCACCAATGGTTTTGAGAAAACGCTGATCGCACGCAGGAACTGGAACGCCGGCGACTCTTCACCGCTGGAGAGCCGGTTCAGGAATTCGCCAATGTCGTTGCCTGCGCTGAACACGGTCTCGTGCCCCTGAATCACAGCGGCACTCAGGGCCACATCGGCATCCGCCTGCGCCAGTGCCTCGGCCATGCCACTGTACATCGTTCGCGTCAGCGAGTTCTTCTTGTCCAGCCGGTTCAGCGTGATGGTCAGCACGCCATGGGACCGATCTATCAGTAATTCACTCATGCCAGTCCCAATCAAGCGGCCAGTGCTTCACGCACAAAATCGAGGCGATCCTGGCCCCAGAACATCTGCTCTCCGACAAAGAAGGTGGGAGCACCAAAGATGCCACGCGCCACGGCAAGTTCCGTCTCGCTCTTGAGCTTGTCCTTGACCGCCTGCTCGCTGGCCAGTGCCAGCAAGGCCGGCGCGTCAAAGCCCGCCGCCTGCAACACCGCGCCGACGGTAGCGGGGTCGTTCATGTTCTGCGCTTCAACCCAGATGGCGCGGTACATGGCAGTGCAATAGTCCATGAAGCGCGGATCATTGCGCAACTGCAGGCCAACCGCAATACGCATCAGGGTGATGGTGTTGATGGGAAAGAACGGATTGATCTTCAGCGGCACACCGTAGCGTTTGGCGAAGCGAGCAAAGTCAGCAAAGATGTATTTGCCCTTGGCGGGTACGCTGGCCGGTGAGTGATTTCCGGTGGCGACAAAGACGCCACCCAGCAACATCGGACGCCAGACCACCGTGGCCCCGGTATCGCTTGCAAGAGCCTTCAACTGGGTCGAAGCGAGGTAGGCGGCGGGGCTGCCGAAGTCAAAATAATACTCAACGGTCTTGCTCATTTTGTCTCCATTCATAAAAATCCTGTCAGAACTTTTCAAGCCAGGGACGCAGGTCCAGCTCATGCGTCCAGGCGTCGCGCGGCTGGCAGTGCAGCATCCAGTACTGATCCGCAATGTGCTCCGGATTCAGGATGCCATCCTGCGCCTTCAGTGCGTAGCGATCCGGAAAATTATCGCGGATGAAAGCGGTGTCGATGGCGCCGTCGATAACCACATGGGCCACATGCACACCCAGCGGTCCGAGCTCACGCGCCATGCTTTGCGCCAGCGCGCGCAGCGCATGCTTGGCGCCGGCAAAGGCCGCAAAATTGGCGCTGCCACGCAGCGATGCCGTAGCACCCGTGAAGAGGATGGTTTGCGCTCGCTGCGGCTCTGCACGCAGCACCATGCGCTTGGCAACTTCGCGGCCATTGAGAAAACCACCAAAGCAGGCCATCTCCCAGATCTTGAAATACTTGCGCGCCGTTTCCTGCAGAACGCTGCTGGGCGCATTGGCACCAATGTTGAAGACCAGCACCTCGATCGGCCCGATGCCAGATTCGATTTGCTCGACCAGCGCCTTCACTTCTTCTTCCTTGCGAGCATCGCTGGCAAAACCATGCGCTGTACCACCCTCGGCGCGGATGGCATCGAGCAGGGGCTGCAGCTTGTCCAGGCTGCGCCGGGTCACGCAGGCGGTGAAGCCCTCCCGCGCAAAGCGCCGGGCAATAGCGCCGCCCGTGGCGTCACCCGCACCGATGATCAATGCTACTTTGTTCATTCTTTGTAATAGACGATCTGGCTGGTGGTTGCCAGCAGGAGACCGGCTTCGCTCCACAACTGCGACGTCTGATCGAAAAAGCCATTGCGAAAGGTCTGCGCGCGCGCCTGACCGAGCAGGTAACCCATGCCCGCTTCCCTCAACTGCGCGCCATCGGCATGAAAATAAACCGTCATCGACACGGTGCCAGCGGGGACGCGCAGGGCGCGACGCAGATAGACACGGGGGTAGAAGATGTCGGCCATGGCAGCGAGCGAGCAGAAGTCGAGCACGCGTGGTGGCATGTCGCGCATCCAGAGCCGTGACAGACTGCTGTCACCGCGGCCATCCCACTCGGTCGGAAAAGCGCCTTCAACAAAGCGCATGTCGTAGCGATGGATCCATTCAACGCCGGTCATGGGTTTTTCTTCCGGCATACCAGCCGGCAGTGTCACGCCTGGCATCGCTGTGTCTTCACTGCCCCAGGTCGGACGCCTGACTGCCGTGAGTGCGGTGGCCGTCAGCATCACCTCTTGCACACCCGACGCGTTGGCCTGTGTCATTTCGATCGTCCAGTGCTGGGTCGAGCGATTCGTGCGTCGTGCGCTCGCCGTGATCCTGAACGCACCTGCCAGCAAGGCGCCGGCATAGTTCACTGTCAGGGAAACCGGCTCTCCCAGCAGCGAGGGATGCTGCAATACGGCGTGCAGAGCGGTAGCGGCAGTGACGCCGCCGAAGGGCCCGACCATATTCCAGTAGGTCTCGGACGTGGTCCCGCCATAGACGCCTGGCTCCAGCGGCGTAAGTTGCAGTGCAAGGTCAAACGGGTGCATGTTCATCACCACAGTATGCCCGTACCGCTAGCCTGCTGCAGTCCGGTGCGTGACGCGCCTCAGACGCGCTCAAAGATCCCGGCGGCGCCCTGCCCCATGCCAACACACATCGACACCATGCTGTAGCGCAGTTTGTTGCGATGCAGTGCGTGGATGGCGGTGGCTGAACGGATGGCGCCCGTGGCACCGAGCGGGTGTCCCAGGGCGATCGCACCGCCCATGGGATTGACCTTGGCCGGATTCAGACCCAGGGTGTTGATGACGGCCAGCGATTGCGCTGCGAAGGCTTCGTTGAGTTCGATCCAATCGATGTCGTCCTGCTTCAGACCGGCGTAGCGCAGAGCCGCAGGAATGGCCTCAATCGGGCCAATGCCCATGATGTGCGGCGGCACCCCCTTGGCGGCAAAGCTGACGAAGCGAGCCAGCGGCTTCAGGCCGAAGCGCTAGACGGCGGCTTCACTGGCCAGAATCAGCGCCCCCGCGCCATCCGAGGTTTGCGAACTGTTGCCGGCGGTTACGGACCCTCGGGCCGAAAAGACGGTCCGCAACTTGGCCAGACCTTCCATCGTGGTGTCGGCCCGCGCACCTTCATCCAGATCGACCGTGCGTCGGGTCTCGATCACACCGCCACTTTGCAGATCGGGTGCGCGGTCAACCACCTCAATGGGTGTGATTTCGTCCCTGAATAGACCCGCCGCCATCGCCGCCAATGCACGCTGGTGTGAAACCACTGCAAACTCGTCCTGCGCCGGGCGACTGACTTTCCACTGGCTCGCAACCTTTTCGGCGGTCAAGCCCATGCCGTAGGCAATGCCGATATTCTCGTCATTGTTGAACATCGCAGGCGACAGCGAAGGCGCATTGCCCATCATGGGCACCATACTCATGCTCTCGACACCAGCGGCCATCATGACATCGGCCTCGCCGACACGAATGCGGTCAGCCGCCATTTGCACAGCGGACAGACCGGACGCGCAAAAACGGTTCACGGTGATGCCGCCGACACTGGTCGGCAAACCGGCCAGCACGGCGCCAATGCGGGCAATGTTCAAACCCTGCTGACCTTCGGGAATGGCGCAGCCGCAGATCAGGTCTTCAATCGCTTTCGGGTCCAGCGTCGGCACCTGCGCCAGTGCTGCCTGCAGTACATTGACCAGCAAGGCGTCCGGGCGCGTGTTGCGGAAATAGCCGCGGTGCGAACGGCCAATCGGCGTGCGGGTGGCGGCAACGATATAGGCTTCTTGAATTTGTTTCATAGGAACTCTTCTCAATCAGTTGGGGACAGAGCAAAATTGCTGCGCAATTCTTGGTCTGTCCCACAAAGTTATTAATTTCTCACTGGCTTACCGGTGGACATCATTCCCATGATGCGTTCTTGAGTCTTGGGGTGCGTCAGCAACGAGCAGAACGCCTTGCGTTCCAGCGCCATCACGTACTCTTCTGTCACCAGACTGCCGGCATCGACATCACCGCCGCACACAACCTCGGCAATCAGGCCGGCAATGTGGAAATCATGCGCGCTGACAAAGCCGCCATCGCGCATGTTCACCAAGGAACCCTTGATAGTGGCCACACCACTGCGGCCCGCCACCTGGAACATCCGCTTGTGTGGCGCCCGGTAGCCAGACTTGAACATCGCCTTGGCCTCGTTGATCGCGACAAACAGCAACTCATCCTTGTGCGCCACGATCACATCGCTTTCCAGCAGGTAACCGAGCTTGCGTGACTCCAGCGCGCTGGTTCCCACTTTGGCCATGGCAGCAGCCGTAAAGCCTTCGGTCAGGAAAGGCAGCAAGTCCTTGCCGGTAGAGGCGGCTGCATTCTCGGCGGCGCGCCGGGCAATGTAAGTCAGACCACCAGCACCGGGTACCAGGCCGACACCTACTTCGACCAGGCCGATGTAACTTTCCATGGCGACGACCCGCTTGGACGAATAGACCGCTAACTCACAACCACCGCCCAATGCCAGACCACGAACTGCCGACACCACAGGCACATTGGCGTAGCGCAGTCGGAGCATGGCTTGCTGCATCTCGGCCTCGGCGCCGTCGATCGCTGCGGCGCCACCTATCATGAAGGCCGGCAGCATGGCTTGCAGATCAGCACCGGCAGAGAACATCTCGTCGGGTGACCAAACCACCAGACCCTGATAGCCGGCCTCGGCCAGTTCAATGCCTTGCAGCAAGCCCTCAACCACACCCGGGCTGATGGCGTGCATCTTGGTCTTGATGCTGGCAATCAGCACCTCGTCATCGAGCGTCCACAGACGGATGGCTTCATCCTCGTGCAAGGTCTTGCCGCCGGTCTGTGCCGCCGGCGCATTGGCTCCCAGCACGCTTTCCGGGAAGTGCTGGCGCGCATAGACCGGCAGACTGCGTGGCAGAACAAACTGGCCACTGGTGGGATTCCAGGATCCTTGTTCTGTATGGACGCCGCCAGCGTCAGCCACCGGCCCTTGGAAGACCCAGTCCGGCAGCGGCGCCTTGCACAGAGCCTTGCCGGCGTCAATATCATCCTTGATCATGTTGGCCACCATTAGCCAGCCGGCTTCCTGCCACAGCTCAAACGGGCCTTGCTTCATGCCAAAACCCCAGCGCATGCAATAGTCCACGTCACGCGCATTGTCGGCAATCGACGCCAGATGCACCGCGCAGTAATGAAAACTGTTGCGCAGAATGGCCCACAGGAATTGTCCCTGCGCGCCCTCGCTGTTGCGCAGCAGTTGCAGGCGCTGTGCCGCAGGTTTTTTTAGCATGCGGGCGTACACCTCGTCAGCTTTCTGCCCGGCCGGCACGTACTCTTTTGAATCCAGTTCGAAGCGCAACACCTCGCGCCCCACCTTCTTGAAAAAACCTGCCTTGGTCTTTTGCCCCAGATTGCCCATCTCGAGCAGGGTCTTGAGCACTTCGGGTGTGGCAAAACTCTCATAAAAAGGATCGACTTCAAGACTGAGCGTGTCCTGCAGGGTCTTGATGACATGGGCCATGGTGTCCAGCCCCACCACGTCGGCGGTGCGGAAGGTGCCAGAGCTGGCGCGGCCAAGCTTCTTGCCCGTGAGGTCGTCCACCACGTCGTAGCTGAGGCCAAAATTGGCCACTTCCTTCATGGTGGCGAGCATGCCGGCAATGCCAACGCGGTTGGCAATGAAATTGGGTGAGTCCTTGGCGCGCACCACGCCTTTGCCCAGAACGCTGGTAACAAAAGTTTCCAGATCGTCCAGGATTTGCGGCTCGGTGGTGGGCGTGTTGATCAATTCCACCAGCATCATGTAGCGTGGCGGATTGAAGAAATGGATGCCACAGAAGAGTGGCTTGATCTCCTCGGGCAGTGCTTCGCTCAGCCGGGTGATCGAGAGCCCCGAGGTGTTGGACGCAACGATCGCGTGCGGCGCCAGAAAGGGGGCGATTTTTCGGTACAGATCGAGTTTCCAGTCCATGCGTTCGGCAATCGCCTCGATCACCAGATCGCAGTCCTTGAGCAGTTCCAGGTGTTCTTCATAGTTGGCCTGGACGATCAGGGCTGCGTCTTCGGCAACGCCCAGCGGTGCCGGTTTGAGCTTCTTCAAACCATCGACGGCCTTGCTGACGATGCCATTCTTGGGACCCTCTTTGGCAGGCAAGTCAAACAGGATGACCGGCACCTTGACGTTGACCAGATGCGCCGCAATCTGCGCACCCATCACGCCGGCACCCAGGACGGCAACTTTACGGACTTGGAATCGACTCACAAAATACTCCTAAGCTGTTTTTCTCACACCGCCCCGGACGAGCCCGGGGCCAGTGTCACTCCACCCGGTGCCAGATCTGGGTGCGGTAAAAGAACCCGATATAGCCACGCATCTCCATCGTCTTGCCACCATCGACGGGCTTCAGGCGTGTCTTGTAGGTTTTGCCATTGTTGGGGTCAAGAATCTCGCCGCCACTCCACAGTGCCTTGTCGTCGGCGTCCTGCCGCACGTTGCGAATGAGCGTCATGCCCAGAACCGGCTTGTCCTTGCGCTCGTCGCTGCACTGGTCGCACTTGGAGTCGAGCTTGGCGGCGTCAAAGATTTTCTCCACCACGCCAGTCAGCACGCCGCCTTTTTCCGTGATGCGAACCAGTGATTTCTCGGTCTTGCCATCGTCATCGATGGTCTTCCAGAGGCCGACCGGCGTCATCTGCGCCATAGCAGAGGCCGACAGGATGCCGAGTGTGAATGCAATGATGAAACGAAACATGGTGATCTCCTCTTTGTAGTTGAACGAACGAAAAAACGCTTTACGCAAATACCGCTTCGGTATCCATCAGCACCTTGCTGCCCGAGCGTGCGGTACGCATCAATGTAGCCGTTTCCGGGAACAATTTGGCGAAATAGAAGCGCGCCGTCTGCAGTTTTGCCAGGTAGAACGTGTCTACATTGCCGGCGGCAATCTGGCGCAAAGCGACTTGCGCCATGCGCGCCCAGAAGTAGCCGAAGACCAGGTGGCCGGCAACACGCAGGTAGTCCACCGCAGCGGCTCCGACTTCGTCGGGGTTCTGGAAACCCTTGAAACCAATCTCGGTGGTGAACTTGGTCATCTGCTCTCCCAGTACGGCAATGGGCGTGATGAATTCGGCCATCTTCTCGTTGACGCCTTCTTCTTCCACCAGCTTGGCGACCAGCTTGCCAAATTTGCGCAGCGTGGCACCGTTGTTGCCCAGGATCTTGCGGCCCAGCAAGTCCAGTGACTGGACGGTGTTGGTGCCTTCGTAAATCATGTTGATGCGGGCATCGCGGACGAACTGTTCCATGCCCCATTCCTTGATGAAGCCGTGACCGCCGAACACCTGCAGACAAGCCGAAGTCGCGGTCCAGCCGTTGTCGGTCAGGAACGCCTTGACGATAGGCGTCAACATGGCGAGCAGTTCGCCGGAGTCCTTGCGTACCTTTTCATCCGG